>JASHSK010000057.1 GCA_030038755.1 Gammaproteobacteria bacterium
GATCCTGCAGGTGCTGCGGCCCGATATCCTGCAGACCGATTTGAGCGACCTGGCGACACTGCGCCTGCCCGAGGGGCTGTCGCGCCTGCCGGTGCTGCGCAGCGCAGCCGACACCGCAAGCGTGGCGCTGAGCGCGGCCGCGAGCCCGGCCGCGAGCCCGGCCACGAGCGCGGCCACGAGCGCGGCCATGCTGCCCCCGCGGCTGCTCTACGAGAGCGCCACGAGCGGCAGCGGCGCGCGGGCCGACTGGTCACAGGCGGCGAATCTCGCCCGGTCGCGCGAGCTCATCCTTGCCGGCGGCCTCACACCCGACAACGTGCGCGAGGCCATCGCAGCGGTGCGCCCTTTCGGCGTGGACGTCTCCAGCGGCGTGGAGGCGCTCCCGGGCCGCAAGGATCCGGAGCTGATCGCGCGCTTCGTGCAAGCGGTGCGCAATGGAACTCCAGCATGAGGCTGTTATGACGGCAGTGGCAATGCCAGCGGCAACGGCGCCGCAGGAACTTCTCGCGGAACTGCTCGCCGGGCGTTTCCCCGACGAGCGCGGGCGCTATGGACCGTACGGCGGTCGCTACGTGCCCGAGACGCTCATCGGCGCGCACGAGCGACTCGAGCGTGGCGTGCGGCGCTGGTTGCCCGATCCGGATTATCAGGCCGAGCTGCAGCGCGAGCTGCACGAGTGGGCCGGCCGGCCCACGGCGCTCACTCCCGCGCGCCGCCTGTCGGCGCGCTGGGGTGCCGAGGTGTGGCTCAAGCGCGAAGACCTCGCGCACACCGGCGCGCACAAGATCAACAACGCCCTCGGGCAGGCGCTGCTGGCGCGCCGTCTGGGGGCGCGCCGCGTGATCGCCGAGACCGGTGCCGGCCAGCACGGCGTGGCGAGCGCCGCTGCCTGCGCCCGTGTCGGACTGCCGTGCACCGTGTACATGGGGGCCGTCGACATGCAACGCCAGGCGCCCAATGTCGGGCGCATGCGCCTGCTCGGAGCGAGCGTGGTAGCCGTGCAGAGCGGCGACCGCACGCTGCGCGCGGCGATCGATGAGGCGTTACGCGACTGGGTCTCCGACCCCGAAGGCACCTACTACCTGCTGGGCTCGGCCGTCGGCGGGCATCCCTATCCGTACCTGGTGCGTGAGCTGCAATGCGTGATCGGCCGGGAAGCGCGCGCGCAGCTGCTCGAGCGCAGCGGTGTCCTACCCGATGCGATCATCGCGTGCGTGGGTGGCGGTTCCAACGCGATCGGGCTGTTTCATCCGTTTCTGGCCGACGCGAGCGTGCAGCTGATCGGCGTCGAGGCCGGCGGCCGCGGTGCCGCGCTCGGCGATAACTCGGCGACGCTCGCCCACGGCCGGCCGGGGGTGCTGCACGGCAGCTACTCGCTATTGCTGCAGAACGAAGATGGCCAGGTACAGGAGACGCATTCGGTCAGCGCCGGACTGGATTATCCGGGCGTCGGTCCCGAACATGCGCTGCTGCGTCTGATCGGCCGCGTCGACTACCGCAGCGCCACTGATGCCGAGGCGCTCGAGGCGGTGCGCGAGTGCTGCGAGCTGGAGGGCATCCTGCCGGCACTGGAGAGTGCGCACGCGCTGGCCGGTGCGCGCCGCTGGGCCGCAGAGCACCCTGGCGCGCGGCTGCTCATCGGATTGTCCGGACGCGGAGATAAGGACATGCCCACGCTGTCGGCCGTGGCCGAGCCGGGTCGGCCCGAGCAGGCACAGCACCCGCAACAGCACCGGCAGCAACAACAGCAGCAGCAACAGCAACAGCAACAGCAGCAGCAGCAGCAGCAACAACAACAGCAGCGGCAACCACAGCAGCGACGGCAGCGGCCGGGCGGGCACGGCGCATGAACGCGGCCAAGGATCCGGCGGCGAGCCACACCGCGGCGATCGAAGCGCAGGGGGCGCTGCCGCCGGGCCGAAGGATCGAGGCGGCCGTGCGTGCGGCCGCCGGGGCTGGGCCCGCGCTCGTGGCCTACATGACGGCGGGCTTTCCGAGCCGGGAGCAGTTTGGCGAGCAGCTGCTGTCGATCGCGGCGGCCGCCGATGTGGTCGAGATCGGCGTGCCGTTCTCCGATCCGATGGCCGACGGTGTGACGATCCAGCGCGCCAGCGAGCAGGCGCTGCGCGCCGGAGTGAGCCTCCGCTGGATCCTCGCGCAGCTGACGGCGCTGCCGGCCACGCGCGCGCCGCTGTTGCTCATGAGTTACCTCAATCCACTGCTGGCCTACGGACTGCCGCGCCTCGCGCACGACGCCGCGCGCGCCAGGGTCTGCGGTTTCATCGTTCCGGATCTGCCCTTCGACGAGAGCCAGGGCGTGGGTGCGGCGCTGGCCACCGAGGGGCTCGCGTTGATCCAGATGGTCACGCCGGTGACTGCGCCCGAGCGACTCGCGCGCGTGGCGGCCGCGAGCCAGGGCTTCGTGTATGCGGTCACCATGACCGGCACGACCGGGCGCAGCGCGGGCGCGGCGGCTGACATGGCCGACTATCTCGCGCGGGTGCGCGCCGCCGCCACCGTACCGGTATGCGCGGGCTTCGGCATCCGCACGCGCGCGCAGGTGGAGGCGCTGCGCGGCATGGTCGACGGGGTGGTCGTCGGCTCGGCGCTCGTCGAGGTGCTCGAGCGCGGCGAATCGGCGCAGCAGTGGCTCGCGGCACTGAGGCCGCGCTGAGCCGGAGCCGTCATGAGCCGGCGCGGTGATGGGTCGGAGCGCTCATGAGCAGTCTGGTCGTCGAGCGTCGTTTCTGCGGACCGCCGGGCTATGCGCACGGCGGCTACCTCTCGGGGGTGCTCGCGAGCCATTCCGACCGGCAGCTGCGCGTCCGGCTGCTGCAACCGGTGTCGCTGCAGGCCACGTTCCAGATTCATACCGGACAGGACGGCACGGTGGAGCTGCGCCAGGGCGAGCAGCTATTCGCGCGCGGCGAACCCGACACGCTGCAGCTGACGGTCCCCGGTGCGCCGAGCTACCTGCAGGCGCTGGATGCGTCGCGCGGCTTCGTCGGCTTCGCGCACCACGCATTTCCACGCTGCTTCGCCTGTGGGACCGAGCGCGCACGCGGCGATGGTCTGCGTATCTTCGCCGGCCCACTGCCGGGCAGTCCGTGCGTGGCGGCCACCTGGACGCCGGACGTCTCGCTGGCCGGTCCCGGTGGCAAGGTGCGACCCGAATTCATGACCGCCGCGCTCGACTGTCCGGGCTATTTCGCGGCCCGCGCCGATGCGGTACCGATGTTGCTCGGCGAATTCACCGCGCACGTGGACCGTTGCGTGCATAT
The DNA here is from genome assembly GCA_030038755.1 of Gammaproteobacteria bacterium. Classification (GTDB taxonomy): domain Bacteria; phylum Pseudomonadota; class Gammaproteobacteria; order Steroidobacterales; family Steroidobacteraceae; genus FEN-1191. The sequence continues at coordinate 3,282 of JASHSK010000057.1, forward strand.
CGATGAGCCCTGCATCGTCATCGGCTGGAAGATCTCCTCGAGCGGACGCAAGTACCAGGCGGGCACGGCGCTGTTCGATGAGGACGGCGAGCTGTGCGCGCGCGCCCAGGCACTGTGGATCGAGCCGCGGGTGTTTCCGCGCTCCGCTTCCGGAAGGTAGCCGGGCTGCG
>JASHSK010000058.1 GCA_030038755.1 Gammaproteobacteria bacterium
TGTACAAGTCCGAGCGCGAGCTCCTATCCCCGCAGCAGCCGCACGTGCGCGTGGCGCGCGGAGAGGTGCTGAACTTCTGCGCCAACAACTATCTCGGTCTGGCCAATCATCCGGACCTGCTGCAGGCCGCGCACGCGGCGCTCGAGCGCTGGGGTTTCGGCATGGCCTCGGTGCGCTTCATCTGCGGCACGCAGCAGGTGCACGTCGAGCTGGAGCGGGCCCTCTCCGCCTTCCTCGGTACCGAGGAGACGATTCTCTACAACTCCTGCTTTGATGCGAACGGCGGTCTGTTCGAGACTCTGCTTACGGAAGAGGATGCGGTCATCTCCGATGCGCTCAATCACGCCTCCATCATCGACGGCATCCGCCTGTGCAAGGCGCGGCGGCTGCGCTTTGGCAACGGGGACATGCAGGACCTGGAGCGACAGCTCGTCGAGGTGTCGGGGCACTGCCGGCGCGTGCTGATCGCGACCGACGGGGTGTTCTCCATGGACGGCCACATAGCGCGCCTGCCCGAGATCTGCGCGCTGGCGGAGCGTCACGGGGCGCTGGTGATGGTCGATGATTCGCATGCGGTCGGCGTGCTCGGTGAGCACGGGCGCGGCACCCCCGAATACCACGGGGTTCTCGGGCGCGTCGACATTCTCACCGGCACGCTCGGCAAGGCGCTCGGCGGGGCCTGCGGTGGCTATACCTCCGGGCGCCGCGAGATCATTCAGTGGCTGCGCCAGCGCTCGCGCCCGTATCTGTTCTCCAATTCGCTGCCGCCGGTCATCGCCGCAGTCACGCTGCGCGTGCTGCAGCTGCTGCAGCAGTCGGGAGAGCTGCGTCGCCGGCTGCTCGAGAACACGCTGTGGTTCCGCCACGAGCTCGCCTCACAGGGATTCGATATTCTGCCGGGTGAACATCCGATCGTGCCGGTGATGATCGGTGATGCCGTGGCGGCCACGCGCCTCGCGGAGCGGCTGCTGGCCGAGGGCATCTACGTCGTCGCCTTCTCGTACCCGGTGGTGCCGCAGGGCAGGGCGCGCATCCGCCTGCAGCTGTCGGCCGCGCACTCGCGCGAGGACCTGTCGCTGGTGCTGTGCAAGCTCGCCGAGGCGCGCGCCGCGATTGACAGCGCGCCGTTCGGAAATTAATTTGCCCGTCTCATCCGGCCGTCAGGGCTCAGGATTCCCAGGATGCCCGCTGCCACCGACTCGCTCGCGCGGCTCGCCGCCCGCATTCGGCTGAATGCCGCTCGCATGGTGGCGATCGAGGGCTTCGGTTACCTCGGCCAGGCCTTGTCCTCGGCGGAGATCTTCGCGACCTTGTTCGGTGGCGGCTGCGTGCGTCCCGGCCAGGATCGCTTTGTGCTGTCCCCGGGCCACTACGTCATCGCGCTGTACGCCGTGGCCGCGGAGGTCGGCCTGCTCGATGCGCGACGGCTGAACGAGTATGGCCGCAACGGCTCGTCGCTCGAGGCCATCGGCACCGAGCGCACACCGCTGGTCGATCTGGTGTGCGGCTCGCTCGCCCAGGGGCTGTCGGGTGCCATCGGCTTCGCGCTCGCCGCGCACCTGCGCGGTGAAGCCCGCGATACCTATGTGTTCATCAGTGACGGCGAGATGGAAGAGGGGCAGACCTGGGAGGCGGCGATGTTTGCCGCGCATCACCGGCGGCGCATGGGCAGACTGGTGGCCGTGATCGACGCCAACGACTCACAGGTCGATGGACCGGTCTCATCCGTGACCACGCTCGAGCCGCTGGCCGATAAGTGGCGCGCGTTCGGCTGGCGTGTGGCCGAAGTCGACGGACATGACGTGCGCGCGCTCTCCACGGCGCTCGCGAGCCGCAGCGCCGACGCCGAGCCTTTCGCGCTGATCGCGCGCACCGAGATCCTCGGACGCACGCGCTCGCTGCCGCGCACGCTCGACGGGCATTTCCTGCGGTTGGACGAGGCGCAGCAGCGCGCGCTGATCGCCGAGCTGGAGAGCGCGCTTGCGTGAGCCGCCCTATCCGACGGTGCTCAAGCCATACGGGGAGGCGCTGCTCGAGGAGGCGCGGCGCCGTCCGGAGCTGCTGTGCCTGGGTGCGGATCTGACGCGCCAGACCGAGACGGACATCTTTCGCGATGCTCTACCGGAGCGTTTCTTCAACGCCGGTATGGCCGAGGCGAACATGATCGGCATCGCCGGGGGCCTCGCGCGCGCCGGGCACACGGTATTCGTCAATACCTTCGGGGTGTTCTGCACGCGACGCTGCTACGACCAGATCGCGATGGCCATCGCCTACCCGGCGCTGAACGTCAAGCTGATAGGGTTCATGCCCGGTCTGTCCAGCCCCGGCGGCCCGAGCCATCAGGCCATCGAGGATGTGGCGCTGATGCGATCTCTCCCCAATATGCTGATCGTCGAGCCCTCGGATGCCATCGAGATCCGCCAGGCCGTCGCGGCGCTCGCCGCGCACCGCGGGCCGGCCTACATGCGCCTGAAGCGCGGTGAGATCCCCGTGATCCACGAGCACGACCACCCCTTCGATCTGCAGCACGCGCAGCTGCTGGTCGGCGGGCGCGCGCGCAGCGACGCCTGCCTGGTGGCCGCGGGCATGATGATTCCGCCGGCGCTGGCCGCGGCGCGCACGCTCAGCGAGCACGGGCTCGCCGTCACGGTCGTCAACTCTCCGGTCATCAAGCCGCTGGATGCCGCGACCATCGTCAGCGCGGCGCGCGCCAGCCGGCTGGTCGTGACCGCCGAGAACCACACCGTCGTGGGCGGGCTGGGCTCGGCGGTGGCAGAGGCGCTGGCGCAGCATGCGCTCGCCGTGCCACTGGTGCGCGTGGGCATCGCCGACGTATTCGCGGAATCGGGCAGCCGCGAATTCCTGTTCACCCGCTACGGGCTGGATACGCAGAATATCGTCAGGGCCGTGTGGAGCGCCCTGGGACGCGGCCAGCCCGTGCCGCGTGCGCCAGTGCTCGAGACTCCGCCGGGCGCCTACGCGCCCGTGTAGGGGCATCCGCAGGATCTCAGCCGACCATGCGCCGCCGACGCCGGCGCGACCAGGAGAAACGCCATGTCACTCGCACCCTTTGTTTCGCCGCCGCAGTTCGACGAATACCGCGAGCGCTTCAAGCAGCACTACAGCATGCAACGTCGCGAGGACGGCGTGCTGCTGGTCGAGGCGCACACGCAAGGGGGGCCGACGCAGCTGAGCGTCGAGAATCATCGCTCGCTCGGGCAGATGCTCAAGACCGTGGGCGCCGATCCGCAGAACGAGATCCTGATCCTGACCGGGACGGGCAAGGAATTCATGATGGACGCGGACCCGGAGGGCTTCAAGCTCGAGGAGGAGGATGGGGCTTACTGGGCCTACGAGTATGCCTACAAGGACGGGCGCATCAACGTCAGCTCGCTCGTCAACGACCTGGAGATCCCGACCATCGGAGTACTCAACGGGCCGGGCTTTCACACCGAGATCTGCCTGATGTGCGACATCTCGATCTGCAGCGAGGATGCGGTCATCTTCGATCTGCATTACGACATCGGCTCGGTGCCCGGTGACGGCATCCACTGCTGCTTCCAGGAGCTGCTGGGCGTCAAGCGCGCTGCCTATGCGCTGCTGACGGGGCAGGCGATCGACGCGCGCACTGCGCTGGAGTACGGCATGGTCAACGAGGTGGTGCCGCGCGAGCGGCTGCTGACGCGTGCCTGGCAGATCGCCGATCACATCATGACGCAGCCGCGCACCACGCGACGGCTGACGACGCAGATCGTTCGCCGCCCCTGGCGGCAGCGCATCACCAACGATCTGGACGGCGGCTTCGGCATCCAGATGTTCGGCCATCTCGCCAAGAACCGCGCGGTGCACAGCCGCAGGCACATCGGTTCCACGGTCGAGTACGTGAGGAAGGGCAAGAAGAACAATTTCGACCGATGATGAGATTGCAACAGCCGAAAAGCGGGCGGAGGCGCACATGGAAATCGGGTGGATCGGCATGGGTCGCATGGGCTATGCGATGGCGCTGCGGCTGCTGCAGGCGGGGCGTGCCGTGCGCGTGTGGAACCGCACGCGCGCCAAGGCGGAGCCGCTGGCGCGTCACGGCGCGAGCCTCGTGCAGCGCCGGGGTGAGCTCGCGGCCAGTGATGTGCTGTTCACGATGCTGTCGACCGGCAAGGACCTGGAGGAGGTGCTGCTGGGCGCGGAGGGCGTGATCGCCACCGCCGCGGGCCGTGTCCCCGGCATCGTCGTGGATTGCTCGACGATCGGGGTCGAGGAGTCGGCTCGTGTTCGCCACGGCCTCGGTGAGCGCGGTGTGGAGTTCCTGTCCGCCCCCGTGAGCGGCAATCCGCGCTGCGTGGCCGCGGGCAAGCTCTCCAGCGTGGTGTCCGGCCCGCGCGCAGCCTTCGAGCGTGTCGAGCCGCTGATCAGAACCTACGCGGTACACGGCGTGAGCTACGTGGGCGAGGGTGATCTGGCGCGCATCTGCAAGATCAGCCACAACGTCTTCCTGGCGGCAGTGATCGAGAATCTCATCGAGGTCATGCTGCTGGCCCAGAAGGCGGGAGTAGCGCGCCACGCGTTCCTGCAGTTCATGAACGACAGCGCACTGGGCTCGATCTTCACGCGCTACAAATCGCCGGCGCTCGTCAACCTGGACTTCAAGCCGACCTTCACGATGGAGCTGCTGCGCAAGGATGTGGATCTCGGCCTCGCCGTGGCCCGCGAGCTGGACGTCGCGATGCCCGTGACGGCGGCCGTCCGCGAGGTACTGCAGGCGCACTTCGGCATGGCGACGCTGCAGCCGGATCCGCAGGCCTATCTCGCCGGGGACTTCGCCGCGCTCGTCGAGACGCTCGCGCGCCAGGCGGGCATGACGCTGACCAGCGAGAATGTGCCGGTGCCGAGCGGGCTGGAGAGCGCGCAGGGCTGAGCGGGGCGCATCTGTCGTCAAGCGCTATAGACACTGGTATATCGCGAGGGTGACAAGTTCCTGAAATTGCTGCGCTCGATGCGGCGCGTTCTCATCGCCGATCGTTTATGGGAATATCCCCGGCCGCGGCTGCTGCTGCGAAAAGCAATCAAACGGCCAACAGGTGCGGCAGGCGGCCAAGGGGAGGCCCGATGCTCAAGCTTTCGCGAAACGTCGTTGCGTTGGCGCTGCTGCTGCTGATCGGTATGCCTTATGGCCGTACGGATTCGGCACCGCCGGCGCAGAGCGCGGATGCAGCGCTCGTGGCGCGCGGTCAGTATCTCGCCTACGCGGCCGACTGCGTCGCCTGCCACTCGTCGCCGGGCGGGGCCGCCTACGCCGGCGGCCGCCCCATGGGGCTGCCGCTCAACAGCACCATCTACCCGACCAACATCACGCCGGATCCCCAGACCGGCATCGGCCTGTACACGCTGCAGGACTTCGACCGTGCACTGCGACGCGGGATCGCGCGCGACGGACATCATCTGTATCCCTCGATGCCCTATCCCTCGTACGCCAAGATCTCGGATGCCGACATCGCGGCGCTGTATGCCTACTTCATGAAAGCCGTGCAGCCGGTGCACCAGGAGAACCGGCCCGCGCAGATCGGCTGGCCGCTGAGCATGCGCTGGCTGATGAGCCTGTGGAACCTGTTCTTCCTCGATACGCATACGTACCAGCCGTCCGCGGATCACGATGCCCAGTGGAATCGCGGCGCCTACCTGGTGCAGGGGCTCGGTCATTGCGGTGCCTGCCACACGCCGCGTGGCTGGCTGTTCCAGGAGAAGGCGCTTACCCAGGACAGGCGTGTCTATCTGTCGGGCGCACCGTTGGATAACTGGTCGGCAGCGGATCTGACCGGCGATACCACGCTGGGTCTGGGCCGCTGGAGCGAGGCGGACCTGGTGCAATTCCTGAAGACCGGTCACAACGCCACCGGCACCGCCTTCGGCTCGATGATCGACGTCATCAACTACAGCACCCAGTACCTGAGCGACGCCGACAACCAGGCGATCGCGCACTACCTCAAATCCCTGCCACCGGCGCATCCGGACGACACACAGGGCTGGCACTACGACCCGGCGGCGGCCAACGCCCTCGCCGGCCTGAAGTTCGATGCGCCCGGCTCGCAGACCTATTCGCAATACTGCGCCGACTGCCACCAGCGCGACGGCAGCGGTCAGGCGCTCTTCATTCCCGCGCTGGCCGGCAACCCATCCGTGCTCGATGCCAATCCGATCTCGCTGGTCAACATCATCCTCAACGGCTCCTCACCGCTGGTGGTGTCCGGCAATCCGGACTTCTACCGCATGGCCTCCTACCGCACGATTCTCAACGATCAGCAGATCGCCGACCTGGTGAACTTCGTGCGCACCTCCTGGGGCAACCACGCCCCGTCCGTGACACCCGATCAGGTCGCGACGCTGCGCGCCACGACCGACGCGGTACAGGTGGAGGAGCTGAACCTGCTGCGCATGCGCTGAGGTCCGGCCGGGTACCGCGCGACCGTGGAGCGGGCGCGCGGCATCGACGGCGGCCGCCGCGTCGACAGTGCCATGCCGTGCGTTGTATCCTCAGCCCCATAACAACCTGCTTCGCAGGGGGGTGCGATATGCGCCGTAGCGCCGTTCTCGCGATTTCTGTGCTCGCGCTGCTGTGTTTCGCCGGGGCGACCGCCGTCGCGCGGGCGGCAGCCCCCAGGGCGGGCACGCCCGAGCAGATCGTCGCACATCATTTCGCGAGCTTTGCCGCCGCCGACCTCGATGCGGTGATGAGCGATTACGCTGACGATGCCGTGGTGATCAGCGCGGCGGGCGTCGCACACGGCAAGGCCGCGATCCGTGCGCAGTTCGCGCCATTGCTGCGACCGGCGCCGGCGGGGCAATCGACCGCAGGGCAGGGCGCTTCCAATGCCCCCGCGGGCGCGCAGCGGCAGCGCGGACCGGACATCATCGAGAAGCACTTCACCGCGGATGTCGCCTGGCTGATCTGGGTGCAGAACGCCGGCAAGTCGAACGAGGTGCGCGGCGTGGAGACCTACCTGGTGCGCGGCGGCAAGATCCGCCTGGAAACCGTGGGCACGGTGAACGTGCATCCACCGGTCGCGATTCCGGTGCCGCCGTCCCCCGGACAGTAGCCGCCGTCGATACGCGCCAGCAGCCAGCGGCCGTGAACGAGTCAGCGGCCGTACTCACAGCGAAGCCGCGGGATCCGCAGTCCCTGCGCATCTTCGTGGTCGCGCTGTTCTTCTTCTTCGGCGGCATCACCAGCCTGAACGACATCATCATCCCGAAGCTGCGCGAGCTGTTCACGCTCTCCTATGCCGAGGTGATGCTGGTGCAGTCGGCGTTCTTTGCCGCCTACTTCGTGATCTCGCTGCCGGCCGCGGGCGTGGTCCGCCGTATCGGCTATCTGCCCGCCGCGGCGCTGGGACTCGCGCTGATGACCGCGGGCTGCCTGCTGTTCATCCCCGCGTCTGCATCGGCGCTGTTCGCGACCTTCCTGGTCGCCCTGTTCGTGCTGGCGGCCGGCGTCACCGTGGTGCAGGTGGTGGCCAATCCGCTGATCTCGCTGCTCGGGCCGCCGGCCACCGCTCACAGCCGCCTGACGTTTGCGCAGGCTTTCAATTCGCTGGGTACCACGGTGTTTCCCTACGTCGGGTCTGGCCTGATCCTGCGATCGATCAGCCGCGTGGATCCACAGGCGCTGGTCGGCCGGGCACTGACTGCGTATCGGGTGCGTGAGACACACGTCATCATGCGCGCCTATCTCGGGCTCGCGGTGGTGCTGGCATTGCTGGCGCTGCTGGCGTGGCTGCAGCGGCGCCGCCTGCTCGAGGCCCGCGCGCAGGCAGGCGGCGCGCGGCAGAGCGGGGCGCAGCAGGCGTGGTCGTTGCTGCGGCAGGCGCGTTTCAGCTATGGCGTGCTGTGCATCTTTCTGTACGTGGGCGCGGAGGTGACCATCGGCTCACTCATGGTCAGCTACCTGATGCAGCCCAGCGCGCTGCATCTGGCCGCGCAGTCGGCCGGGCAGCACGTGTCCTACTACTGGGGTGGCGCCATGGTGGGCAGGTTCATCAGTGCGGAGCTGCTGCGCCTGTATTCGCCCGGCAAGGTTCTGGCCGGCGCGGCCGCGGCGGTGTTGTGCCTGCTGTTCGTGTCCTCGCACAGCATCGGAGCTCTGTCGGGCTGGTCGCTGCTGGCGGTGGGGCTGTTCAACTCGCTGATGTTCCCGACCATCTTCTCGCTCGCCTGCGAGGGCCTCGGCGCGCGTGCCGCGCAGGCTTCGGGGATCCTGTGTGTCGCCATCGTGGGCGGCGCGCTCATACCTCTGGCGACCGGTCACGCAGCTGATCTGCTCGGGCTGAAGAGCGCGCTGTTCGTACCGGCGATCTGCTACGCCGGCATTCTGGGTTTCGGTATCTTCGCGCGTCGCCCGGTCGCGGATGGGAACATGATTGCGGCATGAGAGGTGGAGCATGTACATGAACTTGAGCGGTAAAACCGTGACTGTGGCACTGTGGGCCGCCACTGCCGTGACACTGCTACCGGGCGCCGCGGCCGCGCAGGCATCCCAGTCCGCCGCGGCCGCGCAGTCGGTGCCCGCCGTCGCGCCGGCGGCCGC
>JASHSK010000059.1 GCA_030038755.1 Gammaproteobacteria bacterium
CGGCACCGGGGGCGCGGCGGGCGGTGCGAGCCCGGCGGCTGATTCCACGGCGGACGGCACTGCGGCCGGCGCGGCGCTGGCGCAGGCCGGCGGTGCACTACCCAGCGCCGGCGGAGCCGATGCGTTTCTCAAATATCGTGTGCCCATGGCGCCGGCGCTCGACGGCAACACCGTCGACGAACAGCTCGAGCAGTCCGCGTTCGCCGAGAACACCGTGCGCTACCAGGCGAGCCTCACGTTCCTGAATGTGAAGCTGCAGGACCTGCAGACCGCGATCAGCTCGTCGTCGTGAGCGCGGTTCGTACCTCATCGACCACCCCTGAAGCCAGCAGATCCATCCACTGAGGAGTCGCATCGGTGTCGGATTTCAAGATCTTTGATATCGCCGGCTCGGGCATGAGCGCGCAGTCGGTGCGACTCAATACGGTCGCGAGCAACCTCGCCAACGCCGACAGCGTCAGCTCCGATCCCACCAATGTGTATCAGGCCAAGCATCCGGTGTTCCAGGCGGTGCTCAGCAGCGGGCTGGATGCCGACCCGGCGACCGCGAGCGTCGAGGTGACGGGCATCGCCGAGAACCAGGCGGCCCCGACCATGCGCTACGACCCCGGCAACCCGCTCGCCAACGCACAGGGTTACGTGTACGCGCCCAATGTCAACGTGGTGGAGGAGATGACCGACATGATCTCGGCCTCGCGCTCCTATCAGAACGACGTCGAGGTGCTCAGCACCGCGCGCGACCTGATGCTCGATACGCTGAAGCTCGGACAGGGCTGAGGAAATACGCATGACCAGTACAGTCAATCCCATCGTGGACACGGCTACTTCGGGTACGTCGGGTACCAGCGGCAGCAGCGGCAGCAGCGGCTCCGGCGGCATCGGCGGGCTGACGATGAACGACTTTCTGACGCTCATGACCGCGCAGCTGCAGAACCAGGATCCGCTGGATCCCACCGACAGCAATGAATTTCTCGATCAGCTCTCGGAGCTGAGCACCGTCGAGGGCATCTCCCAGCTGAACACCAGCCTGTCCTCGCTGTCGAGCTCGATGCTGTCCTCGCAGGCGGTCTCGAGCGCCGCGCTGGTCGGCCAGACGGTGCTCGCGCAGGCGAGCTCCGCCGACTATACCGGCGGCACGCTGTCGGGCGCCGTGGAGGTGCCCTCGGGCGCCAGCGCCGTCACGCTCACGATCAGCAACGCCAGCGGCGACGTCATCGGCAGCATGCAGCTGCCGACCACGGCGGGACTGCAGTCCTTCAGCTGGAACGGCACCAACCCCAGCGGTGCCACGGTGGCCGACGGTACCTACACCGTCTCGGCCACCGCCGAAGTCGGCGGCGCCAGCCAGACGGCGACGACCTACCTGAACGGCACCGTCTCGAGCGTCTCGCTGGACTCATCGAGCAACTCGGTGCTGCTGAACAGCCCGCAGCTCGGCTCGGTGGCGCTCGGCAACGTGCTGCAGATCGACTAACCCCTTTTCGCGCAAGGAGCAACAGGCATGTCAGATTCTTCATTCGGTATCGCGCTCAGCGGCCTCGACGCGGCGCAGAGCGCTCTGGACGTTTCGGCGAACAACATCGCCAATTCCTCGACCACGGGTTTCAAGAGCTCCGATTCGCAGTTCTCGGAGCTGTTCTCCGCCTCCGCGCAGGGCATCAGCGACACGCAGATCGGCGGCGGCGTGCAGCTGGACGACGTGCAGCAGCAGTTCTCGCAGGGCGACATCGAGACCACCGGCAACAGCCTGGATCTGGCCCTCAACGGCAGCGGCTTCTTCACGGTCACTGACGACGGCGCGACGCAGTACACGCGGGCCGGCTCCTTCACCACCAACGCGGACGGCTACGTCGTCAACTCTCAGGGCCAGTACCTGCAGGTGTACGCGCCGACCGCCTCCGGCGGGTTCAACACCACCAACCTGGTCAATCTGCAGATCCCCAGCGGCGACAGCGCGCCCGCGGCCACGACCACCGGCTCGATGGTGTTCAATCTGCCCGCCGACGCCACCGCGCCTCCCGATACACCGTTCAGTCCGACCGATTCCAACAGCTACAACCAGTCCACCTCGATGACGGTGTACGACTCGCTGGGTGCCGCGCACACCGCGAGCTTTTACTTCGTGAATACCGGTTCGGGCACGTGGGACGCATACGAGTACATCGACGGCACCCAGGTGAACACGCAGCCGGTGACGCTGACGTACAGCTCCAGCGGCGCACTGACCGGCGCGACCAACCCGGGCGGCGCCGCTGCCAATCCGGAGGAGATCGACTTCGGCACGTACACGCCCACCACGGGTGGGGCGGCGATGGACGTCACCTATAACTTCGACGACACCACGCAGTACGGCGACACCTTCGGGGTCACCTCCGAGACGCAGAACGGCTACACCACCGGTCAGCTCAGCGGCGTGTCGGTCAGCTCCAGCGGCATCGTACAGGCGAACTACACCAACGGGCAGTCGACCGATCTCGGGCAGGTCGCGGTCGCCAACTTCGCCGACCAGGAAGGGCTGCAGCAGGTGGACAACACCAACTGGGTGCAGACCTATGCCTCGGGCCCGGCGGTCTACGGCCAGGCCGGCGGCGCCGGTGTCGGCACCATCGAGTCCGGCTCGCTCGAAGAGTCCAACGTCGACATCACCAGTGAGCTGGTGAACATGATCACGGCGCAGCGCGCCTTCCAGGCCAATGCCGAGATGGTGTCCACGGAGAATCAGATCACGCAGACGGTGATCGACATCCCGACCCAGACCTGATGCGGACATCTCTC
>JASHSK010000006.1 GCA_030038755.1 Gammaproteobacteria bacterium
GCCACCAGCGTGCCGTCGGCCACGCGCGGGTAGCGGCTGTCGGGCGGCCGCTGCCCCTGCGCGGCCCACGCCAGCAACCGTGGCAGCAGCGCCCGCAGGGCCGGCTGCTGCGGGTTGGGATTCGGCCGCTGCTGGCAGATGCCGGGCGGCGCATCGGGGCGGGCTGGCCCATGCTGCGTGCCGGCCAGATGGAACACGCGCAGATTATCGGGCAGCGGCACGTCATGGCCGGCGCCGTCGGTGGTATCGAGCGACATGCGCTCCTGCCACCACTCCAGCGAGCTCATGGTCTGGAAGATCACCGGGCAGCTGTGCGTCTGCTGGCACGCACGCAGAATCCCATCGGTGCGCCCCGTGACCGGATCGCGGATTACGGCCCAGGACAGCGGCATGTCCTGTGTCGCCGCCAGCCGCGTCTCGTGCTGGATCGCGTTGTAGCCGGGCTGCGCGAAGCGCTGATTGAGCGGCATGCGCGCCGCGGCGATGTGCACGTCCAGCCCGTCGAACACCTTGCGGTCCTGCTCGTCGCGATTGAAACCCTGATAGAGAAAATCGCGCAGAAAGCGCCCGTCCTGCGAGATGCCGAGCCCGAGTACCGTCCACGGCCCCCGGCCGAGCGGATTGGCGGCATCGGCCGGACCGATCGCACCGGCCGCACCGGCCGTACCGGCGGCTCCGGCGGCTCGGGGTGGCTCGTAGCGCAGGAAGCTCACCAGGTCCCGCGTCGCCGCGAAACCGATGCCCGCGATCCGTGGGTTGGCGGCCGTGTAGATCAGCCGATAGATGTGATTGGTATCGAAGCCGCCCCGCAGGCATACGTGCGTGGTGCTCGGAGTGCCGGGAAACGGCACCGACGAACAGTCCGCGAAGGCCCAGTCGCGGTTGGCAATGAGCTGCGGCACGTCCGCCGCGTGCACCTGCTCGGTCAGCACCGCCCCGGCGTTGTCGGTGCTCACCGCGGCCGGCCCTTCCTCCTCGCCCACGAAGCTCCAGCCGATCGGCGCGCTGGGGCGGGATCGCCGAAACTCGTAATCGGCGAGCACGCGACCGGTGATCGTCGTGCCGTCGGGGTGATGCGCCACGGGCACCGACAGCCGCAGTATGTGCGTGCCGGCCGGCAGATCCGCCTGCCAGCCGCCCCACACCAGCGTGAAGCCCAGCCGCTCGAGATAGCCGTCCCCGGGATCGCGCGCGAGATCGGCCGCGCTGGCGCCGACGTCGTATATCCTTTGCAGGGCGGTGTGGCCGCGATTCGGCACCTCGTACAGGATGGCGTGATTGCCGCGCGACTCATCCACGGGCTTGAGGATGATCACATCCATCGAGTACTCGACCCGCCCGTGCGCATTGCGCGGGGCGAGCGCAAGATCCACGATCCCCGCATCGTGCGGATCGCGCGGATCCAGCTCCCCGTAGGCGGTCCCGATGAGCAGCTCGTAGCGGCCGCGCAGGCCTTGGGCAGCCCCGCCGAACGCGCTCACGCGCTGGCTGATGACCACCCGTACGATATGCGCCTGTGTTGGCACGGCCAACGCCAGCAGCACCGTGGAGAGCGCAATCCGCGCAGCCCCTCGAGCACCCACCATGTATAACCCCCCACGGGCGGGCGATCGCCGTGGCATCCGTGACAGGGGAGTTTGCCGGCGGCTCGCGCCAGCGCCCCACGGATCGCCCAGGCCTCGCGCCGCCGCTTTGTTATTTGCCCGGGTCGACGAACTCCTTCGGCCTGGCTGAGCCCTCACCGAAGAAGAACTTCTCCATCTCCCCTTCCAGAAACTTGCGCGCCTTGGGTTCCACCGGCGCGAGCCGGTATTCGTTGATCAGCATGATCTGGTGGGCACGCCAGCGCTCCCAGGCCTCCCGGGAGACGTTCTCGAAGATGCGCTGGCCGAGCGGCCCCGGATAGGGCGGACGATCGAGCCCGGGCGCGTCGCGCTTGAGAAACACACAGTGGACGGTTCGACTCATGGCATCTCTTCAGGCTTCCTCGGCAACGACGGCCGCCGCCGACAGCAGCGCCGCGATCGGCGCCGGCAGTCCCACGCGTGCGGGCTCGCGCGCGTTATACCAGAGCACCCCGGGCCCTTGCATCACCGCGGCGGCAGCGCGGGCACAGCGTGCGCGCAGCGGCGTGATCGCCAGGTCGAAGTGCGTGAACGCGTGATGCACCACCGGCAGCGGGTCGGGCTCCAGGCACGCGCCGGCGAGCTCCACGGCGCAGAACTGCTGCGCACCGCGCGCGTCCTCGAACTCCGGTGGCACCCAGAGCCCGCCCCACACGCCCTGCGGGGGCCGCTGACGCAGCAGCACGGCGCCGTCGGCGCACACGGCCAGCAGCATGATGACCGCCCGCTGCGGCCGCGCGAGGCGCCGACGGCGCGGCGAGGGCAGCTCCGCCACCCGCCCGGCGCGCCGCGCGGCGCAATTGTCGGTGAGCGGACAGTGCATGCACAGCGGGCGACTGCGCGTACACAGCGTCGCCCCCAGGTCCATGATCGCCTGGGTGTAGACCGCCACCTGCTCGCCGGGCGTACACGCCTCCGCGCGCCGCCACAGCTCGGCCAGCGTCGCTGCATCGTCGTGAGGACCTTCGATGGCGAAGTAGCGCGACAGCACCCGCCGCACGTTGCCGTCGAGGATGGTCGCGCGCCGATCGAGCGACAGCGCCACGATGGCCGCGGCGGTCGAGCGGCCGATGCCGGGCAGACTCTGCAGCGCCGCAAGGTCGGTCGGCACCTCACCTCCGTGCTCGGCGACGATGCGCTGTGCCGCGCGCTGCAGATTGCGCGCGCGTGAGTAATACCCGAGCCCCGACCATGCGTGCAGGACTTCATCCAGGGGCGCCGCCGCGAGCGTCGCGACGTCCGGGAAGCGGCGCATGAAGCGCTCGTAATAGTCGATGACGGTCGCGACCTGGGTCTGCTGCAGCATGACCTCGGACACCCACACACGATACGGATTGCGCTCGCGCTGCCAGGGCAGATCGTGCCGGCCGTGCCGGACATGCCAGGCGATGAGGCCAGCGGCGATCGGTGAGCTCGCGCCGCGGCTGGACATCGGTTGAGAACTGCGCGCCGCGCTCAACCCATGAGCGCCGCGATGACCTTGCTGAGCAGCGGCTTCAGGCTCTTGGCGCTGAGCGTGGGATCGCGCACCACGCGGCAGGCGAGGCCCTCGACCAGGCACTGCAGCACCACGGCGCGCATGTAGGCCGCCGACGCGCTCAGGCGTACGCCGCCCTCGCGCGCGGCGCGCTGCACGGCGAGCGTCAGGTCCTCGCTGACCATCTGGTCCTTGTCGCGCACGATGCGTGCGACCTCCGGGTCGCGCGCGGCCTCGGTGGTCAGCTCGAGCATCAGCGTCGCGTTCATGCTCGGATCGTCGCGCCGCCGCCAGCGCTCGAGCATGTTCAGCGTCTCGACGCAGAAGTCGTCGCTGCGGTTCAGACGCCGCATCGCCGGACACCCGTCCGTCTCCAGATGCCGCTCGACGATTGCACGCACGATCTCGTTCTTGGCGCTGAAGTAGCGGTAGATGAGCCCCGGGCTCATGCCTGCGGTCGCAGCGATGTG
>JASHSK010000007.1 GCA_030038755.1 Gammaproteobacteria bacterium
ACGCAGGCAGCGAAAATTCCAAACCGCTTGTCGCCCTTGTCCACCGAACTCATTGCGTGCCCTCTCCGCCTTCAGCTTCCGGCTCCGCAGCGGACAGCGGAGCAATCGAGCGCAGCACCCAGCGCCGCCCGTTGGTGCGCAGCTCCGTCTGCGACAGCGGCAGGATATCGATCCGCCAGAACGAAGGCAGCTCCGCCTGGATGACGTGCACCACCGCGGCACGAATGACCGCCGAGTGCGTGACCGCAACCGTATGGCCCCGATCGCGGCCCCGCTCGGTCATCCATGAAGCGACACGCTGCAGCACCTGTGGGATCGACTCACCCCCATGTGGCGCCGTGCTGGGCATACGGATCCATGCCACCAGCTTGCGGGGTTCGCGCAGCAGTACCTGCTGGAACTTCAGCCCCTTCCATCGGCCGTAGTCACAGTCACCCAGGCGCTCGTCGACGGTGGCGTTCAGACCGAGGGCGGCGGCAGTCTCACGGGCGCACAGCGCCGGGCTGGTCCAGCAGGCGTCGACCGCCCCGAGTCTGCCAGCCAAGCGCTGGCTCCTGGCCCGCCCGGCCTCATCCAGCGGTTCGTCACCCCCGAAGGTCGCCGAGCGCAGGGCGCGGGTGGTAGCGTGGCAAATGAGGGTAATCCGCGGGGTCATAAGCCTCTCTGGCTGGCTCAGAGTAGTCCACAGCCGATTGGATATAAAGGATTTTTACCCCCGGCGGGCGGGCCTCGCACACGCATGAGGGAGGCGCGGGGCTCGTGCGTACTACCCAATCGGGTAGGGGTGTAAGCAGCGTTTTCCAGGAGCAACAGATGGCCACAGATGAAACTTCGGTCGCCACGTCGGTATCGGACCTGCCGCTCAAGGTTGCGATCCCGATCAGGGAAATCATGCCGTGGGCAATTTTCGGGGTGCTGATCATGGCGCTCGCCTACTACTTCGTCGGCGCCGAGCAGGGGGCGACCTCGATCTTCAGCGGCATGGGCGTGCATGAATTCGTGCATGACGCGCGTCACCTGCTGGGCTTCCCTTGCCATTGATGGACTGCAGCGGTGCTGACTTAAGTCCGTAGGGCCGGTCGGTGAGGAACTGACGGTCGGGCTGGCGGCATATACAACGACGGGGGCTCCGCCGCTCGGCGGAGAGCGCGACATGGTAGGACAGCTCATTTTGCGGGGCTTCATCGTCGGCATCGTGGCTGGGGTACTGGCCTTCGGCTGGGCCAAGACCTTCGGAGAGCCGGCGGTAAACATCGCCATCAATTTCGAATCCGCGCAGGATGCGGCCAAGGCGGCGGCGGCCGTCGCAGCAGGGAAACCGGCACCTGCTGAAGATCCGGTGATCTTCAGCCGCACCGTGCAAAGCGGCATCGGATTGCTGACGGGCATGGTGGGAGCAGGCGCGGGTCTCGGTTGCCTGTTCGCCGTGCTGTTCGCTTTCGCGAACGGCCGCATGGGCAACCTCGCCGCCGGCCCCACATCGGTCCTGCTGGCGTTCTACGGGCTGGTGTCGATCTACCTGGTGCCAGCGCTTAAGTACCCGCCCAACCCGCCGTCGGTCGGCGAACCGGCGACCATCAAGTACCGCACCGGCCTGTACTTCCTCATGATGGCGCTCTCAATCGCCTCGACGCTGGGGGCGCTGCGGCTGCGGCGATTGCTGGTGCCGAAATATGGCAACTGGAACGGCTCGCTGCTGGCGCTGCTCGTCTACCTGGTCATCATTGCCGCTTTCTTCGTCATTCTGCCGGGCATCAATGAGGTCCCGGTGACCTTCCCGGCGGTCACACTGTGGAACTTCCGCCTGGCCTCCCTGGGAATCCAGACGGTCCTGTGGGGGTCCATCGGCGTGATGTTCGGCTATATCGGTGCCCGAGCAGCCGCGGAGCGCCCGCAGTGAGCGCGCATGGACCCCGCGTGAGGACGCGGGCCTGGATGGTTGTTGCGATCTCCCTTGGCACGCTGCCGTTCGCACCCATCGGCGCGTGGGGCATGGACATGCCGCCCGGCATGAAAATGCCGGGGATGAACATGCAGGCCGGCGTGACGAGCACCCAAGTCGCCGGCGACTATCGCATCGAACTGCACGTGTTGCCGCCGGAACCGTTTTACACGACAGCGGACGTGGCCGCTCGCCATCTGACGCAGGGTATGCTGATCACCGGTGGGGCCACGCCGCTCGAACCTACGGGCACTCCGCCGCCCAACCATCACCTCATCGTGCACGTATTTGACGGTAAGAGCGGCCAGACTCTGGTGGACGCTAAGGTGGCCCTCAGCTTCCGGCCGCTGGATGCGACCGGGCGCCCGGCCGGCAAGACCGTCGTGGTGCCGGTCGTCGAAATGCAGGCGATCGGCTCGGGCTCAGCCTCTACGCACTACGGTAACAACGTCGTAATCGGTCCCGGCGCCTACCGCGTGACCGTGACGGTGAACGGCACTGCTGCGACGTTCCGGATCAAGCTGTAGCGCCGCTTCAGCGCGCAACCGTCGCCGAGGGCTCGCCCGGCCCGCAGGGTGTTGACCTGCCCGGCTCGATCCCCTCGCCGAAGTGACCCATCGCTTTGCGCAGCACCCGGTTCCACCACATCAGGGCGCCAGTCACGATCAGCGCACACGGCACGAGGCCCACGATCGACCAGAGCACCTTGGCCCACAGACCGAAGGTGCGGCCGAAATGCAGCCTCACCAGCCAGTCGATGAGCACGTCGAGCCGGTGCGGCGTAGCCCACCCCGCGCCGTGCGTGACGAGAAAATCTCCGACATCGTAGAAGGAATTCGGAAAGGCCAGGTAGATCGCCGAAACCGCCCACATCAAGGTCAGCGCGAACAGCCAGAAACCCAACACGCTGTGCAGATCCCAGGTGAAGCGCCGCCAGTGCACGTTCCAGCGCAGCGTCATGCTGCGCTTCCAGCGCGCCGTGCCGGGCCACCAGATCACCGCGCCGGTCAGGCACATCAGCACCAGCAGCGCCCCACCCACACCGTTGATGGCAAGACCCGTATTGCCACCCAGCAGGTTGCCGTGCAGATCAGCGAGGCGCGAGACAAACGCCGGCTCGCAGGCCACCGCATCGCCCAGATCCTGGCCCGTATACGGATCAAACAGTTGCTCGAGGCGGCCTCGCCCGAACAAATACCACACTTCCACGGCGGCCCCGGGAACGCGCGGTCCGCGGATTTCGACCCGCATCGTGCTGGCACGCGGGAAGCGCCGCAAGGCTTGTCTGGCGACCACGACCAGTTGCGCATCGCTCAGGCGCGGTCCCGACGGCTTCACCATGATGATCTGTGGACACAGCGCGCGATCCATCTCGTGGCGAAACACGATCGCGCTGCCGGACAGGCTGATCACGAAGATGTACAGGCCGAAGCCGATTCCGGTCCACAGATGTGCCTGAAACAGCGCGCGGCGCACCCACAGCGCCTGAGGCTTGCGCGCGAGCCTGCTATCGGAGAATTTCATGCATTCAAGAGCCGTTGAGCTTACATCGACCGCTGTTTCCGCCCCTCCCGTCCATACGGGCCGTGAGCCGCTGTCCCTCAGTCTCGGTACGAACGCCGCCGCGTTGAAGCACGACTTCCCCGTCCTCAGCGATAGATCCCGCGGCTCGATCTGGCTCCGCACATAAAAAAAGGCCTCGCGAAGCGAGGCCTTCAAAATCGAGAGGTATACGGGGGGCGTATTCACCTGCTCGACCTATGCGGATACGTGGCTGAGGCGTACGCCCCTCACGCTTCGCTGGTGGCCAACAGCGATGCGGCGCCCGAGCCGCTTGGCTTTGACGGTTGCACTATCTGTCCTGCATGGCAAAGGCGACCGGAAGTCGCGCCGCGCGGATGGCGGGCAGCAGACCGCCGATAAGCCCGATCCCCAGAGCCCAGATGATGCTGATGAACACGATGTGAGGGGTCACGGCAAGCGGGAACGTGCTGCTCTCGGCGTTGATAACCCTGCCGTTGAAAACGAGCCAGGCGATCAGGGCCCCTACGATCGCAGCACTCAGCGCCAGGAGCATCCCCTCGATGAGAACTGAGGCGAGCACCGGCACTACACCGAAGCCGAGTGCCCGCAGCGTGGCTATCTGCCGCCCACGTGTGTCCACGGATGCATACAGACTGGAGAGCGCAGCACCGACAGCGCCCAACCCCATCAGAGTACCGATAAAGTAGCTCACGAAATCCAGCAGGCGTCGCATTCTCTTGAACGCAGCCTCGCGACTGGCAACTTCGGTGTAAACATCCACCTTGAGCGAGGGATCGGCGAGCACTGCCTGCTTGAAGCGCACAAAATCGGCGGGTGAGTCGAGCATCACGATGACCTGCTGATATGCGTCGGCACCAAATGCAGAGAGCACCGTCTCTCCATCGGCCAGCACCGACTGCTCGAATGCACCCTTGGCGTCCTCGAACACACCTACGATCGTCCAGTCCAAGCCGTGAAGGCGCACCCGGTCGCCCAGCTGGACTCCTTCATCGAGCGTCTGCGCCAGCCTGCTCACCGCCAGCTCATCGAGTCCCGGCTTTGGCCAGTGACCGACCAGGAGATGAATCTCCGGATAAACGAGGCGGTTGGTGATGCCGTCCACGTAGAGGGTACCGCGCTCATTCGCCTTCGTGACGACATCGACCCCAAGCGTGCTGCTTGCGCTCACCAGGGGGGCTCCATCCATGCCTTTCCTGACGCCTGACTCGTGCGACAGTATCGTGACCTCCTCCCGCGTGATCCGGCTCCCGAACGAGCCGGTCGCGCCGCGGCTCAGCACCACCGCCCGATCCGCTCGCGCCTGGCCCGTCTCCCAGGACTGGATCCCCTCGCCCATCGACAGCAACGACAACAGCACCCCCACGACGGTCATGATGCCGATGACCGTGACCAGCGAAGTACCGAACCGAGATGGAATACTCTGCAATCCGCAGGCGGTAAGGGCGAGCGTTTGCTTGAGCAGCCGCATCCTGGCCTTCTTATCGCCTCGACAGCGCGGCGGCGACCGGCAGCTGCAATGCGCGCCAAGCAGCAATCGACCCGCCCATCAGTGCAAGCAGCACGGCACACCCCATGCCCGTGACCACCACGGTCCCGGCCAAGTGTGCCACGCCCAGGAGCTGTCCTGCGCGCGGCAGCACGAGTCCGGCAATGCCAAGTCCGATGCCCGCGCCCAGCATGCAACAGGCCAGCGCTTCCGCCAGGACCAGAATCATTACGTGGCTGTCCGTGAAGCCAACCGTCTTCAGCACCGCGAGCTCAGGGGTGCGCTCGCGAATGCTCTGCATCATGAGCGCACCGGTCGCGAACAGCAGCGCGAAGAACGCGGCCGCGGTGACCGCATGCGCGAGGAAATTGATGTCACCGATGCGTTGCACCTCTACGGTTGCGAGCTCCGATTCCGACTGTGTGCGGGTTTCGTGCGAGGAGTTTGCAAATAGCGTATCGATGTCGTGGCCGACGTTTGCGGATCGTCTTGGATCCTCGATTTCGATCGCGAAGCTGCTTACGGTGTCGCGTTTGTCCTCGCGAGCCTCGTTGAGATAGGCGTAATTGACGTATATGTAGTTGGCCTGCTCAGGATTGTCCGGCACGGTGTAGATTCCCGCGACATCGAACGCCCAATCGCTCGAGCCGTCGCGCTGTACCACGGACAACTGCACGGGGACGCGTTGGCCGATCCTCCAGCCATAGCGCCGCGCTACCTGTTCTCCGACGATCATCCCGGTGCGATCGCGTATGAACGCCTCGAGCTGCTCGGGGGCGATCGCGATCCCTGGGTGGTCAGAGGCGAAGCTCGCCGCGTCCACGGCGCTGGCGTAGATCTGCTGGCCCGGGTTCTGGTAAGTGCCGCTCAGATACACCGCGTAGCTCACCGACACGACCCCATGCACACGCTGAATCTGCGGGAGCAGCGCCAGCGGCAGTGTATCGCCAAGGCCTGCCCGGCTCTGCACATACATGCGATTGGCGTCCGCGCTGGTGATCGCCTGCTTCACCCCGGTATTCAAGCCCTGAAGAACGCCGAACAGCGTGAATGCGACCACGATCTGCAGCAGAATGAGCACGGCGCGCATGCGCTTGCGCCAGATACCGCACCAAACGAGGAACAGGTATTTCATCTTTGCCTGCTGTCGCTACGGCCTGGGTTCAACCAGCCCTCGGCGGTCGACAACGGACGGCTCGAATCATCCGAGGGATTACCCCGATTGCCCCGTATTACGGTTTTATGCTCGTGTCCGTCGATAGCGGCCCCGCTCTGGTCGTCTGTAACACCTGCCGGCTCTCCAGCAGCCAACGTGAGGACAGCGCCGGACGGCGAGGCGGCAGTCTCCTGGCCGAGCTGCTGCGCTCGCTGCTGTCGAGTCATCGATGCGCGGGACAGCTGTCGATCCAGGAGATGCCCTGTCTCTTTGCGTGCAGCGACTATTGCACGGTACAGCTACGCTGTCATGGCAAGATCGGCTACGTGCTCGGCCGCTTCAGCCCCTGCCCCGAAGACGCGCTGGCCCTGCTCGACTATGTGGCGCACTATTTACATAGCAGCGAGGGCATTGTGCCCTATGAGCGCTGGCCCGAGCGCATCAAGAGCCACTTCATCGTGCGGACGCCCCCCGAGGGTTTTACGTACGAACGTGAGGGTGTCACCGCGCCGTCGGGATGCGGGCTCACGACTTAGCTTTCTAGTATACGTGTCGGCGTAGACAGCCACCTGTCGCTCGAGGAAACGTTTTGAGTCGTCCAATCCTATTCTGCGCCCTGCTGGCGCTGCTGAGCGGGCAGCGCACCCTGGCGTCGCAAGGCGCGCAGTTTCCCCGCCGCGTCATGTCGATCAGCCTGTGCACGGACCAGCTGCTACTGGATCTGCTGCCGCCGAGTCGTATCACCTCGGTCACCTACCTCTCGCGCGAGCCTAATGAATCCTATCTGAGTGCCGAGGCCTGGAAGGTCCCCGTGAACTACGGCATGGCCGAAGAGATCGTGCAGGAGCGGCCCGACCTGGTGCTGGCTGGAGCGTATACGACCCCTCCGGCACGCCAGCTCTTGAAGGCGGTCGGTATCCGGATGATGGTGCTGCCGCCGGCAAACAGCTTTGAAGACATTCGGAACCAGACACTGCAAGTCGGCCATGCGCTCGGTGCCGATGTGCAGGCCGAGCGCCTCGTCCGCCAGATGGAAGCGACACTCGCGCAGCTGGCCGCGACGCCACCCCCACACCCCCTCTCCATACTTGGCCTGGACGGCTCCGGGGTGGCCTACGGACGGGGTACGCTCTTCGATGCCATCATCTCGGCAGCCGGCGCCGTGAACCTCGACACCTATGCGGGATATGGCAGGGCAAGCTACGACGCCGAGCTGCTGCTGTGGGCACGACCGGATCTGCTGGCATTTGGCGACGCCACCATCGCTTCACCCTCCCTTGAGAACAGTGACGTGACGCAACCACTCCTGCGACGCGTATCCGCCGGCCGGCAGATCATCTACCCCGAGCTGCTCTACAGCTGCGGATTGCCACAGTCGGCTGACGCCGCAGTACAGATCCGTCGCGTCATGCTGCCAGCGTCCCACCCAACGCTGACCAGGTAATGCCCTTCGATTCGGTACTCCCCGCTGTCGCGGCCGGCGCCGAGAGGCGACGGCGCGCCGAGCGTCGCTTGCGCTTGACCGGTGCCGGGCTGCTCATCGTGTTGCTGATCGCCCTTGCGGGAATATCTCTGCTGTGCGGGACAGTATGGCTCAGGCCCGCCCAATTCCTCGGCAGCGAAGCTACTGCGCGCATGGCGCGGCTGATCCTTCTGGATCTGCGCCTTCCCCGACTGGTGCTCGCACTGTTGGTCGGCGGCACGCTGGGATTGTCGGGCGCGGTTCTGCAGGGCCTGACGCGCAATCCGCTCGCCGAGCCGGGGCTGCTGGGGGTGTCGGCAGGTGCTTCTTTCGGCGCTGTCACGTCGATCTACTTCGGCCTCGCTGGTAGCTTTGCCACCGCAACCCCGTTGCTTGGGCTTTGCGGCGCGGGCATCGCCATGACGCTGACTTTCGCGCTCGGGCGGGGCGGCGGCACCCTCGCATTGATCCTGGCAGGCGTAGCCGTCTCGGGGCTCATGTACGCGCTGACTTACCTGGCGCTGAACCTTGCTCCCAATCCCTATGCGGCATACGAGATCACGAGCTGGCTCTTGGGCTCGCTGGCCGACAAGGGCTGGGATCAGGTGTGGCTTGCCGGCCCCTTCATTGTCGTCGGCAGCGCACTAATGGCGATGACAGGCCGATCCCTCGATGCTCTCTCGCTCGGTGAAGCCCAGGCGCGCAGCCTCGGCGTCAACCTGGAGCGCGTGAACTGGCTCGCGCTGGCCGGCACCACCCTCGCAGTCGGCGCGGCCACGGCAGTGACCGGTGCGATCGGCTTTGTCGGCCTGATTGCCCCCCATCTGATGCGTCCCCTGGTGGGATATCAGCCCCGACGCATACTCTGGCCCTCGACGCTGACAGGCGCCGCGCTGCTGCTTGCCGCAGACATCGGCACACGATTGATACACCTCGGCTTCGGCCCAGAACTCAAAGTTGGGGTCTTCACGTCCTTGGTTGGGACGCCATTCTTTTTCTGGCTCGTGGTGCGCCTGCGACGGCTGGCCCCATGACGAGTCTCACTGCCCGGAAGCTGACGGTCATTCGTCACGATCGGCACATTCTGCAAGGCGTCTCGCTCGAAGCAACGGACAGCGAGTTCGTCGCTGTTATCGGCCCCAACGGCGCCGGGAAATCCACGCTGCTATCGGTCCTAGCCGGCTTGCTGGCCCCGTCTGACGGGCTGGTGACGCTGGACGGAGCACCTCTCAAGCTCCTCGGTGGCACGGCGCTCGCACGCCGCCGCGCCTACCTGCCGCAGAATCCACGCTGCGAGTGGCCAATCTCCGTCGAGCGGTTGGTCGCACTTGGCCTCACGCCTGTACTGCCGGCGTTCGGTGGGCTGTCCGAACCCTTCCGCTCGCGCGTTGACGCGGTACTTGCGCTCTGTGACCTGCTGCCGAAGCGAATGCAGCCGTCCACCACGCTCTCGGGCGGAGAGCTCGCCCGCGCCATGCTGGCCCGTGCCATGGTCGGCGATCCCGATATCCTCATTGTCGATGAGCCCACGACCGGACTGGATCCTCGTCATGCACTCGAAGCAGCTGCGCGCCTGCGCGCCCTGGCACAGAGCGGCAAGCTCGTAATCGCCGCAATTCACGATCTGACGCTGGTCGCCCGTTACTCGACACGCATCATCGCGCTCGAGGCTGGTCGATTGGTTTGCGAAGGACCCACGGAGAGCACACTGACCTCGGAGCTGGTGCATCGGGTCTTCGATGTCGAGGCCTGCGTATCCAGGACGCCGGGTGGGGCGCTGGTCGACTATCTTCCAGCTTCTCCACATCCCAACAGCCGATAGCGGGCCACCGGCCGCTCAAAAACCGCCAGCGCGAGGCGCGGGCCGGGGATGCCAAGCGAGGTGGCGATGCCTTGTAGCGCCAGTAGTCCCGCGAAGGCCAGCCCGTTCAAATACAGGACGTAGAGGTGGGTTTGCAGTCCCACCACTTCGTGTGAGGCACGCAAGCTGGAGAGCGCAACGATCGCCACTTCGTAGACGATGAACGAAGCCAGAAAGACACTGATCACCGTCAGGGTGCCATGGCCACGCAGGCCGCGCTGGACCAGCATGGCCGCCACGGAGCACAGTCCACAGGCCAGGACAAGCTCCGCGATGCCCGGGATGGAAGCCATCGAGAACGGCCAATGCATCAGGCCATAGCCGACCGCCTGGAAGAGCACCACATTGGCTCCCACCAGTAGGAGCGCATCCTTGCGCGGCAGGAACAACACCGCGAGCGTGATCAGCGCCGCGAACGGCATGGCACAGTCCAATGCGCAGGTACCGGCAACGGTCGCGACGGTCAGCACGTCAGCCCACAGCGTTCGCTGCAGAACCTGATCTTCGGCTCGTCTAGTCGTGCGAGTTCTCCCTCGAGTTCTTCTTTTGATGCTACCACTGTCTCAAGTAACCCTGCTCAAATCCCCGAACTGAGCTTGTCCCGATCCGTATACGCGAGAAACGCCGCCGTCGCGAGTATCGCAACGCCGATCCTTCCGCCGTCGACAGTAGCGGCCGTCTCAACTTAGGTGCTCCTGAATCCCCGCCCCTTCTCATCGAGTCCGTCCGGCTCGTTGCCTGTATAGCGTGGGAGCAATTCCTTCCACGTCGTCAGGCGCGTCCAGTCGGGGGTCGTCGTCACCTTGTCGTCGTCCGTGACGTAGGGGTTCGGAAAGATCAGGGTGATTTGTGGTTCACCCCGACCGTTGAACATCCGAAACCCCCATGACAACGGCAGCCCGGCTCGATCCAGGCGCCGGTAGAACTCTGCCCGCCCGGGCTGACGGTGTGCGATGACAGCCGGCGGATGAGGATTGTCGGCGGGACCCGCGGCCCCGCCCACACACAGGTGGAAATGGCCCCGTGTGCCCCAGTGTACCGTCAGGTACCCGCCACTGAGATTCACAGATACCGGCTTGCCAGGGGGCTTGAGCTCGTAGGCCGCACCCGGGATCAAAGGACCGAAGACAACCCGATCGTGGTAGTTCTCGAACACATCGGTGAAGAGGCGCGCCAGCAGCTCCTCCTCGAGAGGAAACGGCCAGACTTCCTCGGTCCGGCCATCATCGGTCTGCGTCGCGCGCTTCTCGATATACGGGACCTGCATCGCGAGCCGGCCGCCAGCCTGCTTGTCGACGTTGAGTTCCCGCGCCGATTGCGCCGGCGCAGCCGTCAAGGTCTCGCTCGCACTCATAGACCATCCCCGCCACCGGAACTCCCTAACCTAACAAATACGCTGGTCGCGAGATTATCACTCAGCGGTCGCGTCGGGTCTACCGGCTCCGGTGCGCACCGCCTCACTGTGGGTATCGCGATAGCACGCTCACCGGGTAACGCATAGCCGTTTGGACCCGAAAGAAACGCCTTGTTACGCATGAAGGTGCGGGAACCCTCGGAGTACTCGCGTCTTTTTTTTGCGAGGGCCCCCACTGAGGGCCACGTATTTAGGCAGATCAGCCGCCTGTGGCTCTGTGTCGTACGGGAGGGAGGGAAATTGGTGGCATCTATGAGGTCGGCCTCGCTGACCATCCCGGTACTATTGAGTGCGAACCTGGTCCTGGCTTGCGCCGGATTGGTGTACGGCCAATCAGCAGCAGGCCAATCGCCGACCGATCAGTCATCGGCAGACCAATCGTCGCAGTCCGCGCAGACCGGCAACTCCTCGCAGCTGCAGGAAGTCACCGTCACGGCGACCAAGCTCGATGTCAGCCAGGCCGACCTGCCGCAGGCCTCCGAGGTCATCACCAATGTGGACATCTCTGATCAGGCGCAGACCTCGGTGACCGACGTGCTGCGCGAGGAGCCGGGCATCCAGTTCCAGGTCGGTGGCGCGCCGGGGCAATTCATCTATCCGCGCCTGCGCGGCTTCTCCGACAGCACGCTCTATGTGTTCGATGGGATCACGATGAACACGGGCGGCTCGGGCGATGTCGGCTATCTGCTCGGGCAGCTAGACCCGTCAATGGTCCAGAGCATCCAGGTGCTGCGTGGCCCGCACGCCACGACCTATGGTGCCAACACCACTTCGGGCGTCCTGGACTTCACCACGCTGCAGGGGGATCACGAGGAACAGGACGTCTCCATCGAGGGCGGCTCACTCGACTGGCGCAAGGCGCGCTTCGGAGTCGAGGACAAGACCGCGTTGGGCGACGGCACCTGGACCTATTCACTCAACGGCTCCTGGGTCGACAGCGGCGGCATGTGGCCCTACGAGTTCACCAAGAACGGCACGCTGGTGGGACGCACGACCTACCAGACGGGCAACATCCAGTTTGGCGGCAGCTTCTATCTGACCGATAACGACTTCCAGAGTGCGGCTCTGGTCGAGCCCGTCGACGAGGCCGTGCCGGCGCCGTTTTATTTTGCAGCCCAGATTCCCGACCCCAGCAACGCCAGCACCACCAAGGCGGGCATCGTCAGCCTCTGGTTCGAGCAGCAGCTCACGACGCACCTGTCGCAAAAGCTGACGGTCGGCGGTGCAGGACAGGACTACGATGTTGCCGACAACCCTTTGCCTAATGGAAACCTGCTCGGCACGTATATCTCCCCCTACAACGGCTGGGAGGATCCGAGCACGTATACCACCTATCCGGCCGGCGCGGTCGTTCCTTTCTATCAGGTCCCATACACCTACCACACGACAAACAACAACGACGAGGCCGACTACAACCTGCGCTACCGCACCGACATGGTGTCCGCGCTCGTCGGCGGGACCTTCCTCGGACAGAACTACGATGAGACCTACGACGGCACCGGCACCAAGGAGAGCCAGGATACTCGCTCGCTCTATGGCAACGCGTCGCTGAATCTGTTCGACAACCGCTTCCATCCGGAGCTCGGCGCTCGCCTCGACAGTTATTCCGAGTGGAAGACCAAGGCGACCTACAGCGTCGGTGCCGCCTATGATCTGGTTCGCGGCCTGGCAGTCTATGCCAACTACGGTACGAGCTTCACTCAGCCCACGCTCGACGAGCTATACGATCCGATATATGGCAACAAGGCCGTTACGCCGGAGAACGCGGACACCGTCGAGGCCGGTCTGCGTGGGCAGCTCGACAACGCACTGACCTGGGCCGTCACGCTGTGGCACTCCTATGTCAACAACGTCATCACTTTCGACAGTGCCATCCCTAACCCACGCATCCTGAGCGGCCCACCCTTCGGCGAGTACGCAAACCTCTACGCGGAAAAATCGCAGGGCGTCGAGGCCGAGATGACCTATAAGATCACACCGCATCTGGTCTTCAACGCCAACTACACGCGTACCGACGCCTACTCGACCAATCCCTATACAGGCAGCGGCTGGTTCTTGCAGATCGAAAACGCCCGCAACATGGGCAACGCCGGCCTGACCTATACGGTGGCGAAGTTCGACGTGGGCACGAACTTCTACCTGACCGATCATCGGTTGGATTACTCAGGGTTCTACTGGGCGCCGGGATACGGGCGGCTGGATTTCTTCGGCCGCTACCATGTCACGGGGCACTTCGACCTGTACGGGCGCGTACAGGACGCAACCAACGCTGACATCATCGAGATCCTCGGTTACCGCAATCCCAAACTCTACGTTGTCGCCGGCGCCAACTACCGGTTCTACTGAGCACACTCGAGCCCAGAATCACTTGCTGCTCGAACGGAGATAGGCGAGCAGCTCGATGCGCTGCTGCGCATCCGGCAGCCCGGCGAAGCTCATCTTGGTTCCTGGCACGTACAGCTGCGGATTGCGCAGGTACTCGAACAGCGCATCGAGCGTCCAGGGCGTCCGATTGGCCCGCATCGCCGTGGAGTAGTCGTACCCAGGGACGCTCGCACGCGCTCGGCCGATGACCCCATGGAGTGCCGGGCCAAACACCGTCTTCATCGCGGCCGAAAGATCGTGGCAGCCAATGCACTGGCGGCTGAGCATGCTGCCGTCCTCCAGGTTGGCTCGCGGCAGGACGGCGGACCAGTCCGGCAGCGGTTCAGGCGGCAACGGCGCACCTCCCGGCGGAGTCGCTACGACCAACCCCTCGAGGATATATACGGGCCTCGTGAGGTTACGTGGCTCGAAGATCGCGACGTAAGCGAACCGGATGAGGATCAGGACGGCCAGCGTGGCGAGGACCGTCCCGCCGTACTTTCTCAGTTCCGATGGATGCACAGCGACACGCCGGGCGCCACTCAGCCCAAGCCATGACTCCTGACGACGGGGACCCGGAAATCAGGAGATCGCGGTGGCGCGGGCGCTCGGGGGCTGCGGGATGGCGCTGGGCACTGCCAGACCCACGGCGTGCGCAATCGCCTGCACCGAGAGCAGCCCGGCGAACGCCAGGGCATTCAAATACAGCACGTAGAGCTGCACGGACAGTAAAAAGTCCCCGTCATGGTGGCCGATGCTGGTCACGAAGCACAGGCCCTCATAGGCCGCGAACGTGACCGCGAGGGTTCCGAGGGCGGCCAGCGGGAAGCTCGCGACCTTACGCAGCCGGTTAGCCACCAGAGCAGCGGCGCCGGTGCAGCCCAGGCACGCCACGCCGAGTCCGAGACCCGCGGACAGTCCCTCCCAGGTCATCGGATAATGCAGAAAGGCATACCCGATGAGCTGGTTAGCCAGCCAGTTGACCCCGATCAGCACAAAAGCGTCGCGACGCGGAAGAAACAGCACAGCCAGGGCCGCCAGCCCCGCGAAGGGCATGGCACAGGCCAGCGCCAGACTTCCAAGGACCGTGGCGACGGTCAGCAGCGCTCCGAGCGTCATGCGCTGCAGCAGTGCGGAATCGGATGGGCTGACGGCGGTTAGCATGGTCGGTTCCTTTTATTCGCGATATGGCTATGCGGACATTACGCTCAGACAGCCGACCGTCACGCGACCGGATAGCCGACTTCCACCGTAATACGGCTACTAGGGAACAACTAC
This sequence comes from Gammaproteobacteria bacterium, assembly GCA_030038755.1. GTDB lineage: Bacteria > Pseudomonadota > Gammaproteobacteria > Steroidobacterales > Steroidobacteraceae > FEN-1191. Next base: position 14,509 of record JASHSK010000007.1, read on the forward strand.
TACAACTATAGCCTGCCGAGTGGAACGGTTAGCTCGAGCGTAGTAGCCCCCCGCGTGGAACAGACTCTGCAGGTATCCCGGGACCGAATAGTCGCCAAGCCGCTCTCTTTGCGGCGAGCCATGGTAGTCGCGCACCGATGGGCCGGCCTGACGATTGCGATGGTGCTCGTGGTTGCCGGCGCAACCGGCGCGGTTCTGCCTTACGACGCTGATCTCAACCACTGGGCGGCGCCGAAGCTTTGGGGCGCCGCGCCACCTGCACCCGGCGTCCAGCCGCTCAGCGGAATCGAACTCATGCGCAGAGTCGAGCACCAAACCGGCGCTGTCGTGAGCTATATGCCCCTGCGGCTGGACCCGCACTTCGCAGAGGGCGTGTTCGTCGCGGCGAAGCCCGGCCACGCGCGGCTGAACTTTGACGAGGTCATCGCCGACCCCTATTCGGGCGCCGTTCGCCGCAAGGTCCTATATGGCCGTCTCGCCGACGGCAGAGTCAACGTCATTCCGTTCCTGTTGCAACTGCACTACAGCCTGGCGGCCGGACCTGCCGGCTCATTGACCTTCGGCCTCGCCGCCCTCGTCTGGGTATTCGTCTGCATTCTCGGCTTCTATCTGACGTTGCCGCCACACAACGTGTGGAGCGCGTGGCTGAAGCTCTGGCGGCCAGCCTGGTCGGTGCGGACAGGCGCGGGCTTCAGAGCGCTCCTCTATGACACCCACCGAGCGGGCGGCCTCTGGCTGTGGCCGATTATGCTGGTGTTTGCCTGGTCAGCCGTCGCGTTCAACCTGCCCCAAGTGCATGATCCGGTGAATCGCGCTCTCGGCGGCCGTGGGCTCTACGAGGCGCCCGCCAACCTCCACCCCGCCGAAGGCGAGCCTATGAGCCTCGAGGCCGCCGTGGCGCGTGGTCAGGCCTTGATGTCCGAGGAAGCCGGGCGGCGCGGATTCACGATCGAGCGCGGATACGCTTTGACATTGAGTCCGCGCGCTCACGCCATCGGCTACTATGCCCGCACGAGCCTTGACCACCCGGCTGAGGAGCAAGGCTCGACGCTCGTCTGGTTCGACGCCGTCGACGGCCGCTTCCTGGGCTTCCAGCCGCCATTCGGTACGACGATCGCCGATGGAATCGACAAGTGGTTTCGGGAACTGCACGTTGCGGGGGTGTTCGGCCTACCCTACAAGATCCTGGTCAGCCTCGTCGGCCTGATGATTACCGCCCTCAGTCTCGCCGGCGTGATTCTGTGGGTGCGCCGGCAAACACCAGGCCGAGCCGAATGATCCGGAAGAGAACGTGTCCGCGCTGCGCCGTGGAGTTCGATTGCGGTCCGGGGCTCAGCCAGAGCGCAGGACACTGTTGGTGCAATGACCTGCCCGTCCTCAAGCAGAGATCCGGCGGAGATTGCCTGTGCCCGCAATGCCTGAGGGCATGTCTGGCGGCTCAGTCTGCCGGCGGCTCACGGTCCGCCCCCAGCGGCCACGGGGACCGCTAAGCCGCTGATTCACGAGAGTCCTGCCGAGATCGCTCTGCCAGCCGTCCTCGTTAGCAGACCCCTCAAAAAATGAGGCCTCGCAACGCGAGGCCTCCAGAATCGAGAGGTCTAGGAGGGTGTATGCACCTGCTCGATCACACCAGTACGCGCCTGACTTGCACGCCACTCA
>JASHSK010000060.1 GCA_030038755.1 Gammaproteobacteria bacterium
CGCAGGGGCGCGCGCAGGACGCCGCCGGCGCGCAGGGGCCGGGCGCTGCCAGCGCGCAGGGGCCGGGCGCGGCGCGGGTGCTGCACATCCTGGTGGCGACCTCCGGAGACACCGGAGGGGCGGTGGCCGCGGCTTTTCATCGCCGTGCGGGTGTGCAGGTCGACGTGCTCTTCCCCAAGGGGCTCGTGTCCCCGACGCAGCAGCAGCAGCTGACGTGCTGGGGCGACAATGTGCGATCCTTCGCCGTGCGCGGGCGTTTCGATGACTGCCAGCGCCTGGTCAAGGAGGCGTTCGCCGATGCGCGACTGAGCGCCCGGGTACAGCTGTCCTCGGCCAACAGCATCAACCTCGGCCGGCTGCTGCCGCAGACCGTGTACTACTGGGCGGCGAGCCTGGCCGTGCAGCGACAGCTGGGGCAGCCCGCCTCGTTCGTGATCCCGAGCGGCAACCTCGGCAACGCGACCGCGTGTGTCTGGGCGCGACGGCTGGGAGCTCCGATCGGCACCATCGTGCTGGCGCACAATGCCAACCGCACGGTGCCCGATTACCTGCAGGACGGCGTGCTGCGCCCGCGCGCGAGCGTGGCGACGCTCTCCTCGGCGATGGACGTGGGCAATCCGAGCAACCTCGAGCGCCTGACGGCGCTCTACGCCGATGCGGCCGCATTGCGCGGCGCCGTCTCGGCCGTGTCGGTCGATGACGAGGCCACGCGGATGCGTATCCGCGTGGACTACGAGCGCTACGGGCGCGTCTGGTGTCCGCACAGCGCCGTGGCCGCCGAGGTATACGCGCGGCTGCCGCCGTCCGCGGCCAGCGGTGTTCCCTGGGTCATCGTCGCCACGGCGCATCCCGCGAAGTTCCGCGAGATCGTCGAGCCGCTGATCGGCCGCAGCGTGCCACTGCCGCCCAGTCTCGCGCGACTGTTCGACCGACCATCGGGTTTCGTGGAGATCGAGCCGGCGCTGGACGCGCTCGAGGGAGCGCTTTGATGGGCGTGGCTGCGCTGATGGGCGCGGCCGCGTCCGTGCGCAGCGCGGCGCTGCAGTCCGCGGCGCCCGCGCCGCAGCTGGCGCCGCTGCAGGCGCTGGCGGCGCTGCCGCCGTTCGATCTGGAGCTGGGCAGCTCCGCGGTGCTCGCCATCATCTTCATCGCCCTGCTGGTGTGGCTGTGGCGATGGGAACGTCGGCGGCGCCAGCGGCTCGCGCGCATCCAGGCAGTGACAGGCTGCGGCTTCGATCACGTGCGCGATGTGCTGGTGCCGGACGGGCAGGGTGGCTCGTTGCACGTCGACTTTCTGCTGCTGACACTGCGCGGCATCGTGGTCATCGACCTGCGCGACGTCGCCGGCAATATCTTTGGCGGCGATCAGATGAACGAGTGGACCGTCATGAATGGCTCGCAGCGCTTCACCTTCACCAATCCGCAGACCGGGCTGTATGACCGCATCGCGGCGGTGCGCGCGCTGGCGCAGGACCTGCCGGTCGAGGGCCGCATCGTATTCACCGCGCGCGGCCGTTTTCCCAAGGGCTTGCCGCGCCACACGCTGTCGCTCGAATCGCTCAGCGCGGAATTCCCCGTCTCCGATCGCATGACGGTCAGCGATCTGCTCGAGCGGTGGACTCCGCCCTGGGAGCTGCTGAAGAACTCCGTCTCCCCGAGTCGCCTGGCGGTACCCAGGACCGTGGTGTGACGCTCTTCAGCCGGTATCCTGCGGCTCGGCCGGGGCCGTGATGCCGAAGAAGCTGCGCGCGTGCTCGCTGGTGTGCGCGGCGCAGGTCTCGGCGGATTCGCCGCGCGCACGGGCCACCGCGGCACCGATGTGTGGCAGGTACATGGGCTCGTTGCGCCGCGAGTGCGGCCGCGGATCGAGATCGCGCGGCAGCAGGTAGGGCGCATCCGTCTCGAGCATCAGCCGCTGCTGCGGGATGCGCGCCACGAGCGCGGCGAGATGCGCGCCACGGCGCTCGTCGCAGAACCAGCCGGTGATGCCGATCGACAGCCCCAGATCGAGGTAGGCCGTGAGCTCGCGCTCTCCTCCGGTGAAGCAGTGCGCGACCGCGCCGCCGCCCGCGAGGCCGTGCGCACGCAGCGCGGCGAGGAAATCCTCATGGGCGTCGCGCTGATGCAGAAACAGCGGTTTGCCGCATTCGGCGGCGAGCTGCAGCTGATACTCGAACGCGCGTCGCTGGGCCGCGCGCGGCGAGTAGTCGCGGAAGTAATCCAGCCCGCACTCTCCCACCGCCACGACTTCCGGGGCGCTCAGCAGCGCACGCAGCACCGGCAGCTGCTGCTCGCCGAGCTCGTGCGCGTGATGTGGATGAACGCCGGCCGTGGCGAACAATCGTCCCGGGTAGCGACGGGCGAGGGCGAGGGCCGCGGCACTGCCGGCGAGTGACGCGCCGGTCACGACCAGCTGCGTCACGCCACGCTCGGCGGCGCGCGCGATCACCTCGTCGCGATCCGCATCGAAGCTGTCGTGTGTCAGATTGACGCCGATGTCGATCCAGTGCATGCGGCTACTGTAATGCAGGCGCCGTCCGTCGGCAGCGCGTACGTCGCACGCGCGAGACTGCGCGCGATGTCTGCAGCGGTGCGATGCCTGATATCATCGCCGCCGCGGCAGGCATCGACTCGCGGTTTTTCGATACCTGCTGCACGGGAAATGATGCGACAACTGCAGCTATGGGACTCCGAGGGCGCCGCGCAGAGCTGGTCGGTGCGCCAGAGTCCGCGTGCGCGGCGCCTGAGCGTGCGTGTGTTTCGCCACGGAGGCGTGGAGATCGTCGTACCACCGCGCACGTCCGCGCAGCGCGTCAGTGCGTTCGTCAGCGAGCATCGCGAATGGATCGAGCGACAGCGGCTGCGTTCCGCTCCCCCGGCACACTGGCCGCTGCCCCCTTCCGCGCTGGCGCTCACCGCGCTCGGGGAGCAATGGCAGTGCGTGGCCGCGGGCGGGCGCGAGCGCGTGCACGTACGACCGATCGGGGAGTGGCTGCTGGCGCTCGAGGGCGACGTGAGCCAGCGCGAGCGCTTGCGCCACCAGCTCACACGCTGGCTGGTGCAGCGCGCGCTGCGCTGTTTCGAACCGCCGCTGCAGGCGCTGGCCATGCAGATGGGAGTGACTCCCGGCCGCCTGCAGGTGCGCTGCCAGCGCACGCGATGGGGCAGCTGTTCGCGCCGCGGGACCATCAGTCTCAATGCCTGTCTGCTGTTCCAGCGTCCCGAGGTGCTGCGCTACCTGATGGTGCACGAGCTCGCGCACCTGCGGCACATGAATCATTCGACACGCTTCTGGAGCGAGGTGGCGCGTCACGCACCCGACTGGAAGGCGCTGGACCGCGAGCTGCTGCAGGGATGGCGGCGCGTACCCTCCTGGATCTTCAAATGAGCTCGACCGAGCGGCCGGGCGCGCCACCGCCGGGTGCGGCGACCGCCCAGCCGGAGGTATTCACCGGTGTGGACCCCTCCGAGGAGGCGGTGCACTGGGATCTGGGCAGCTCGCAGTCCTATGCGCAATATCTGCGGCTCGATCGACTGCTCGACGCACAGGAGCCGCTGTCCACCGAGCACGACGAGATGCTGTTCATCATCGTGCACCAGGTGTCCGAGCTGTGGATACGTCTGATGCTGCACGAGTTGCGCGCGGTGATCGAATGCGTGCGGCGCGACAACCTGGGCCCGTCGTTCAAGATGCTCGAGCGCATCGGGCGCGTACAGGCGCAGCTGCTGGCCGTCTGGGAGGTGCTCTCGACGATGACGCCGGCGGACTATTCGGCGTTCCGCAATCTGCTCGGGCGCGCCTCGGGGTTCCAGTCGCTGCAGTACCGGTTGCTGGAGTTCACCCTCGGCAATCGCCACGCGCGCTACATCGACGTGCACGCGCCGGGCTCCGCGGCGCACACCGCGCTGTCGCAGGCGCTCGCGGCCCCGAGCCTCTATGACGAGGTGCTGCGGCTGCTCTCGCAGCGTGGCTACGGCGTGCCGGCCGCGGTGCTCGCGCGCGATTACTCGCAGCCGTATACGCCGTCGAAGCAGGTGACCGCCGCCTGGCTCGGCGTCTATCACAATGCGGGCAAGGACTGGGACCTGTACGAGCTGGCCGAGCGGCTCGTGGATCTGGATCATGGCTTCCAGCTGTGGCGCTTCCACCATATGAAGGCGGTGGAGCGCATCATCGGCTACAAGCCCGGCACGGGCGGTACCGCGGGGGTCGCGTACCTCGCCAAGGCGCTGCGCCTCAGGCTTTTCCCTGAGCTCTGGGAGCTGCGGACCTCGATGTGACCGGGGCGCGAGCCGCCAGCGCCGCCGGGATCCAGCGCTTCCAGGCACGCCACACAAGCAGCACCGCCAGGATGCTGACGTAGACCAGCGGCTCGCGTCCGGCGAGCTTGATCTGCTTCCAGTAATGCAGCACTCCGAGGCAGGGGATCAGATAGACCAGCCGGTGCAGCGTCTGCCAGCGCCGACCGAGCCGGCGCATCATCCCGTTGGTCGAGGTGATCGCGAGCGGCACGAGCAGCACCAGGGCCGCGAATCCCACGGTGGTGTAGGGGCGCTTGGCGATGTCCTGCACGATCATCTGCCAGCT
>JASHSK010000061.1 GCA_030038755.1 Gammaproteobacteria bacterium
GCTCGCCGAGCGCTCGATCCTGCTGCTGCGGCTGCTGGTGCAGGCGTTGCTGCAGTCGGGTCGGCTGTCATTCGAGCGCACCCTGACCTATCGCGAGCTCGAGGAGCGCGGTCGCTTCGACGACCCACAGCAGCGTGGCCGCTTCGCGCGCCTTGCGCAGCTTGCCGAGCGGGACAGATACGGAGACGGCGCATTGAGTCCCGACGAATGGCCCGCCGTGGCGCGCGAGGGTCATGCGTTGTACGCGCAGCTGCTCGCCCCCCGCGGGATCGAGGCGGCGGCGGCCGCAGCGGCGACGGCCGCGGCTTCCCCGGCCCGGAGCCGGGCATGATGAGACAGCGCGCCGTGACGCTGTTGCTGGCGCTCGGCGCTCTGGCCGTGTTCTACGCGCTGTTTTTTCCCAAGCCTGCATCGCTCGGCGGTGCGGCACCGCCCGTCAGCACCGAGGACGGACCTGAAGGTCTTGCGGGTATGTGGCAGTGGCTGCGCCTCACGCACGTTCCGGTGGTGAGCCTGCGTGAACGCTACGAGCAGCTCGATCGGGTTGCGCCGGCCGGTAGCGGCAACGTGCTGATCGCAAGCGTGCCGCAGCGCCTGCCGATGCAGCGGTCAGAGGCTCAGGCGCTCGCGCGCTGGGTCGAGCGGGGCAATACGCTGGTGGTGCTGGCGGCGCTGGACGATACGCCGCGCTGGGCGAGTGGCACGGGGACGCTGCCGCTCATCGAGCTCGGGCAGATGACGCACTTCATCTTCACGGTTCGGGCGCCCACGCGCACGGAGAGGCTGCGCTCGCTGGTGGGACCCACGACACTGCTGATCAGGCCGCGCGGCAGTCATGCGCTGTTCGCGGGGGTGCGGCAGGTGCAGGACGTCTCGGAGCTGCCGGCATCCCACTGGATCGGCGCACCGGCCGCGGGCGGCGCGGCCCTGGCAATCGCCGAGCGGCAGGCCCCGCAGGCTGACGCGGTGGCGCGCGACGCGGTCATGTGGGTCGCGCCCCGCGGCGCCGGCCAGGAGATCGTGTGCGCGTTCGCGGCGGCGTTCAGCAACGCGCAGATCGGGCACGCCGACAACGCCCGGCTGCTCGCCAACCTCATCGCGTGGTCGCGCGCACCGACCGGCCGCGTGATCTTCGATGACGCGCATCAGGGGCTGGTGGACTTCTATGATCCGCAGGCGTTCTTTGCCGATCCGCGGCTGCACGCGACGCTGTGGTGGATTCTCGGCGTGTGGCTGATCTGGGTGCTCGGTGCGCAGGTGCTGCGCAGCCGGCAGGTGCCCTGGCATCCGGTGGATGAGACGGCGCTGATCGATGCCAGCGGACGCTTCTTCAGCGCGCGCGTGTCCGCCACGGAGGCGGCGCGCGGGCTGCTGAAGAATTTTTTTGACGAAATCCATCGCCGGTTGCGACAGGCACAGGACGGCACGCCGGCCTGGGAGTGGCTCGCGGCGCAGCCCGGCGTGACGCCCGCGGCGCTGGCGGGATTGCGTGAGTGCGAGACGGGCGTCGCAGCCGGTCAGCGCGTGAAGCTGACACGCCTGCACAACCTGTTGGTGAGCATTCGAAGGAGTATCGGATGAGCAATGCGCTCGAGGAGCTGGAAGAGGTTCTGCAGGACACGCTCGGAGGAAGCGTGATCGGCATGCGACGCCCGATCCGGGCGCTGACGATCGCGGTCGTGGCGCGCGGACACGTGCTCGTCCAGGGCGCGCCGGGACTGGGAAAGACGCTGCTGAGCAAGGCGCTCGCCGCGGCGCTCGGCGGCAGCTTCCGGCGCATCCAGGGCACCGCGGATCTGATGCCCGCGGACATCATCGGCGTACATATCCACGAGGGCGTCGGGCGCGACGAGGGCGCCGGTCGCGACGAGGGCGTCGGGCGCCACGAGGGTTCCGGTCGCGACGCCGCGGGCCGGGGCCCCGGCCGCGGCTTCGTGTTCTACCCCGGCCCGCTGTTCGCCGATGTGCTGCTGTTCGACGAGATCAATCGCGCCGGCCCGAAGACGCAATCGGCACTGCTGGAAGCCATGGAGGAGCGGCAGGTGTCGGTCGAGCGACAGCTCTACCGGCTGCCCGCGGGGTTCTTCGTCGTCGCCACCCAGAACCCGCGCGATTTCGAGGGAACCTATCCGCTGCCCGAATCGCAGCTGGATCGCTTCATGTTACGCCTGGAGCTGCCCTACCCGCAGCGCGAGGATGAGCTGGCGGTGCTGGCGCGTTACGGCGGCGTCGAGGGTGCAGCGGCGGCCGTAGCGGCCGCAGCGGCCCCGGCCCCCGCGGCCTCCGCGGCACAGGCGGCCCCCGGGGCACAGGCTGCCCCCGCGGCACGGGTGGTCATCGCACCCAGCGCTCTGGATGCGGCTCGCGTGCAGGCCGATGCGATTCATGTCGCTGCAGCGTTGAGCGCCTACATCCTGGATCTGGCCAAAGCTTCCCGCGAGCACGCGCAGATCAGCCTGGGCCTGTCCACGCGCGGGGCGCTCGCGCTGTTGCGCGCCGCCCGCGTGGCGGCGGGGCTGCGCGGAGCGGACTTCGTCACCCCCGACGATGTGAAGAGCGTGTGGCCGTGGGTGGTGCCGCACCGCCTGGTGCTCTCCAGCGAGGCGCTGCTGGAAGGCGCCACCGAGCAGTCACTGGCGCAGCGGCTGCTCGAGCAGGTGCCGGTGCCGCGGTGAGCCTGAGCCGCGGTGAGGCAGAGCCGCAGCTGCGCATGAACGTGCAGGCGCGCCGGGCACCATGAGCCTGCGGCGTAACGCGCTGCTGCTGGTGCTCGCCACGGGCGTGCTGGCGATCCTCGGGCTGTGGAGCGGCGGCGCGCTCGCGCGGCTGTGGCGCATTCCGGCCGGGCTGCTGCTGATCGGTCTCGCCTACGAGGGCTGGCAGGCGTCGCGCACGGCCCTGACGCTCGAGGTTCAGAGCGCGCAGCGCTGGTTTCTCGGACGCGCGACGCCGCTGCGGCTGTTCCTGCAGCACGCACAGCGGCGCGCGCTGGCGCTCGAGCTCGCGCCCGCCGCGCCCGCGCAGATCGCCATGGACCGCGCGGTGCGCAGCGTGACGGTGCCCCCGGGCGTGCTCGAGCTCAGCGGCACCGCGCGGCGCCTGGGACGCTTTGACTGGCCGGTCACATTCGCGCGGGTCGGCGGGGTGCTTGGACTTGCCTGGTGGTCCGAGCGGTTGGCGAGTGCCTGCCAGGTGCAGGTGGTGCCCGATGTGCTTCACGCGAGCGAGCGCGCCGCCGGCACGGGGCTGCGCGGCGAGCAGGCGGCGCTGCGGCTGGGCGCCGGCGCGGAGATTCTGCAGCTGCGCGACTATCGGCGCGGCGATCCGCCGCGCGCCGTCGATTGGAAGGCGAGTGCCCGGCGCGGCAGGCTGATCAGTCGCGACTACTCCGAGGATCAGCACCTGCAGATCGTGCTCGCCGTGGATGCCGGGCGGGCGAGTGGACTACGGGCCGGCGACACCGATCGGCTGGCACTGTATGCGAACGTGGCCGCGCGCTTCGCGGAGCGCGCGGCGGCGCTGGACGACGGGGTCGGGCTGATCGTGTACGCCGAGCGGCCGCTGGTCGCGGTGGCGCCGGGACGCGGCACCGCGGCCGTGGCGCGAGTGCGCGCCTGCCTCGCCGCCGCGCACGTGCACGATGGCGACGGCAATCCGGCGCTCGCCGCGCTGCAGGCCCGAGCGCTGCTGCAGCGGCGCAGCCTGGTCATCTTCCTGACCGATCTGGACGAGCCGAGCGCGCTGGGGGAGTTGACCGCGGCCGCACGGCTGCTGCTGCCCAAGCACCTGCCGTTCATCGCCGGCGTGGAGAGCGAGGGTGCGCAGCGTCTGGCGTATGCGTCTGCCGGAGACGATCTGGCGGTCTACCGCGCGCTGGCGGCGCAGGAGTATCGCGCCTCGGTGACGCGCCATGTGCAGGCGCTGCGCGCGCTCGGCGCCGCGGCGGTGCTGGCGCGACCGCGCTCGCTCGAGGAGGCGGTGCTCAATGCGTACGTGCGCTTTCGGCAGCGGCGCAAGGTGGGATAGGAGGTGGGATAGGCCAGGCAGAACAGGCGTCTCTACGGCGCCGGATCTTCGCCCCGGCGCGTCCACGCGAGCAGGCGCCCGCTGAGGAACAGCAGCATCACGCACCAGTATCCCAGTCCGATCACCACTCGCACGCTCATCGGCACGCGCGGGTCGGGGGAGATGAATCCTTCTATGCACCCGCACACCACCAGCAGCAGCGCGCATGCCAGCAGTACGCGGCCCACGCGCCGCGCGGTGCGCTCGAAGGACTCGCGCCGCGACGGCAGCGTCGGGCGCAGCAGCGACTCGCCCAGCGCGATACCCGCAGCCCCGGCGATGCAGATCACCGACAGTTCCACGGGTCCGTGCGCCAGCACGAATTTCAGCAGCCCCATGGCCAGCCCGTGCTGGTGCGTGAATGCAAACGCGGCGCCCAGCATGAGGCCGTTGAGCGCCACGAAGTAGCACACACCGAGCCCGAGGAAGATGCCGCTGCAGAACACCGTGAGGGTGACCGCGATATTGTTCGACAGGATGGCGACCGAGAGCACCGAGGAAGGCACCACGTTGAGCAGGTCCTGCGTCCAGAGCCGTTCGTGCTCGACGTCGTCTATCATCTGGGAACTGGCGATCAGGCTGATGAGGTTCGGATAGGTCGAGATCAGCCACCAGCCCGCCGCGGCGCTGACGATCATCAGCGCGGCGATCCACAGAATCGTCGGTCGCAGCGCCCGCACGATCGCGGGGATCTCGTCACGCAGCAGTGTGAGCAGCGCCGTGGGCGACCAGCGCGGGGCGCGATCGATCTGCGCATGGGCCTGCAGATACAGGGCCTCGAGCGCCGCAGTGGTGCGGCTGCCGGGCAGCAGCTGCCGCGCCGTCGCCAGATCTCGCGCCAGCGCGCGGTATTGCTCGACGTAGCGCTGCGCCGCGGCCACATCGAGCTGCGCGCCGGCGCTGCGCGCAGGCGCGGCGCGAGCCGCCGCGAGCCATTCGCTCCAGGTCGCCGAGCGCGCCTTGACCCAGGCCGCGGCATCGCGCTGCGCGCCGCTCGCCGCTGCGCCGGCGCTCATACGCGCTTATCCGCGCTCATTGGCTCCGCGCTCATCTGCGTGATCCGCGCTCAGCAGCTCGCGCAGCCGCGCATGCAGCTGCGCGTCACTCCAGGTCTCGGGTGGCTGCCCGGACTCGCGCCGATCGAGGCGTGCGAGCAGGGCGCGCGCCAGCGCGCCGCGACGCTCGATCTGCAGCGCGCTCCAGCGCTCGAGCAGCTCCTGCACCAGCTCGGCGGCCTCGGGCGCGAGAGCGGTCGGGCCGGCGTGGCCGAGCGCGCCGTCAAGGCCTGCGAGCGTGCCCGCGGGTGCAGGCCTGTCCACCACCAGCAGCGTGCCGGCCGCCATATCGCCGATGCGCACGCGCTGCTCCGTCAGAAAACAGCACAGCAGGCCGATCAGGTAGAAGGCCGGTGCACTGTCGATCAGGCGGAAGACATTGCGGATCAGCAGCGCTCCGGTGCCGGGAGTCCCGCCGCTGCGCGTGACGAGCCGCAGCCCCGCGCGGCGCATTCCCGGGGTGCGTCCGCGCATCAGCACCTCCAGCACCGGGTGATAGAAAACATAGATGCACACGGCGGGTACCACGACCGTGTACATGAACTGCCCATGCCATCTCGGCCCGGAGCCGAGCGCCCCGGTCAGCAGCAAACCCGCGAACAGCCAGCCGAGAGCGATGAGTACGCGCAGTTGCCAGTCGATCAGAAAGGCGTAGCTGCGACTGCCGGGACCGGCGATCGCCAGCTCGATGTCCACGCCGGTCAGCCCGGCGATGCGCAGCTGCTCGGCCGGGGCGGAGGACGCCGCGGTCTCGGCGGCGCTGTTGGGAATCGCAGCAGTCACTGGGCCAGAAGCCACTCGGCCAAAAGGTCGCTCGGCCTGAACGTTACTCGGCCAAGGTCGCTCGGCCTGAAGTTACCGGGTAAAAAAAACCCCGCTCGCGCGGGGTTCAATCTTCGCAAAACGCACAGGTCCATCGCGAGCGGAGTCGTCAATATGCCGCAGACCTGAGCGTCCGGCCAAAGGGGCCCGTCCCAAAATGGTGGGACGATCGCGTTACTTCGCGAATCGACGCTCGCGGCAGCCGTTAAAAGTTTCGCCTGCCGCAGCCTGTCTCCGCCCGACAGCCTGAGTTCTACCGTTGAGCCGGGAATTCCTGCTGTCAGATTATTGCCGCAGTTCCATGCGTCGCAACAATCGAGCGGAATGATAGCGCGACAGAATCTATAAGACCATAGTCTGGCACGGTAATTTTTCTCTGAGCGAACCACTATGAGACGCGCTGCGATCCTCTTTACGGTCAAATGTGGTATCGATCACACTCCGTCATACGGTCGAATGACGATCAGAAGGCGCTCACCCCGGTAATGGCCCGGCCGACGGCCAGCTGGTGAATGGTTTGCGTGCCCTCATAGGTGATCACGCTCTCCAGGTTGAGCAGGTGGCGGATCGCGACGTGCTCGAGGCTGATGCCCGCGCCTCCGAGCAGGTCGCGGCACTCGCGCGCGATCTGCAGCGCGACCAGACAGCTGTTCCACTTGGCCAGGGAGACCTGCGCGGGGTCGAGCTCGCCGCGGTCCTTGCGGCGCGCCAGATGCAGCGCCACCAGCTGCGCGGCGGCCAGCGAGCGCACCATCTCGGCGAGCCGGATCTGTACCGCCTGCGTGTGGCTCAGCGGCCGGCCGAACAGTACCCGCTCACTGCAGTACGAGAGTGCCTCGGCGAGGCAGGCCTGGGCGGCCCCGAGCGCGCCCCAGCTGATACCGAAGCGCGCGTGCGACAGACAGGACAACGGCGCGCGCAGCCCGAGCGCCTGCGGCAGCATGGCCCCGGCCGGCAGGCGCACCTCGTCGAAGAACAGTGCCCCGGTGCTCGAGGCGCGCAGGCTGAACTTGTGCGCGACTTCCTGCGCGCTGTAACCGCGCGTGCCGCGCTCCACCAGGAAGCCGCGTATTCCCTCGGGGGTCTGCGCCCACACGAGCGCCACGTCGGCGATCGGGCCATTGGTGATCCACATCTTGGCGCCGCTCAGCACCCAATCCGCGCCGGCGCGGCGTGCGACGGTGCGCATGTTCTGCGGATCGGAGCCGCCATGGGCCTCCGTGAGCCCGAAGCAGCCGACCGCTTTGCCGCGGGCCATCGCGGGCAGCCAGCGCTCGCGCTGCGCCTCGCTGCCGTAGGCGTCGATCGGATACATGCACAGGCTCGACTGCACCGACACGAGACTGCGCAGCGCGCTGTCGCCGCGTTCCAGCTCGCGGCAGATCACTCCGTAGCTGACCGCGTTGAGTCCCGGACAGCCGTGACCCGTCAGGCTGGCGCCGAACAGTCCCAATTCTCCGATCACCGCAATGAGCTCGGCCGGAAAGCGGGCGTGCTCGAAGCAATCGCCAATCAGCGGCAGCACCTGCTCGTTCACCAGGCGCGCCACCGTGTCACGCACGGTGCACTCCTCGGGGGTCAGCTCGGCGTCCACGTTGAGAAAGTCCAGCGCATCCAGGGTGGGAGTTGCGGGAGTGGGTGGAGTGAGGGGCGGCGTGGGACTCACGGCGGGCTCTCCATGGCGCGGAAATTTCATGCATCATGCGCCAATGCCCGCGTTCGTGACTTCCTGGCGCTGCCGGCGGCGTGTGCGAGCCGTGCACCTCGCCACGGTCGGTGCGCTGGGACTGCTGCTGTTGGCGGGCGCCTGGCTGCCCTCGCTCGGCCAGGCGCAGGAGGCGGCGCAGGCGCCGCTGCCGCCGGCGAGCGGCTCAGCGGCGGCGCCAGCGAACGGGTCAGCCGTGCCGCCAGCGAGCGCGCCGTCCCCGGCGCCCGCGCCTCCCGTGGCGACCACACCGCCTGCGCCGGCGGCCGCCGTTCACGTACCCCTGGCCGTGCGCCGTGAGCTCAACCGCGCGCAGTCGCTGCTGCATGCACAGCTGGCGCATCTGCCCCCCGAGGATGGCATCGAGTTGCTGCGCGAGAGCGAGTCGGTGATTCTGCGCGTGCCGGCGCGGGTGCTGTTCCGGCCCGACAGCAAGTCGCTGCAGACCGACGCGGCGACGCAGCGCGTGCTCGCGTTGCCGGAGCGGCTGCTACGTCGCCGTCACCGCCTTTCGGCGCGCATCGAGGTCTATACCGACAACATCGGGGGGATGGCCCTGAACCTGACTCTCTCCGAGCAGCGCGCGCAGGTACTGCTGGCGGTGCTGCGGCGGGCGGGAATTTCAGCCCAACGGCTGCAGGCCCAGGGAGACGGCCTCACGGCGGCGATTTCCAGCAACGACACGCCGGAAGGGCGTATGCGCAACCGCCGGGTGGAGTTCGTGTTCGAGCGGGCGGGCACGCGTCGGCCGGCCGCGTCGGCCGGCCCTTCGGGTGCCGCCTCGACCAGCGCCCGCGCCGCCTCGACCAGTGCCCGCGTCGCCGCGGCCGGTGCGCCGCTCAGGCCGGCGCAGGCAGCAGCGCGCGCAGGCGCGTGATGGCGCCCGCCTCGATCTGGCGGATGCGCTCGGCGGACACGCCGTACTCATCGGCCAGCTCGTGCAGCGTGGCCTTCGGGTCGCTCATCCAGCGACGCTGCAGGATCGCACGGCTGCGGTCATCGAGCCGCTCCATCGCCGCCGACAGCTGCTCGGAGGAGGAACTGGTCCACTCGTCGCGCTCGACCTGCTCGGCCGGGTCCGCATCGGGTGCCGGCAGATAGGCCGCCGGGCTGTAGCTCTCTTCTTCGTCCGCGTCGGTGGCCGCTTCGAACGACAGATCACGCGCCGACAGCCGCCGCTCCATCTCGGAGACTTCCGCGGGGCTCACGCCGAGATCCTTGGCCACGGCCCGCGTCTCGTCGGCGCTCAGCCAGGCGAGGTTCTTCTTCAGGCGACGCAGGTTGAAGAACAGCTTGCGCTGCGCCTTGGTCGTGGCGACCTTCACCAGTCTCCAGTTGCGCAGGACGTGCTCGTGAATCTCCGCCCGGATCCAGTGCACGGCGAAGGACACGAGCCGCACGCCGACGCTCGGGTCAAAGCGCTTGACGGCCTTCATCAGCCCGATGTTGCCCTCCTGCACGAGGTCGTTCATCGGCAGGCCATAGCCGGCGTAGCCCCGCGCGATGTGCACCACGAAGCGCAGGTGCGACAGCACCAGCTCGCGGGCGGCAGCCAGGTCATTGTGACGGCGGAAGCGCTGCGCGAGCTCCTGCTCGCGCTCGCGCGACAGCACGGGAATGCGGCTTACCCGATCCAGGTAAGCGTCAAAGCTCCCGATTGGGCCGGCCAGGCCGAGCCCTGCGTGCTGTGCGATCAGCGCAGTCTGGGCGTTCATTGTGAGGGGGTCCTCCTGGGAGGCCGATTTTAGCACTCAGCCAGCCAGAGTGCTAATTTGCGGCGGCGCGGCAGCGCCGCCGGCTGCGGCAGCGACGCCGGCCGCGGCGCCGCCACACGGGCCGCCAGCCATGGCGCCTCCAGCCGCG
>JASHSK010000062.1 GCA_030038755.1 Gammaproteobacteria bacterium
GCCCCGGCAACCTGTCCCTTGCCGAGCACGCCCACGCCTGAGACGGTCGCAAAGCTGCTGGTCGAGTCGATAAAGGACACCGACGGACGGATACCGTCGGCCAGCGGATGGTAGCCAAAGGCCACCTCCAGCACGCCCGCCTCGCCCAGATGCCCCGGTACATCCTGGTACTGTCCGGAGATCGTATCGAAATCCCCGAACAGGTTGTCATAGCTCAACCCCAGGGTGCCACGCTGTCGAGTGGTATCCGGCGTGGCCTGGTTGTTGAAATCGAAGCTGCCGTGCAGGGGCAGGTGGTCCGACACGTTGAGCGCGAGATCGAAGGTGCCCGGCACCGGCCCGGCGCGTAGCACCGGCACGACCGACCGATCCGCGGTGGCCGCATTGACGGCGGCCAGCTGCTGCTGCAGCTGTGGGAACTGGGGCACCGTCCCCGGCGTGGTCGCAGGCAGCGCAGAGAGAATGCGCTGCTCGGAGAAGTAGCGTGCTCCGCTGATCGTGCGCTCGCGTACCCGCCCCTCGGTCACTTGCAGTCGCACGACCCCGTCGCTGACGTCCTGCGGCGGCACGTCCACGAACACGGTCTGGTAGCCGCGGTCATGGTAGAGCTTCTCGAGCGCATCCTTGGCCGCATTGACGTCGGCCAGGGTCTTGTGATCGCCCAGCCGCGGGTAGAGCACCCGCTCGATGTCACGCGGCGGCAACACCGTGTTGCCGAGCACGCGGTACTCGTGCACGTCGAAGGTTTGCGCATTGTTAGCCGCAGACCCAGCCGCGGGTGCGGGTGCGGGCGCGGCGGGCGCAGATGCGGTCGGCGAGGGTGCGCGGTTGACGCCAGCGGATGGCGGGACCTGCGCGACCGCCCCGGGGGCAGCGGCTGGCGCCGCCTGCGCGCCGCTCGCCTCTCCGACGAGCAGCCCCGAGCGCACTGACAGGCACAAGGCCATGATCGCGATCGTCCCGTACTTCACGCGTAACCCTGTCGATGGGGGATCTTGGACGCGAACTGCAGAGTTTCCCGTGTCACACGGGAGGCACGCAATACGTCTGAGGCGCTCCCGCCCAAAAAAAAAACCGGCTCCCTTTCGGGAGCCGGCACGGATCATCCGCAATTAAGTCAGAGTCAGGTTCTCACGCCGGGGGGCCGTTCTGCACCGCCTCGCTCGGCACGTTGCAGCTGCCACCATTGCGGGTGTACGGATTGATGTAGGCCTCTTTCGTGACCGTCGTCTGTCCGTTGGTCACCAGCGGCACCTTGGCAACATTAGGCGTCGCGCCCTTGCCCGGGATCGCATCGATGTCGGCCGCATCCGGCACGCTGCCGATCTGCGGCATATCGTTCTGGATCCAGCTGATGATCTTGCCAGTGGTGGCTGCTGGAACGATCGTCGCGTCGGGATTCTCCACCGTCGTCGCCTCGAACCAGTAGTCGTAGGCGCCGGCAGCCGCCGCCTTGTTGCTGGGGAACACACCGTTGAGCGTCGCCAATGCCATATTCGTGTACAACGTCTGCGCGCTGCTGGGCGAGCTCAGGCTGCTGTACCAGTTGTCGATCGAGGCATAGGCGACCGCGCCAGGCGTGCCCTCCGCGGCGGTCAGCTCGTTGCCCGTGCTGTAGTTATCGACTTCGGCGGCGCCGGTCGTCGCGTTCACGGAATCGACAATCCCGGAGCTGCTCGAGCACGGATAGTCAAGGAAGAAGATATTGGCCGATGTGCGCGTACCCGAACCCGGCTCGCGATCGATGCGAACGATCGCCTGCGGGCTGCTCGCCATCGGGGCTCCGGTTTCCGCATCGGGCACTTCTGACCAGTCCGTGAAGCCCGGGGTGCTGGGGTTGGCACCGAGCAGGATGTTGGCGTACGCCTCCGTCGACAGGTCGGTGCTCGTGATCGACGTGCCCTCGGTGTTGATGAAGACACCGAAGACCTGGTCGACGAACGTCTTGTGTGACAGAGTCGCGAGCTGCGAGGCAGTAGCAGACCCGAAGTTGTTCGAGACGTAATCGCTCGGATAGTCGAGGCCGATCAGCTGCGCGGGCTCCACGTCCGTGACACCCATCTGCACGTGATCCGACACCGTCGCACCTGCCCAGCTGTCGTTCACACCGCATACTGGCGCGGCCGGGTTGGTGCCGTTGGTGCAGGTGATCGCACAGCTGTAGGTCGGAGCAGCGCCGGTACAGGTGGCGAGGTCCAGACGCAGCAGCTGCTGCAGGCCCTGTGTACCATCCGGGTTGGAGGTCGTAGCAACGGTCGAAGCCAGCGGCAGCGCACCCGTCACCGAGCCGCCCTCGTCACGATAGTAGATCGTGAAGACGTTGGAACCGTTGATGAGCGAGCCTAGCTCTGAGTTAGCCGCCGTCGTATTGGGGGGTATGCATGAGTAGGCAAAGAAGTTGGTGCTCGCCCCGGTCGACGAGAACGTCGTCATGAGCGAACTGTTGGTGCACAGGTCGTTGCCGATCGCCGCGGCGATCGAGCTCTTGGCGGCGGAGGAGCCCGCAATGACCAGGCTGTAGGTCGGATTCTCAGCCTGGCTCAAAACCGGTTGAGCGTGCACAAGTGAGGACAGTGATAGCGCCGCAGCGACCGCTGCGGCGATCAAGGGATACTTCGAATTCATGAAGCAATCTCCTGGCGTTCAGTAATTAGAGTAGCGCCGAGATCACGCCGCCGAGGAGCGGCGGCGACCGACCCCAGCGAGACCCAGCAGGCCGCTTCCAAGCAGCCACAGCGCAGCAGGCAGCGGAACCGGAGAGCTGCTGACGCTCTCGAGCGTGCCGCCGCTGGTCAGCTCCAGGGTTGCGAGGATATAGCTCTGAGTCGCAGTCGGGCTGCTGTCGCCGGTCACGAAGTACAGCGTGGCCGTTTGGCCCATGTCGATCTCACCATTATTGCCCTGGTTGTACAGGTTGACGCTGCCGGCAGTCGCGACCGGACCCACGCCCCAGGCATTGCCGACTGTTGAACCATTGGCCAGGTTGAACACCGCCGAGTAGTCGTTGGCGGAGGTCAAGGAGGGGCTCATGTACGCGTCGTCCGCGTTCATGCCGGCGATGATGTTGGTGAACTGACCGAACTCGATGCCCGTGGTATTGCTGGCGGGCCCGGTGTTGGCCTGCACGACGTCCTCGTTCCCCGCCTTTTCCGGCTTGCTCGCGGCGCCCGAATTCACATTGGCGCCCTGCACGCCCCAGTAGAGGGTGTTGCTGCCTTGAGCGGCGATCCAGCTGCCGAGCGCGGCGTCCGCGACCGGGCCGATCGTGGTCGGTGAAGATCCACCCACGGCGCCCGTGAGCGTGCTCGGCGCCAGGCTATCGATCGAAATGTCGGTGGCTTCTGCGAAGGTTTCGTCCGTCGACGGATCGGTGACAAACACCCACAGATCCGAATCGCCGGTGCTCGGCGCCGCGGCCTGGCCGTGTGCCACGGCGTAGCCCAGCAGCGCCGTGCCGGCGAGTGCGAAGCGAAGTGCATTCTTCATGGAAATTAGCTCCCCAAATTGTGTTGCGGTTTCCGACTGGTCCTGCCCCTCAAGCTCCAGGACCTTCGAATTTCATGGCAGCCAGAACTCTGGGTACCTCGTGGACTGCTTCCTCGGTACCCGTACAGCGTCGACGAGAGCTGTAACCGCGGGATAACGGTTCAGTGAATATTCTGTATCACGGAGATCGATCACACCGGCGCGTAGCGCGCCGTGCGCCCATCGCTTGACAGCGTCCCGTCCTTCGATGGCGATTGCGTACGCACGACGAGCGTCATGCGTTTGCATGTCATTGAGCGCAGCGCGTGCTGCGCTCAATGACCGAGATCGATATCGACAGTCTCGGGCTGCCCGTCGCGTTCGACCGTGAGCGACAGCGAGCCGCTGGTGTCCTGCTGCAGCAGCTGACTGGCGCTGTCCAAGTCCTGGACGGGGTGCCCGTTGACAGCAGTCACCACATCCCCGTCCTCGAAACCCAACCGGTGGTTCTTTCCAGGTACTCGCACCACGAATCCTGCCGACCCGTCGGTCGCAAAGGGACGCACGCGGTCGAGCCAGCTCTGGGCGGCGGTCTCTTTCGGCAGCAGGCCACCGCTGCCCGGGAGCTGCGGAGCGGCCCCGGTGCCATCGCCTGCAACTTTGGGCGCGGCCGCCACCAGCGTCAGCGAGCTGCCACTCAGCCCGCGCGGCAGAAAGAGGGTCTGAAGCTGGCCGTCGACCTCGAGCAACACGTGATCGCGAAATACGCGGTACAGCCGCGCGTCGGCGGATATCTGCGCGCCCGCGCGCCACAGTCGATCGCCTTGTGGTCGGCGGGCGATGATCGCATAGCCATTGTCCGGATCATTGGTGGCGATGGTGCCGTTGAGCACCCAGTTGGCAGAAACCGCGGCGGAGACCGCCTCCGCGCTCTGCGCGGCGGGCGCCATGCCGAACAGGTGCACACGCCGAACATCCTGCAGTGCCGAGCGCACGGGCGGCCTCAGGGAGGCCAGTCTGGGCGGATCTGTCGCCTCAGGAATCGCCCCACCGCCGGCTGACCAGACGAAGCGCGCGGCATCCGCCACGATCAACAGGAGGATCAGGCCCGCAATGATGCGCGGCGCGCGCCCCGACGCCAGCGTGGTGAACGAGGCCAGCCGCTCGTGCGGGGACTGCGTGGAAGTCGTCATCGCCGGCACCACATCAATCTGTCATTTTCGAACAGTATCGTTGAGGCGTAATGA
>JASHSK010000063.1 GCA_030038755.1 Gammaproteobacteria bacterium
TTGGCGAGCGCCTGCGGGCCGGGATTGAGCCGCTCGTAGGGCAGCTGGTTCAGCGGCTCGTCGGGCGTGGCATTGAGCTCGTGAAATTCCGGCTGCTCGGCGGCGACATGCAGCAGCCCGGTCAGGTATTCGTCGCGCGCCAGGTGCCTCTGGATGGCGGCCAGCGCGGCCGCCTTGTCGGAAGGATCGTATTGCTCGTCGGCCTTGCGCAGCAGCAGCCGGCTGCCGTCGTGCAGGGTGACCGCCTGCGTCGTGCCCGGCGCGTAATCCACCGCGATGGCCTGCTGCGGGGGCACGAAGTCGGTGTGCACCGCCTCCTCGTAGTGCTCGCGCGTGTAGGCGTAGCTGCGCGTGGAGCCCTCGTGGTCGTTGAACGTCACGCACGGTGAGATCACGTCCAGCAGCGCAAAGCCGCGGTGGCGCATGGCCGCCTGCAGCAGCGGCACCAGCTGTTCCTTGTCCCCGGAGAAGCTGCGTGCCACGAACGAGGCACCGAGCGTGATCGCCAGCTGCACCGGATCGATCGGAGGCGACTGGTTGACCTCGCCCTTCTTGGCGCGCGAGCCGATATCCGCGGATGCGGAGAACTGACCCTTGGTGAGCCCATAGACCCCGTTGTTCTCGATGACGTACACCATGTCGAGATTGCGTCGGATCGCATGGCAGAACTGTCCCAGCCCGATCGACAGCGTGTCACCGTCGCCGGAGACGCCGATGTACTGCAGGCGGCGGTTCGCGGCGCTCGCCCCCGTGGCGATCGAGGGCATGCGCCCGTGCACCGCGTTGAAGCCGTGCCCGCCGCTCACGAAATAGGCCGTGGTCTTCGACGAGCAGCCGATGCCCGAGAGCTTCACCACATTCTGCGGCTCGAGCGCCAGCGCCCAGCAGGCTTCCACCAGCGCCGCGGTGATCGAGTCGTGCCCGCAGCCGGCGCACAGCGTCGAGTTCGCCCCCTCGTAGTCGCGCCGCGTCAACCCGAGCGCATTGCGTGGCAGCTCGGGGTGGATGACCTTGGGCTTCACCATGAACGACATCGTCGTCTCCTCAAACCACCCGCTGTCGGCCGCGCACCTCAGACCACCAGCTGGGCCGCCGGGCGCGTGGCCGGTGCGAGAACCGCCGCCACGCCGTTCGCGACGTAGCTGGCGGGGATCGGCAGGCCGTTGTAATGCAGAATCGAGCGCAGGCGGGTCTTCTCGACGCCCGTCTCCAGGATCAGCAGCGAGCGCAGCTGCGCGTCACGGTTCTGCTCCACCACGAACAGCAGGCGGTGCGCCTGCAGGAACGCTTCAACCTCCGGCCCGAAGGGGAAGGCGCGCACCCGCAGGTAGTTCGTATGGATGCCCTGTGCGGCCAGGTGCACGCGCGCCTCGCGCACCGCGCCGTCACAGCTGCCGAGCGACACGATGCCCACGTCACAGCGCGCTTCCTGCTCGATCACCGCCGGCGGCACCAGGTGTGCGGCCGTCATCCACTTCTTGCGCAGCCGATCCACGACGATCTGGTAATCGCGCGCGTCCTCGGTGTAGCCGCCGTACTGGTTGTGCCCAGAGCCGCGGGCAAAGTAGGCGCCCTTGGGATGCACGCCGGGCAGCGTGCGCTGCGGGATGCCGTCGTTGTCGTGATCGTAGAAGCGCCAGAAGCGCTCGAGCTTGGCGATCTGCTCGGCATCGAGCACCTTGCCGCGATCGGGGCGGTACTGCGGATCCCACTTGAACTCCGGGCACATCCAGTCGTTCATGCCGATGTCCAGGTCCGAGAGCACCAGCACCGGGGTCTGCAACCGCTCGGCGAGATCGAAGGCGAGCGGCGCGAACTCGAAGCATTCCTCGGGATTGGCCGGATACAGACATACCTGCCGCGTGTCGCCATGCGAGGCGTACGCGGCCGAGTGGATGTCGCATTGCTGGGTGCGCGTGGGCATGCCGGTGGAAGGACCGACGCGCTGGATGTCGAACACCACCGCGGGAATCTCCGCGTAATAGGCGAGGCCCAGGAACTCCTGCATCAGCGAGATGCCGGGCCCGGAGGTCGCCGTGAATGCGCGCGCGCCGTTCCAGGAGGCCCCGATCACCATGCCGATGGAGGCGAGCTCGTCCTCGGCCTGGATCATCAGGTAGTTCTTGCGGCCGCTGGCCGCATCCAGGCGCAGTCGCTCGCAGAAGCTCTTGTAGGCATCCATCAACGAGGTCGATGGGGTGATCGGATACCAGGCCCCGACGGTCGCACCCGCGTACACGCACCCGAGCGCAGCCGCTGTATTGCCGTCGATGACGATGTGGCCGCGCGTCGCCTCCATCTTCTGCACGCGCAGCGGCAGCGGGCAGCTGAAGTGCGCGCGCGCGTAGTCGTAGCCGAGCTGGATGGCCTGCATATTGGCGTCCACCAGCTGCGGCTTCTTCGCATAGGTCTCGGCGAGCAGCGCGCGGATGATGTCCAGATCCAGATCGCACAGCGCCGCGAGCACCCCCGCATAGCAGATGTTCTTCATGAGGATGCGCGTGCGCACCCCCTGGAAATTCTCGTTGCACAGCTGCGCGAGCGGCACGCCGATCACGGAGACGTCATCGCGCTTGCTGAGCGCCGGACGCGGCCAGGTGCTGTCGTAGATCAGGTAACCGCCCGAGGCGACCTCGGTGAGGTCACGTGCGTAGGTCTCGGCGTTCAGCGCCACCATGATGTCGACCGATCCCTGGCGCGCGCGGTAGCCGTCGCGTGTGACGCGGATCTCGTACCAGGTGGGCAGCCCCTGGATGTTCGAGGGGAAATAATTCTTCCCCACGACCGGCACGCCGCTCCTGAAGATGGCTTTCATGAGCAGCCCGTTCGCGCTCGCCGAGCCCGTGCCATTCACGGTGGCGATCTTGATCACCAAATCGTTGATGCGCTCAGGCGCCTTGCTTGCCGACATGGAGCGTCCTCAATCGTCGACCGCGCGCGGCGCCCCGCGCACCTGCGGCCAGTGCACCGTCGACTTCTGCATATCCCACGCCGCCGTCGGGCAGCGCTCGGCGCACAGTCCGCAGTGCACGCACAGGTTCTCGTCCTTGACCATC
>JASHSK010000064.1 GCA_030038755.1 Gammaproteobacteria bacterium
ACCAATCCGGTGCCGGCACGCGAAGCAGCCCGAGCAGGCCCGCGAGCCGCTGCAGCTCCGCGGCGAGCTGCGGCACCCGGGCGGCTGCCGGGCCGGCGCCCGCCGCGCGCGTTGCGTTCAGCTCGCGCGCGAGCCCCTGCAGCACCGCGAGCGCCTCGGGAGTATTGAAGTCGTCATCGAGGGCCGCCTCGAAGCGCGCACGGTGAGCGGCGACGCCGGCGTCCCCTGGTAGTGCCATGGGTGGCGCCATGGGTGGCGCACGCGACGCTGCAGGCGGCGGCCCGGGCAGGTCACGCAACGCCGTGTACAACCGTGTCAGGGCCGCGTCGGCCTGGACGAGCTGCGCCGGGCTGTAGTTGATCGGGCCGCGATAGTGGCTCGAGAGCAGAAAAGCCCGCAGCACCTCGGGGTGGCGCAGGTAGGGCAGCACCTCGCGTATGGTGAAGAAGTTGCCGAGCGACTTCGACATCTTCTGCTCGTTCACGTTCACGAAGCCGTTGTGCACCCAGATGTTGACGAATGGTCCGTCGTTCGCCGCGCATGACTGCGCGATCTCGTTCTCATGGTGCGGAAACTTCAGGTCCATGCCGCCGCCGTGCAGATCGAAGTGCTCTCCGAGCAGCTCGGTGGACATCGCCGAGCATTCGATGTGCCAGCCGGGCCGCCCGCCTCCCCAGGGAGAGTCCCACTGCGGCTCGCCGGGCTTGGCGCGCTTCCAGAGCACGAAGTCGAGCGGATCGCGCTTGTTTTCGTTGATCTCGACGCGCGCGCCGGCGCGCAGGTCCTCCAGGCGCTTGCCCGACAGCCGTCCATAGCTGGGGAACTTCTCGACCGCGTAGAACACGTCGCCGCCGCCGGCGACGTAGGCGTAGCCGCGCGCGAGCAGCCGCTCGATCATGGCGATGATCGGTCGGATGTGATCCGTGGCGCGCGGCTCGCGGTCCGGGGGCTCGATCGCGAGCGCGGCGAAGTCCTCGTGCATGGCGTCGATGAAGCGTCGCGCGAGCGCCTCGGTCGACTCGCCGTTCTGGGCGGCCCGCTGGATGATCTTATCGTCGACATCCGTGACGTTGCGTACGTAGCAGACTTCGAAGCCGCGCGCCCGCAGCCAGCGACGCACGATGTCGAAGGCGACATAGCAGCGCGCATGCCCGACGTGGCAGTAGTCATAGACCGTGACGCCGCAGACATACATGCCCACGCGCGGCGGGTGCAGCGGCTGGAACGTCTCCTTGCGACCGCTCAGGGAGTTGTGGATCTGCAGCACTCGCGGCTCGCCCACGCCGTCAGGCGGCCTGCGCGAAACGCAGCAGCCGCCCGCGCACCCGCTCGACCGGCATCGCCGCCAGCAGCGGCGCCAGCTGCGGGCCGTGCAGCCGTCCGGTCAGCGCCGCTCGCAGCGGCACGAAGAAGGCGGCGCCCCTGCGGCCGGTGGCGCGCTCGAGCGCCGCCAGCGTCGCACGTGCGGCAGCGCCGGACTCGCCCGGGACGCTGTCCGGCAGGGCGCCTGCCGCGGCCGCGAAGAACTCCACGCCGGCCGCGCTCGCGGCACGCAGCGCCGGTTCCTCGAACGACAGCGTCTCCTCGAACACCACCGCGCGCCACTCGCGCACGTCCTCGGCCAGCACGACGTTCGGCAGCACCGCGGCGATGAACGCCTCCGCCTGGGCCGCCGTGATGCCCGCGGGCAGCAGCGGCGCGAGCCAGGCGTGCGCCTGCTCGACGGACAGGCCGTGCACCCACTCGCTCTGCCAGTGACGCAGCTGCGCCGCGTCGAAATGCGCGTTGGCGCGCTGCAGATGGGCGGGATCGAAGCCGGCCGCCATCTGCTCGAGCGACAGCAGCGACTGCTGCGGCGTGGAGTGTCCGACGCGATAGAGATAGTTGCAGACCGCGGCGCTCGCGTAGCCGGCCGCGGCGAGCCCGCGCAGGCTGGCGGCGCCGTGGCGTTTGGAGAGCGGTGCACCGTCCGGTCCGGTCAGCAGTGAGACGTGACCGTAGCGCGGCGCGGGCAGATCCACTGCCTCGAGCAGCAGCAGCTGCGACGGCGTGTTGGAAAGATGATCGGCTCCGCGCAGCACGTGCGTGACGCCCATGAGCGCGTCATCCAGCGCGTTGCTGAACAGGAACGCCGCGCTGCCGTCCGTGCGACGGATGACGAAATCACCGATGTCGTCGGAGGCGAAGCTCTGCGCGCCATGCACCAGATCCTCGAATTCGATGCGCCGTCCGCCAGGCATCCGGAAACGCAGTGTTGCTCGCCTCCCCTGCGCTTCGCGCGCGGCACGCTCGGCGAGGCTGAGCTCGCGGCAGCTTCCCGCATAGCGCGGTGGTCGGCCCGCCGTCAGCTGCGCGCGACGCGCGAGGTCCAGTTCCACATCGCTGCAGTAGCACGGATAGGCGAGCCCCTCGCGCTCGAGCCGCTCGAAATACGGCCCGTAGAGCCCGGAGCGCTGCGACTGGCGGTAGGGGGCGCGCGGGCCGTCCTGCCCCGGCCCCTCGTCCCAGCGCAGCCCCAGCCAGGACAGATCGGCGCACAGCGCCTCGAGCAGCGGCTCCTGGGTGCGCTGGGCATCGGTGTCCTCGATGCGCAACACGAAGCGCCCGCCGCGGCTGCGCGCAAGCAGAAAATTGAACAGCGCGGTGCGCGCGTTGCCCAGGTGCAGCTCTCCCGTGGGACTGGGCGCGAACCGCGTGATCACTGTTCCGGCCGGCATCCGTACAATGTAGCGTAACTGCCGTTCCCGGGCGATGCGCCGTGACCACGCTGTTCGTCTCTGATCTGCACCTGGATGCCGCGGCCCCCGCCGCCGGGGCGCAGTTCCTGCATTTCCTTGCCACGCGGGCGCGAGAGGCGGAGGCGCTGTACGTGCTCGGCGACCTGTTCGAGACGTGGATCGGCGACGATGACGACGAGGCCTATCGCGCGGGTATCTGCGCGGGTCTCGCGGATCTCAGCGCGCAGGGGGTGCCCTGCTACGTCATGCATGGCAACCGCGACTTCCTGCTCGGGCGCGGCTTTGAAACGGCGAGCGGGGCCCGGTTGATCGCCGATCCGCTGCTCGTGCGGCTGTACGGACAGACCGTGCTGCTCACGCACGGGGATGCACTGTGCACGGCGGATCATGCCTATCAGCGCCTGCGCGGCGTGGTACGCGCGCCGCGCTGGCAGCAGCGCTTCCTCGCCCTGCCGCTCGCGGTGCGCCGCGCGCTCGCCGAGCGCGCACGCTCGGGCAGTCGGCGGCACATGGCGCACGCGGATGAGCAGATCATGGATGTCGACCCGCAGGCGGTACACGCGGCGATGCGCGCCTGCGCGGTGCACTGCCTGGTGCATGGGCATACTCACCGCCCGGCGGTGCACGAATTCTCGCTGGATGGTGCCGCCGCGCGGCGCATCGTGCTCGGCGCCTGGCACGACGCGGGCAGCTGCCTCGCGTGGGACGCCGCGGGCTTCAGGCTCGAGCGGCTGTCGCGTTGACCAGCCAGGCGGTGCGCGCCGTCTCGATCGCCTCGGCAGTCTCTGCGGCATCGGGGAAGCGATCCTCCGGGCGCTTGGCCAGCATGCGATCGAGCAGCGGCTGCAGCTCGGCGAGCGGCTCCGGCAGCGGCGGCAGCGGCGCGTTACGGTGCATGTAGATGATCGCCATCGGGTTGTCGGCGCTGTAGGGCTTCTGCCCGGTCAGCATCTCGAACAGCACCACTCCCAGACTGTACAGATCGCTGCGCGCGTCGAGCTCCTGCCCGTGGCCCTGCTCGGGGCTCATGTAGTGCGGCGTGCCGAAGATCAGCCCCGCGTCGGTGACCTCGAACTCCAGTGCTTCGTGCTTGGCGAGTCCGAAGTCGATCAGGGCCACCTGCTCATTGATACGCAGCATGACGTTGCCGGGCTTGAGGTCGCGGTGCAGGATGCCTTCCTCGTGCAGGGCACCCAGGGCGTTGGCAATCTGGGCCGCGAACGCCAGTGCCTCCGAGGCCGACAGCCCGGCGCGCATGCGTCGGCGCAGGTCCCCGTGATGGAAATATTCCATGGCGAGATAGGCGTGATCGTCCGCGACGCCCAGCTCGTAGAGCCGCACGATATTGGCGTGGCGCACGCGCTGCGCGATCTCGTACTCCTGGATGAAGCGCGCCAGCGCCTGATCGACGCCGGTCTCGTCGCGGCGCGAAGGAGTGACCTTCAGCGCCACCAGCGCGCCGACTTTCTCGCTTTCGGCGACGTACAGCTGTGACACCGAACCGCGCGCCAGCAGCCGCGCCCGGCGGTAGCCGGGGATGCGCGCGTCGCCGAAACGGTGCGACTCCTGCGCCTCGGCCGACACGCGCCAGTCGGCGAGCGCACGGCGGTGCTCGCTGCGCGCCTGCTGCAGCAACTCGATCAGCTGCGCGTGATCGATACGATCCCTGCAGACGACCCCGCAGGCGCCGGCCTCGGCCGCGCGGCTGCGCAGCGCCTGCTCGTCGCTGTCCGTCAGAAAGATCACGGGCGCGAACCCGGGGCGGCTGACCAGCTCATGCAGCCACACGAGCCCCTGCCCGTCGCGCAGGCTGGAGAGCAGCACCGCATCGTAGCCCTGCGCCAGGAACTCCACCGGCAGCGGCCCGCGCACGCCGGGCGGATGCGAGCGGATCTGCGCCTCCGGCCAGCGGCAGCTGACGTGGTGGCGGATCAGCGAGCGTACCTTGGGATCCTCTTCTACCAGCAACAGTCGCATGCGCGGCTGCTCTTCGATGATTCGCGGGATGCGCGCTGCGCCCTGGGAGCTTCCGGGCAAGGTCACGGACTGCCGACGGCCTTCAGGCCCGTCTGCGCCAAACGGCGCCGGGTGCGCGCCTCATCCGAGCGTGCCCGCTGCAGCCGATCCAGGTACTCGGGGGTCACATCGCCGGTCACGTACTGCCCCGAGAAGCAGGAAGTGTCGAACTCGTCGATGTGCGCGTCGTCGTGGCGGCAGGCGGCGACCAGGTCCTCGAGATCCTGGTAGATGAGCCAGTCCGCGCCGATCAGCTGCGCCACCTCTCCGATGCTGCGTCCGGCGGCCACCAGCTCGTGCGTCGCCGGCATGTCGATGCCGTAGACGTTCGGGAAGCGCACCGGCGGAGCGGCCGACGCGAAGTACACCTTCTTCGCGCCCGCTTCGCGCGCCAGATCGATGATCTGCGCCGAGGTGGTGCCCCGCACGATCGAATCGTCCACCAGCAGCACGTTCTTGCCGCGGAACTCCAGCTCGATGGCATTGAGCTTGCGCCGCACCGACCGCTCGCGCTCCTCCTGTCCGGGCATGATGAAGGTGCGGCCGATGTAGCGGTTCTTATTGAAGCCCTCGCGGTACTTGAGGCCCAGGATCTGCGCCATCTGCAGCGCGCTGGTGCGGCTGGTGTCGGGTACGGGGATGACCACGTCGATGTCGTGGTTGGGCCGCTCGCGCAGAATCTTGGCGGCGAGCTTCTCGCCCATGCGCATGCGCGCGCGGTACACCGAGATGTTGTCGATGATCGAGTCGGGGCGCGCGAAGTACACGTATTCGAAGATGCAGGGCGTGTGGCGCACGGTGGCGACGCACTGCTGGGTGTGCAGCCGCCCGCTCTCGTCGATGAATACCGCCTCGCCGGGGGCCACGTCCCGCACCAGCTGGAAGGACAGCATGTCGAGCGCCACGCTTTCGGAGGCGAGCATGTACTCGGTGCCGCGCGGCGTGCGCCGCTGCCCCAGCACCAGCGGGCGGATGCCGTTGGGATCGCGAAAGCCGAGGATGCCGTGGCCGATGACCATCGCGACCACCGCGTAACCGCCGCGGCAACGCCGGTAGACCGCGCTTGCCGCCGCGAAGATGTCCGCCGGCGTCACGCGCGGGGTGCCGACGCGCTGCAGCTCCGAGGCGAACACGTTCAGCAGCACCTCGGAGTCCGACTCGGTGTTCAGATGACGGCGGTCCTCGCGGATCAGCACCTCGGCCAGCTCCGAGGCGTTGGTGAGGTTGCCGTTGTGCCCCAGGCAGATGCCATAGGGAGCGTTGACGTAGAAGGGCTGCGCCTCCGAGGCGCTGTCGCAGCCGGCGGTCGGATAGCGCACGTGGCCGATGCCGACATTGCCAGGGAGCTCGAGCATGTGCTGCTGCTGGAACACGTCGCGCACCAGCCCCGCGGCCTTGTGCGAGTGCAACCGCCCCTCGTGGGCCGTCATGATGCCGGCCGCGTCCTGGCCGCGATGCTGCAGGACGGTGAGCGCATCGTAGAGACGCTGATTGACCGCACTGGTGCCGACGATGCCGACAATGCCGCACATGGCCGCGCTGTACCTGATCCCTAATCCGAAGCGCTGAGGGGATGTCTGACGTCGATTTTACGCTCGCCCACCATGCCGCGCAGCACATTCGCCACATGCTCGGCGTATGGCATCAGCAGTGAGTTGCGCCACCGGGGTTGGCCGTCGAGCCTGAGTGCGTGACAGAGGATGACAAACAGCCCGATGATCACCCAGGCGCGCAGCAGACCGAAGAGCGCACCGCAGAAGCGATCCACACCGGTCAGCAACGACAGCCGCACGAAGTGACTGACGATCACGCCGATTGCGGTGCCGATCAGCAGCACGACGATGAAGATCACCGTGCGCGCTGCCCAGGGACGCACGGCCGCCGAGGCGAGCGCGCCGGCCAGATGAGGCTCGAGCAGCGGCGCATAGATCCACGCGAGCCATACCGCGGCGATCCAGGTGGCCAGCGCGATCACCTCGCGCAGCAAACCACGCAGCAGTCCCGCTACGCACGAGATCACCACCACGGCGATCAGAAGGTAATCGATCCAATTCATCCCTCACGCACCTCGTAGCGCGCAGCCTGCTGCGCCCGATTCTATCGTCGCGCGGGGGTGAGCCCGCCCCGCCAGTTCTCATTGCCACGGGAAAGGCCCGCGGCTGTGATCATCATCTCGGTCCCAGGACTGCGGCCGGCAACCCCGCCGCGCGCAGCCGCCGTGAGGCGCGCAGTGCGTCCGTACGGCTCGACAGGCCGACGAGGGCCACCCGGTACAGTCCACGCGAGGAGCGGCTCACGCGCACGGGGAATCCCTTGCCGTGCGCGGTTTGTGCGAGCCGCGTTGCATTGGCGGCCTTGCTGAACACTCCCAATTGCACCGACCAGCCCGAGGCACCGGTCGTGGAGGTCTGCACGCTGGCCTGCGCACCGGCGTGCGTGCTGGCGTGCACGCTGGCCACTTCGCCGGCCGCTGGGGCTGAGCGAGCGGGCGTGGTCGCCGTGACTGCCGCTCGCGGGGGGACTGCCGCTCGCGAGGGGACTGCTGCTCGCGGGGGGACTGCCGCGGGCACGGGGACTGCCGCGGGCGCTCCCGATAGCTGCAGCGGCGTCGCCTGGGTGCCGCTCGCGTTCAGATCGATGGTATAGGAGCGTACCGGAGCCCCTTCGAGCGCCGGCGGTGCGCGTGATGTGTCCACCTGTGCGGGCCGGCCGCTGAAGATCTCGGGCACGACCAGCACGATCAGTGCCACGAGAATTGCTGCCCCGGTCAAACGCTCTTTAAGGCGGCTTTCCATAACCTAAGCGTCTTCAGTATAGCCCAAGCCAGCTCAGGGCCGGTCCGACCACGTGGAAGGAGCCGAGCACCACCACCCGATCGCCCGCGCGAGCGAGCGAGCGTGCGTGCGCGCAGGCCGCCTGCACCGAGTCCTCGCGCAGCGGCGCGGTTCGCAGCGGCGCCACGCGCGCGGCCAGCGCATCGGCGGACAGTGCCCGCGGCTCACCCCGCACGCTCGCGAGCACCCACTGGTCGATGACCTCATCCAGCACGCGGGTAATGGCCGCGGCATCCTTATCGGCGAGGATGCCGGCAACCGCGATGGTGCGGCCCCCGACGGGGCGCGCACGCAACGCCGCAGCGAGCACGCGTGCGGCCGGCTCGTTGTGAGCCACGTCGAGGATCCACTCGACCTCCCCGGGCACCCGTTGAAAACGACCCGGCAACGTCGCCGAGCGCAGTGCCTGCGCGACGGGTGTGCGCTCGCAGGCGCTCTCGCCGCACAGCAGCTGCAGTGCTGTCAGCGCAGCAGCCGCATTGGCGTACTGGATCGCCCCCGGCAGTGCGGGCGCGGGCAGGGACTCGAGCACGCAGCGTTTCGAACGGTAATGCCACGGCTCGAGCGCATAGCCCGCGCCCTCGACGTCCCACAGGAAGTCGCGCTGCGCGGTGTATACCGGGCAGCCGAGCGCCTGCAGCCGCTCCCACACGCTCCCGGGCATCTCGGGGCTGCCGAGCACCACCGGATGGCCGGCGCGGAACACGCCGGCCTTCTCCGCACCGATCTGCTCGAGCGTCTCGCCGAGCCAGTCACGGTGATCCATCCCCACCGAGCACAGCACGGCCACGTCCGCGTCGACGATGTTGGTGGCATCCAGGCGGCCGCCCAGTCCCACCTCCAGCACCCTCACGTCGACCCGGGCTTCGTCGAATATCTGCAGGGCGGCGAGCGTGCCGTACTCGAAGAATGTCAGCGTGACCGAGCCGCGCGCGGCCTCGATGCGCTCGAACGCCGCGACCAGCCGCTCATCGGTCACCTCGTCCCCATCGATGCGCACGCGCTCGTTGTAGCGCACCAGATGCGGGGAGGTGTACAGCCCCACGCGCCGCCCCACCGCCTGCAACAGCTGCGCGAGCAGCGTTGCGGTCGAGCCCTTGCC
>JASHSK010000008.1 GCA_030038755.1 Gammaproteobacteria bacterium
CCGGCCAAACCGGAGTCATCCAGACGCTGTATGACGCCATGAAGATTCATGTCGCCGCCTCCTTGTTCGGAGTGGGGATCCTGGCGTGCTGGGTTACCTCGACTCTCGCTGCTTGGCAGGTAACCAGCCGCACTCGCGTCTACGTTGCCGTTCTGAACGGCGGTCTCCTGGTGTTCGTCGGCATGATCGCGTTCCGACATCAAGCCATCCAGGGCTTTCGATACTTTGTGGCCCTCGAAAGTTTCCTGATAGCCGGCAACATGACCTTGCTCGGCAACTCTCCAGAACATGCACACGCGCGGAGTGGTGCACCGATCCCCCGGACGGTACTCATCGCGGGTCTTGCGGTGCTCATGGGATGGTGGCTCCTTGATTGGTACAAGCTGAATGCCATTAACGCTGGACGCTCCGCAACCTATGCGAAATTTGTGTCGCTCGACTTGCACGACTTGCGCGGCAAGACTGGACTCGCCTGGGACGTGGGTATGATAGGTTTCTTCTCCGACGGCCATATCCTGGATGCCGACGGGCTAGTGAACGGCCGCGCTATCGCCCAGATGTCGCCGCCCGATCGGCTAAGGAGATGGGCGGCGACTCCCGTGGATTTCTTGTTCGCCGACAAGCAACAGATGCAGCTAGTAGCGACAACACTCATCGATAGCGGCCAGTGGCGAGAACTCGGCGAATTCGATTTCCCGAATTTCTCAGGAAAACCCGAAACGCATTACCTCCTGGTAAGAACTGGTCTTGGCACCACCTCTCAAGAGTGATGCGAGCTGTGATGCGCGCTTTCTGGCGACGTGCCCCGTGGTCATGGCTGAGCCTCGTCCTCCTCTGTCCCATCGCGCGGGGGACGCCACCGCAACTTTACAGTCAACCGGCATATGAGAGCCCCGTTCGAGCCGCGCCGGATGATCTGTTGCTGTTGGCCGGCCAGGGGCTATCTGCAGCGGACACCGTCGTCTACCAAGCGTTGGTAGACACGACCGCTCCTGTGCGCCACCCGGACGCCGTGCCGGCCACCGCATCGGCCGAGACTGGAACCGCAACCATTGTCGGCGCGACAGAGACTCCCAACGCGCTGACGGTACTGCTTCCGGAGGCACTGCGCGCTGACCAGTCCTACGCGCTTTGGGTTCGGACACCGGAGAACGAGTGGAGTGCCCCTGTCAAGATCAACGACGCGCGCCCCCTTTGGCTCACCCCCGCCTACGTCTATGCCAGCGCGCGGCTCGCGTCCCTGCCGCGATACCTCAAGGTCGTCGGTCAGAATCTTCAGGCCGCCTTGGGCTCCAGGACGCTCGTCAGACTCACCGGGCCACAGAGCCTGATTCTGTCCGCTGCGCCAGATCCTGCCGAGCCCGAGCCGCCCTCGATCGCCCATTACGTCGCCCGCGTGACGCTACCCCCACATTTGTCTCCCGGGTCCTACCACGTCGACGTCAGCCGCGACGGTGTCAGTTGGGTTCGGTTAGCAGGTCAGAATTTCGAGGTCCGTCCCGACCCGCGGCCAACGGCGGAGTTCTCTGTCGATAATGATCAATTTGGGCACTGCCGGGCCAACGATGGTCTCGACGACACTCCATGTCTGATCAGAGCGCTGACCGCCGCCCGGCAGGCAGGCGGCGGCACCGTCTATCTAGGTCCAGGAACCTGGGATCTCGTGGCTGCGGGCCAAATCGGCGTCAGTCCATCCGAAGGACTTCTTATCCCCGATGGTGTCGGCCTGCGCGGCGCGGGCGCCGACCTGACGCGCCTCGTCCGCCATCCGGATTGGGGCACCTCTCACCCCACCGCGGTCCTTACTCTGAGCGGCCACAACAGCATTCGCGGCATAACCTTTGCCGACAGCAAGGAATATCGTGGCGATGTTGAAGGGCCATTCATTCAGCTCGGGGATTATCGGCAACCAGCCGCGCTGAGCGCCTCTGGCGTCTTACCGACGGTCACCGATATCGTGATCACCGGTAATCGCTTCGACAGGACTTGGCTGGCCATCGGCGATTCCGGTTTGCCGCTAGCACGACTGTTCATCACTTACAACGACATCGGCGCCTATGATCGCGGGATATTTCTCGACGGTCGCCGCTTCAACACGATTCAAGGATTCCGCATCGACGACAGCATCATCGCCACCAACACCTTCGAACCCGGGAGCTATCTACGCGGTCGAGACGGACCGATCGCCAGCGAGCTCGGCGCTGGCCACCGGGACGATTTCAGCGACAACACCGCCGATGGGGCGTCCACCAAGTACTTGTACCCCGGCGACACGGCACGCGGTTGGCGTGCAGCCTACTTCTGGCACTTGGATGGCAATGTCGAGATGACATTGATATCGCGCAACACCGTAAGTTGTTCCGGCGACAAGACCGGTGACGGCGAGGCATTTTCCTTCGACAACAACGCCAACACGACCCCCTTGAGGTCCGTCAGCACGATTTTGGACGCTACTGACTCCACGATCACGGTTCAAGGTCCATTGATTGCGGTACAGAATCACGGCAACGTTCCGGTGGAGAGCTACTACGTCGGGCATTGGATCGCCATCGTTGATGGTGCGGGCTTGGGTCAACTACGCAAGATTGTGGCGTATAGGAGAGATGCCGCCAACGGCGATGTCATTTTCCAAGTGTCGCCGGCGTGGGACGTCGTACCCCGGCCCGGATTGAGTCGAGTCAGCGTAGAACGCGAGTACTGGCAAGTCTATACGCTCGCCAACACCATCGAGCACCGCGATCCGCCCTGCTTGAAGAGCAATCGTACCCGGGATGCCGGCGGCCTCATTTCTCTCTGGGGATCAATGGCCGATTCGGTAATCGCCGGCAACCGCCAGTACGATTCCGATGGGATTGTGTTCCAACAACAGTATGGCACTCCAGAGCGCCCCTGCGCAGACTGCGCAGACTTCGTGACGAACAAGTTGTTCGTCGACATTCAGGACAACACCGTCGATGGTGAATATGACTGGGGGTCTGACTGCAGCTGGTCAGGAATCTGGGGATCCCTCGCTGTCGGACGCAACGGGTTGAGTCCGCCGCCCACCGTCAGCTATGGCGTATCCATTTCGCACAACCAGGTTATTCATGCCGATGCATGGCGTGGCGGAGCCATTAGTCAGAGTCTGACCGGCGACATCGGGCCCCCTCTTTATCGCTGGCCCCTGGTGTCAAATTTGCTGATTCAGCACAACATGATCTCCAACGTCCAAGGCCCACCCGCGGCCGCGTCGTGCAACAAAGGGGTCGTCGCACCGCGCGCCGGCATCCGCCTGCCGCCAGAGCCATTGGTGTGGCATACGGTTCTGTATGACAATTCCTGCAGCAACGTGTCGACTCCGCTGATCCTTGGGGGTCTAGACACCGAGGTTCTGTGCCGAGGAAGCGCGCCCCATTCGTGCGAATGCCACCGGCACGACGCGCCCGGCGCACTTCCCTAGCTCTTCGGAAGCGCGCCGCCAAACCGGACTGGCGCTGCAACCTACTCGTCCGCAGCTGCACACGGATCCGATACTCGCCTTGAGATGACATTATCGACGGGGTTCGGATTGAACCAGACCTCGAACCATTCCTTGCGACCGTCGAATCCCACCTGTCGACTGCTGATCAATGCACCGGTCTTGAGGACATTTCCCAACTGCTGTTCCCGGGTGCCGTTTCGGGGATATAGAATTTCCACGTAGTCTGCATACCGTGGCCAGTCGAGCCTGCACCGTTTACGATAGGAGATCAGCCCCTCAAAGATATAAGCGCCTCGCAAAATAAAGGGCAACCGCCCCGCCGCATATGTCAGAACTCTGGGCTGACGACCATATTCACGGCCGGCCGTTTGCCAGTGTTTCCGTACTGCCGACGCATCGGCGTCCAAGGCCGCGAGAAAGTCAGCGGAGTACGACTTCAAGCTCAAGCGGGAGTACTCATAGAGTCCCCACGGTGTACCTAAGGTCGGGTTAACGGTGAACCACCAGACAACCGCAACCATCAAGCATTGTGTAGCTGTGAGGCACGCGACCAAACTGCGCCTCGAGAACGGCGCAAGGTGTTCCTTCCGCAGGATCAAGATAAGTGCCGTGGGCAGATACGGGACAATCATCCGGTACCCGAACATCATGTGAACCGTCGACATCGAGAGACCATAAAGCAACGTCAGTCCCAAGCCTACGTATACGCCTCCGGCGGGGCGAGTCGCTCCCTGCACTCTCGACGTGAGTGCACGACGCTCGGAGAGCCAGCGCCAAATCAGGGCAAATCCCGCGCCGCTGAGCGCCAATGCGCTCAACAGGTAAGCCGCATTGTACGCAAGCCGCAGCGGATTCAGCGTTGGAGTCTTCAGATAGAACGATGTCGGCAGGATATCGCCGTAATACCATTGACTGAACGCGAGCCAGCCGATCGGAATTGCCATAGGCGCGAGGACCCACGGGCTGAGCGCTTTTTTCTTAAATGCGTGCCGAAGAGCTGTCGCCACTATCGGGGCGCAGAAGAGCACACTGTCATATCGGACCAAAAATGCCACTGCGCTCAGGGCCACCACGGCAGTCAAGCGCGATCGGGTGATTTGCAGACCGGCCATGTAGGTCAACCAAGTAACGACAGTCAGCAGAAGCGGGGTTTCCAACCCTCCCACCGTCCACATCGCTATGAAAGGTGAGATGAGCGTCGCAATCAGAAACGCAGCGACGCCCCAAAGATCGGAAAACGCAAGGCGAGCGACCAGCAGCAGCGTGCCGATTACGAGTGCGGCGCTGACCAGCTTGTACGCCGTCATAACGTTCGGGAACCAAAAGCTCATTGCCGCCATCACCAGCGCCTCTGCCGGAGACGTAAGAGCAGAGACGTGCTCCTGGGGATTGAACACGAAGCCCTGACCAGAACTCAGATTGCGTGCGTACCGCGCCACGATGAATGCATCATCGGCGGTAAACCGGAAGAAGAGGGCCACCAGCGCAATTGCGACCATCGTCAGGCAGAGAATCGCCGTTCGACGCGCGATGGAATTTGACGTTCGTGGTTCAATCACATCAGAATCACCCTTCGGGATCGCCGCAGCTTCGCAAAGCACTATTGCAGTCATACGACAGCGGCTGGTCTCCTCTTTGTGCGACAGGACCATTGAGGTCACATACCGGGCACGGCACGATTACGATCCGGCCGTGCGGTGGCGTCACGGGGAGAGTCTGAAAAATGAAGCTGTGGGGATTATCTCCTATTGTCCTGGTCCGCGAGCTTCTCGCGAATGCCGCGATGCAGATCCCTCTCGTCCGTAATCGGCGACTCGCAGGTCAGCGAACGAGCCACTCTTCGCTGCACGTGGAAGCGGAAAAGCTCGCGGCAGAATTTGATTTCTTTGTCGACTCCATCGGATCGGTCAGTGGCAAGGTCATCGTTGAGATAGGACCGGGAGACGCGCTCGGTCTCGCTCCCCTCTTCCTTTCCGCGGGCGCCGCACGCTACGTAGGGATAGACCGCTTTCGCGGCAACGTCTGGGGAAGGCGAGCCAGCGCGCTATACGATGAATTGGAGCGACAGCGAGGTCCTTTTGTCGCTGCGTGGCGCGACCGCGTGGAGCTCGTCGACGTGGCAATCGAGGAGGCCCCTCCTCAATTGCCATCGGCTGACGTAATTGTGAGCTTCGATGTCGTCGAGCACTTGACCGACCTGGCGTCGGCGACGCGAAATATGGCGGCTATCCTGAAAGCTGATGGGCTGATGATTCATCGCATCGACTACGGACCACACGGAGTATGGCTGTCAACCACAGACCCTTTGAGCTTCCTGCAGGTACCGGGTTGGCTCTGGTCCGCCATCGGATCGAATCGGGGATATCCGAACCGAGCCCGACATAGCCAGGTCGTACGACTCTTCGAGGAAACCGGCTTACTTGTTGCCGGCAGGGTCACGCGATCATGCGGCAACGATGCCCTGGACGCCGAGGTGGCCTGCGCTTCTGCCATCGCCCCCCGTCTGGGGCGGCGCTTCGAGATCGCACCGAC
The DNA here is from genome assembly GCA_030038755.1 of Gammaproteobacteria bacterium. Taxonomy (GTDB): domain Bacteria; phylum Pseudomonadota; class Gammaproteobacteria; order Steroidobacterales; family Steroidobacteraceae; genus FEN-1191. The sequence goes on from JASHSK010000008.1 coordinate 5,993, forward strand.
TGCCACACCCGGCCCCGCCACGTAACTGCCCACGCGGCGGTTGGCGGGGCGCGACCCAAGCGCAGTCAGCGAAGCAAGTTCGGAAACACTGAAGGTTGCGCGTCCGCCAGCTGCGGCGCGGCATCCGCGACACCCTTAGCGAGCGCGGGCAATGTCCGCGGTCGGCGCGCCAGCAGTGCGTGCAGCAACGCTATGGCCAGCATCGCCCGCAGCCAGTTGACGTACTCGGTCGCAATCGATCCTTCTGATCTAATGATCACAAAAAAGATCGTCGCGGCGAAGACCATCATCCGTGTAATGGTCGTGGAGTCGGCCAGGTTATAGCGTGCACTCACGAATCCGAGCAGCAGCCCAATCACCACCGTGCCGACCACGACGCCCGCCCAACCGAAATTCCAGTACAGCTCGCCCAGATGTGAGGGTGATATGTAGGTATCTGCGACATCGGATACGCTAAAAGCCTGATTCATGATCTGGCCGGTCTCGATAGCCGGTTTTGTCGGCCAGACGATCCGTGGTATGAACGCCTCCGCAATCGGCGTCAGCGTGTAGCCGTACTGGTACGGCACGTCGGCGCCTGTCCGCGCCACGATCAACTCGATCGCCGACTTTAGCGATACCCGCTCGACCAGCGAAGGAACCCGCTCGTCGCCCGTGGCGGCTTCCTTGCGTGCCGCCACTGCTTCCTTGAACGTCCTGACGAGATTTTGAACGACCTGCGCCCGATCCATACCCTCCGTGTCGCGTACATAGCGATTGGCCCGAAGTACCGGATAGGCGACGAGCAGGAACGCGGCCGCCGCCCCGATCCAGAGTTTGGGCAATTTGCCATCCACCAGCACCTTGGTGACGAGGACCAGGACCCCGCCAATCAGCGCACGCTCCTTGCCGTCGCTGGCAAAGCCGAGGAGCAGCTGCACGACGACGACGACCAGGAGCACCGGCACCATGTAAGGCCTGCGATAACGCCATCCTGTATAGGCCAGGATGACAATGCTCAGTGGCTGCAGCAATATCGAGGCCAGTATGTATCCCGTCGCACGTAGCGTGCCCAGGCTGTTCAAACCACGCTCGGTCGCCTCGATCGTCGGTGCGAGCAGGATGTGCACATTGAACTGCCAGCTCAGATAGGTACAGCTGGTCCACAGCGCGAGCCCAACCCACAGTAACGTGCTTTCGGGCCAGTCTTTCTCCGATCCGCGGCTCGGGCGCGTCCGTTCGTTGCACACGGACCGGTAGGCAATCTGCGCGCACGCGCAGCCCAGCAGGATCACCCATTCTGGCTTGCTGATCGGGCCTTCGAAGGGCGAATTGGCCGCTCCCAACGTCCCGGCATCGAAGCCAAAAAGGCCGATCACGTCGCCAACCCCGTAGAAGACAAAGTAGATCGACAGGTAGAGGGCCAGTAGCGCATAGCGATCGTTCATCTGTCTGAGATTCAAGATCGGCGTACTGCAGAGGGCGAACAGCAGCACCAGGTAGAGGGGGTGTACCTGGGGAGCCGACCCGATCATCGCCCCGACGACCACCAGGGCGCAGAACGCCGCATTGGCGAGCACGTACCAGTTGGACCGGCTCATCCGCGTCGCTCTGGCTGCTTCATCGCCCTGCTGCCGCGCCTTCTACAACTCGAGCGCGCTCGTCACGTTCAGCTCCCATACCGGGCATCGCAGCACTGAAGGGCTGGCGCGCGCCAATTCTCCTCGGCGGTGAACCCGCCACCACCGACCACGGATCCACGTCCGCGATCACTGTAGAGCGCGCGCCGACGACTGCTCCCTCACCGATCGTTACGCCTGGTCCGACGAATACGTCGGCGCCGACCCAGGCCTCGGCCGCGATCGTGATCGGCGCTGCGACCATGGGCATGGAGCGCTCGCGGTAATCGTGACTGGCTGCGCACAGATAGGAATACTGGCTCACGGTCGAGTGGACTCCCAGGCGCACGGGCGCCACGCAGTAGCAATCCACGTCATTAGCCAAACAGCTGTCGTCGGCCATCGTCAGATTCCAGGGCGCCCAGATTCTGGCTTTCGGACAGGGATGCGCGCCGCGCCCGATCTGCGCGCCAAACAGACGCAGCAACGCCCGCCGCCACCCGTGCAGAAGCATCGGCGTCGGCCGGTACAGCAGCGCCGATACCAGGCTCCACATCGCCCGTAGCAGCTTATTGCGCCGGGATAATGTAGTTCGCTGTGGCGCATGGGACCGGCGCACGCTTCAAGCCTCAGACTGCAATTGAATGGACCGTGGACTCGGGCGCCCACGTTATCTTGAGAGTGCGTCCGGCCGGCAGTCTCGTGCCCAGAGTCGAGGGCATGCTAGTCAGGCAATGTTGCAGCATCAAGTCACGGGCCCACGCGTGGGATCAGGGTGTTCAGGACACGCCCATCAGCGCGCCCGTGGTGCGCTGATCCATTCCCGTCGATGCGCTCCCGGGGCCTCACGGCCTCCACGACCAGAGTGTGCGGGACGGCCGGGTCCGATTCGTCTTCCTGCATCAGGCACTCTCGAAAGAGCAGCGGATGGTTCGTCTCCACGGCGGGTTGGCACAGGCACAGGCGCTCGAAGCCGATCTGCGTCATCAGTTCCTCGAGAAAGGAATATGTCAAAATCGTCAGGTGTTCCTGTCGGCAAAAGAC
>JASHSK010000065.1 GCA_030038755.1 Gammaproteobacteria bacterium
CTGCTGCGTGCAGGCCGGGCCGCCCTCAGGCCGCTGGATGCGCGCTCGCCGCCGCGCCCGCAGCGGCATCGTCGGCCGTCGTGGCGCCCGCTGCCGGCTGCACGCTGACGAACATGTGCTGCTCGGCGCCCTTGAGCCGGAACTGCACCTGTCCGCTGACGCGGGCGTAGAGGGTGTGATCGGTGCCGACGCCGACGTTCTCGCCCGCGCGCACCCGCGTGCCACGCTGGCGCACGAGAATATTGCCGGCCAGCACGTGCTCGCCGCCGAAGCGCTTCACGCCGAGCCGCTTGCTGTGCGACTCGCGGCCATTGCGTGTGCTGCCGCCTGCCTTTTTATGTGCCATGAGCTCGACTCCTGGGACACCCGTCCTGGCGCCCTGCCTGCGGCGCGCTGCTTGGGGCGCGCCGCTCAGCGCGCTATTTAGGACGCGCCGCTCAGCGCGCGCTACTTGGGGCGCGCCAGTCAGGGCGCGCTGATCTCGGTGATGCGCACCTCGGTGAAAGGTTGCCGATGTGTCTTCTGCCGCAGGTAGTGCTTGCGACGCCGGAACTTGATCACCGACACCTTGTCGCCCTTGGCGTGCTTCTCGACCGTCGCGAGCACCCGTCCGCCGGTCAACAGCGGCGAGCCCACTCGGACCTGATCGCCATCGGCGATCAACAGCACCTCGTTGAACTCGACCGTGCTGCCGGCCTCAGCCGCCAGCTTCTCGATCCGCAGGACACCGCCCTTCTCAACCCGATACTGTTTGCCGCCTGTGGCGATGACCGCGTACATTGTCCGCAACTCCGTGTGTGTCGCCGCATCCCGGCTCGAGTGCCGCGCGGGCACGCGAATCCGCCGGCCGGCGTAAGCAAGGGGTGAAGGGCCGCGCATTCTAACGACGGAGTGCCTGCCGGTCAACGGCACATTCTCTTGGAGAAACAGTGAGTTGAGCACAGATCACGGCAGCCCGGAGGCACTCGAGCAGATCCGTGAGCTCGTCCAGGGGGAGCTGTCTGCCGTCGACGCGACCATCCGCGAGCGCTTCCGCAGCTCGGTCACGCTGGTCGAGCAGGTGGCCCAGCACATCATCGCCGGCGGCGGCAAGCGCCTGCGACCACTGATGGTCGTGCTGGCCGGCCGTGCCTGCGACGGCGCTCGCGTGGAATGCATCCTCGCGGCCGCCTTCATCGAATTCATCCATACGGCGACGCTGCTGCACGACGACGTTGTCGATATGTCGGTGCGACGGCGCGGTCGCGACACGGCCAACGAAGTCTACGGAAACCAGGCAAGCGTGCTGGTGGGCGATTTCGTGTATTCGCGCGCGTTCCAGCTCATGGCCGCGACACACTCGCACAGGGTGATCGAGATCATGGCGGATGCGACCAACATGATCGCCGAGGGCGAAGTGCTGCAGCTGATGAACGCGCACGACCCGGACACCACCGAGACGCGTTATCTGGAGGTCATCCATCGCAAGACCGCGCGCTTGTTTCAGGCCGGCGGAGAAGTCGCCGCGGTGGTCAGCGGCGCGGACGAACCTGCGCAGCAGGCGCTCGCCGTCTATGGCCGGCATCTGGGCACTGCCTATCAGCTGATCGACGATGTGCTCGATTACCAATCGGATGCGCAGACGCGCGGCAAGAACCTCGGCGAGGATCTGGCCGAGGGCAAACCCACGCTGCCGCTGATCCATGCGCTGCGCAAGGCCACACCGGGCAGCGCGCGACTGATCCGCGAAGCGATCCGCAACGGCGGACGCGAGCACCTCGAGGAGGTGCTGTGCGCCATCGAGTCGGCCGGCGGACTCGAATACACCACCGCGCTCGCGCACACCGAGGCCGAGCAGGCGCTGGTTGCGCTCGACGCGCTGCCGGACACGCCCTATCGCGACGCCCTGGCCGCGCTGGCGCGCTTCACGGTCTGCCGGCGCAGCTGAGCGCGCGGCCTGCGCCGCGCCGGCGCAGCGATCGCGCTATGCTCGCGCGATGGACAGCGAACTGCTGCGCTGCGAACCGCTGCGCCGCTTCATCGAGCAGCACCCACGCCTGTTCGTGCTCACCGGTGCCGGCTGCAGCACCGATTCCGGCATCCCCGACTATCGCGACACCGAGGGCCGCTGGAAGCGCAGCGCCCAGCCGATGACGCTGCAGGCCTTCATGGGCGATGCCGCCTCGCGCCGCCGTTACTGGGCGCGCAGTCTCATCGGCTGGCGACAGTTGCGTGCGGCCCGGCCGAACGATGCGCATCGCGCGCTGGCGCGTCTGCAGCAGGAAGGCCGCGTCGAGCGGCTGGTGACCCAGAACGTGGATCGCCTGCATCAGGCCGCCGGCAGCCCCGCGGTGATCGACCTGCATGGCCGGCTCGACCTGGTCCGCTGCATGGGCTGTGAACGTCGCAGCTTGCGCGATGACCTGCAGCGCGAGCTGCTGCGTCGCAATCCGCGCTGCGGCGCGCTCGGGGCGCTGCAGGCCCCGGACGGCGACGCCGAGCTCGGCGGCACCGACCTGGAGGGCTTTGAAGTACCGGCCTGCGCACACTGCGGCGGCGTGCTCAAACCGGACGTGGTGTTCTTCGGCGAGAGCGTACCGCCTGCGCGCGTCGCGGCCGCCATGCTCGATCTGCAGCGCTCCGATGCCATACTCGTGGTGGGCTCCTCGCTGATGCTGTATTCCGGCTACCGCTTCGCACAGCGTGCCGCGGAGCTCGGTAAACCCATTGCCGCCGTGAATCTCGGTCGCACGCGCGCCGATGCCCTGCTGGCGCTCAAGATCACGCAGCGCTGCGCGCTGGCGCTGAGCTTCCTGCTCACGCCGCAGTCGCGCGTCGCCTGACGCGGGCCGGCCCCGGCCTTCCGCGCTGAGCTCGCCCCCGATGCCGCATCTGCCGACCGAACTGCACGTGCCCGCGGTGCTGCACGTGCCCACGGTGCTGCACGCGCTCGCGGCACTGCCGGTGCTGATCTGGCTTTATTTGCTCGCTGCACGCGGCGGGTTCTGGCGCGTCTCGAGCCTGGTCGAATCCGAGGCGTCCGGTGCCGTGGACCCGGAGCGCTCCGCGCCCGACTCCACCGACGGCAGCGCGGCGGGCGCGTTATCGACGCCAGCCGCGATACCGAGGCACGCGGCGCCCCGCGTGGTGGCCGTCGTCCCCGCGCGCAACGAGGCCGCCTCGATCGGCGTGACCGTGAGCTCGCTTCTGCAACAACGCTTCCACGGCTCGTTGCAGGTCATCGTCGTCGACGATGGCAGCACCGACGGCACGGCGGCGGTGGCTGCCACGGCCGCGCGCGCCTGCGGAATCACCGGCGCGACCGATCGGCTGACCGTGCTGCACGGCGCGCCGCTCGCCGCCGGCTGGACCGGCAAGCTCTGGGCCCTGCAGCAGGGAGTCGACGCGGCGCGCGCGCTCGCACCGGACTACCTGCTCTTCACAGACGCCGACATCGAGCACCGGTCCGGCTGCATCGCACGGCTCATCGCCAGGGCCGAGGCCGAGCGGCGCGACCTCGTCTCCTACATGGTGCGGCTGTCCGTGGACACCGTGGCGGAGCGCTGGCTGATCCCGGCGTTCGTGTTCTTCTTCTTCATGCTGTATCCACCCCGCTGGATCGCCTCGCCGCGCTCGCGCACCGCGGGCGCCGCCGGCGGCTGCATCCTCATTCGCCCGCAGTCACTGCAGCGCATCGGCGGGCTCGCCGCGCTGCGCTCGCAGATCATCGATGACTGCGCACTGGCGCGCGCCGTCAAGAACAGCGGCGGACGCCTGTGGCTCGGGCTCACGCGCAGCGCCGTCAGCCTGCGCCGCTACGGCTCATTGGCCGAGATCGGCAGCATGATCTCGCGCACCGCCTTCAACCAGCTCGGTCACTCCTACCTGCTGCTCATGCTCACGCTGCTGGGGCTTGGCCTGACTTATCTGCTGCCTCCGCTGCTGCTGCTCTCACACGATGCACTGGCGGCCGCGCTCGGCCTCACGGCCTGGGCCCTCATGAGCGCCTGTTACCTGCCGATGGTGCGCTTTTATGGTCTGTCCCCCCTGTGGAGCCCGTGGCTGCCTGCCATCGCCGCCTTCTACGCTGGCGCGACCGTGCACTCGGCGGTGCAGTACGGGCTCGGCCGCGGGGGTCTGTGGAAGGGCCGCGCGCAGGATATGGCGCACAACGCCGCCCGAGCGGCCGATGCCCCCCGGAACGTCCCGGCGCCGGGCGTCCCCGCCCAGGGCGCCCGCCCGCCAGGCCAGGGCCAGGGCCCGCCCGGCCAGGGCCAGGGCTCGCATTGAATACGCCCTGCCCCTTCATTAGACTGCCCGGCTCCCTCGCGGTGTGCGGCCGCGGTGCGGGCGCCGGGGTGTAGCTCAGCTTGGTAGAGCGTTTGGTTCGGGACCAAAAGGTCGCAGGTTCAAATCCTGTCACCCCGACCAGCTGCACAATTCCGCCGGCACAGCCGCGTCCCTCGTCGGTGTCCCTGTATTTCTCCCCGGCAGCATGAGCGACAGGAATCCCCGATTCAAGACATACAACCATCCCGCCGGAGGATGGGGTGCGGCAGCGGCGACCGCCAGGGCGCTCATGGAGCAGAGCGTGCTCACCAAGGGATCGCGCGCGCTGCTCGCGATGAATCAGCCGGGCGGCTTCAAGTGCCCGAGCTGCGCCTTTCCCGACCCGGACCGCCGCAAGACGCTCGAGTTCTGCGAGAACGGCGCCAAGGCGCTCGCCTTCGAGGCGACAAAACGCCGCGTCACCCGCGAGTTCTTCGAGCGGTACGCCGTAGCCGAGCTGATGGCGCAGCCGGATCACTGGCTCGAGATGCAGGGTCGCCTCACCGAGCCGATGCGCTACGACGCGGCGAGCGATCGCTACGTGCCGTGCGAATGGGACGATGCCTTCGCGATGATCGGCCGTCACCTGCGAGCGCTCGAGAGTCCGCATCACGCGGAGTTCTACACTTCCGGCCGCACCTCGAACGAGGCGGCATTCCTGTACTCGGTGTTCGTGCGGGAATTCGGCACCAACAACTTCCCCGACTGCTCCAACATGTGCCACGAGCCCACGAGCCGCGGCCTGCCGCCCTCCATCGGGGTCGGGAAGGGCACGGTCATCATGGAGGATTTCGATCACGCGGAGGCGATCTTCGTCATCGGACAGAACACCGGCACCAACTCGCCGCGCATGATGACCAACCTGGTCGCGGCGCGAAAGCGCGGCGTACCCATCGTCGCCGTCAATCCAATGCCGGAACGCGCGCTCATCCGCTTCACCGAGCCGCAGGATGTCGTCCAGATGGCGACTTTCGGCTCGACGCCGATCGCCAGCGAGTTCGTCCACGTGCGCATCGGCGGAGACCTCGCGCTGTTCAAGGGCATGATGAAAGTCCTGTTCGAGCGCGATGGCCGCGGTGAGGCCGTCATCGACTGGGACTTCATTCGCGCCCACACCACCGGGCT
>JASHSK010000066.1 GCA_030038755.1 Gammaproteobacteria bacterium
GTACAGCTGGTGGCGCAGGCCGGCAACGGCAGCCTGCGCGATGCGCTCTCGCTGCTCGACCAGCTGCTCGCCTATGGGGACGGGCGCGCGCTCGAAGCCGATGCGCGTGCCATGCTCGGCACCGTCGAGCGCGAACACGTCGTGCGCCTGGCGGAGCTGCTGGCGCGCAGCGACGGTGCGGCCCTGCTCGAATACGCGCAGCGGCTCGATGAGCGCTCGCCCGATTACGCGCAGCTGCTGCAGCAACTGGCAGCGCTGCTGGAGCGCGTGGCGCTCAGGCAGCTCGTGCCCGATTTCGAGGGCGATGAGCTGCACGACGCGCAGCTGCTCGGCCGGCTGGCCGCCCAGCTCGATCCGGAGGACGTGCAGCTGTTCTATCAGACGGCCATCCTCGGGCGGCGCGACCTGGGGTTCGCGCCCGATCCCCGGACGGGCTTTCGAATGTGCCTGATCCGGATGCTGGCGTTCCGGCCGGTGCAGGCCGGCGGCCAGCCGGCGGCGCCACCGCCGAGAGCTGGCGAGGCCAGGGGCAGACAGGCTGGCGGCAGCGAGGCCAGGGGCGGCCAGGGCAGGGGCAGCGAGAGCGGGGATGCAGAGAGTGCCGGCCGTGAAACCGGCGGCGCGGAGGTCCGCAGCGGGCCCGTGGCCGCGGAGCCTGCGCGCGTCGGCAACGATGAATGGTCCGCCATCGTGGCGCAGCTCGAGCAGGGACTGCCGCGGCAGCTGGCCGAGAATTGCCTGCTGCTCGCTCGCGAGGGCGCCACGCTGCGGCTGGCGCTGGATGCGCGCCGCACATCGCTGCGTACCCCGACGCTGGAGGACAAGCTCGCGCAGGCATTGGCGCGTATCCTCGGGGCTCCCGTGCGCCTGCAGATAGAACCTCTCGAGGGTGCGGTGCAGACGCTGGCGCTGGAGCGTGAGCGTCAGGTGGCGACGCGCGCGGCCGAGGCGCGTGCGCTGTTCGACGCCGACCCGGGCGTGGCCGCCTTCAGGGAGCGCTTTGGGGCGAGCGTATTGCCCGATTCGGTGCGGCCACTCGAATCTGACGACTGACACGAGGAAAGGGTGGATGGCGAACATGAACCAGCTGATGCGTCAGGCACAGGCACTGCAGGCGAATCTGCAGAAGGCGCAGGCGGAAATCGCGACGCTCGAGATCACGGGCGAGGCCGGAGGCGGCATGGTCAAGGTCACGATGACCGGCCGTCACGAGGTCAGGCGCGTACAGATCGAGCCCACGATCATCGGGGAGGATCGCGAGATGCTCGAGGACCTGATCGCCGCGGCGATCAACGACGCGGTCCACCGCGTCGAGAGCGCGACGCAGGCAAAGATGTCCTCGCTCATGGGCGGCATGTCGCTGCCGCCGGGCATGAAGCCACCCTTCTAGCGCAGTCGTGCGGTTGCCATGAAGCACTCCGCGGCATTGGCGGCGCTGATCGAGGCGCTGCGCGCGCTGCCCGGCGTCGGCCCGAAGGGCGCGCAGCGCATGGCCTTCCATTTGCTGCAGGACGGTCGTCCGGCGGCACGCAATCTGGTGCAGGCGCTGGCGCAGGCGCTCGAGCGCGTCGGCCGCTGCGAGCGCTGCCGCATGCTGACGGAAGGATCGCTGTGCGCGATCTGCGCGCATCCGCAGCGCGACGTCGGCACACTGTGCATCGTGGAGTCGCCCGCGGATGTCGTGGCCATCGAGCAGTCCGGCGGCTACCGCGGGCGCTACTTCGTGCTGATGGGCCATCTGTCCCCGCTGGACGGCGTGGGGCCGGAGCAGCTCGGCGTGCGTGAGCTGGATGCGCAGCTCGCCGACGGTGGCATTCGCGAGGTCATTCTCGCGACCAACCCCACCGTGGAGGGCGAGGCCACGGCGCACTTTCTCTACGAGCTGGTACGGGCGCGCGGCATCACCGCCAGCCGCATCGCCCACGGAGTGCCGGTCGGTGGAGAACTCGAATACGTCGACGGCGGAACCCTGGCGCACGCCCTCGCGGGCCGACAGGCCCTGACCTAGGGGGCTGCCCGCGACGCGGGCGCGCGGTGCGCGGTCGGTCACGCAGGCGCGTCGCGGGGCCGTAGGAGCGGGCTGGCCGCTTGAGCGGAAAATGCGCCAGGATTCCTTGCTATGATGCCTCAACTCTCCTCACGAGATCCCGTGGCATGGTGAATCCCGAACACCTCATTTGGATCGATCTGGAGATGACCGGGCTGCTGCCGGACAGCGATCAGATCATCGAGATCGCCACCTTGGTCACCGACAAGGATCTGAACATCGTGGCGGAAGGTCCCGAGATCGTCATCCATCAACCCGAGGAAGTGCTCGGGCGCATGGATTCGTGGAACCAGCGCCAGCACACCGCCTCCGGCCTGGCCGCGCGGGTGCGCGCCAGTCGCATGACGCTCGCCGAAGCCGAGCGCCAGACGCTGCTGTTTCTGAGCATGCAAGTGCCGCCGGGCGTTTCGCCGATGTGCGGCAACAGCATCTGCCAGGACCGCCGCTTTCTCGCGCGTCTGATGCCCGAGCTCGAGCGCTTCTTCCATTACCGCAATCTGGACGTGAGCACTCTGAAGGAGCTGGCGCGCCGCTGGATGCCCGGAGTGTTGTCGGGTTTCAAGAAGCAATCGGCGCATCTGGCGCGCGCCGACATCGAAGAGTCGATCAACGAGCTGCGCCATTACCGCGCGCACATGTTTGTCAATCCCGGTTGAAGGCCGGCCGGGTTGAAGGCCCGGGACAGCCGCAGGCGACCGGCGCATCCCGCATGCTATAGTCGGCCGCATGCTCTGCGATGCGGACATACCGGTCTCATGGCGCGCGCGACCGCGAACCTTCGTCGCGCTGATGAGTCTCTATGAGAGCAACCACGTGCGCTTCCAGCGTCTCGCGGGCGATCCGGCGCGCCTGACCGGCACGCTGATATCGCGCATCGCCGGCGATTGCGTGCTGCAGCTGGCGGTGCTGGAAAACATGCCTTACACCAGCACACTTTCCCTGACGTATTTGCTGCCGGTGGCGCAGCAGGTGCCGACGGCGACGGCGCCGGAGCGGCTGCCCGATCTGCGACTGCGGGCCTATCACGATGCAAGATTGCTCGAGGTGGAGATGCCCCAGCCCACCGGTCGGCGCGGACGGCCCGATCCACGGGCGGCAGAACGTGAACTGCAGCACCGTTGGGCGCGCAACATGATGCTAAATAAGTGGCTGGAATACTGCGCGGAGCGTGGCCACAGGTTCATGGCAGCTGCGCTCGATTGACGGTGACGGCAGAGGGACCGGCCGTCGGGAGCGGCCGGTCCGGTGGCGCGCGTGCGAGGATGGCGCCTCTGATGCAATTCATCCGGCAGCTGGGCTTTCTGAAGCTCGGTAGTGCCGCTCCCCGGCAGGGCATCGACGATGAGCGGGTCCTGCACCTGTTCCGCAATCGTGCGGAACTGAAGAAAGCGCACAGCAGCCTGCAGGACGAGGTGCATCGGCTCAAGGAGCGCGTCAAGCAGCAGGAGGGGGCGACCGCGCGCGTGCAGGAGATGCTGGCCGGCCTGGAGGCGAGGCTCGGGCAGCCCGAGAGCGGCTATCCGGCGCTGGTCTTCTATCAGCTGCGCGAGCTGTGGGCGCAGGGCCGCAATCTGCTGACACAATTCGTCGCCGAGCTGGCCGCATCGCAGGAGGCGCGCGAGCGGCGCGCGTTCTTCGCCGAGCACAACCAGCGCATGTTCGCGCGCCGTCAGAGTGTCGAGACGGCCTTGCGCGAGGCGGAGGGACGTGCCGCCGAGGCGCGCGCGCGGGTCTCGGCGCTCGAGCAGCAGCTCGCCGGCCTGAGGCGCTTCTGGCATTACTTCGCGCGCCGGCGGGTGCGTCATCAGCTGCAGGCCGCGAACCTGCAATCGATGCTGTGCATGCAGGACCTGGAAGCGGCGCGCGCCGCCGGCGAGCAGCTGGCGGGTGAGGTCCCGCCGGAGTTCGGCGGGCTCTCGATCGACTCACGCCGCGCGATCAATCTGGCCGCCATCGGCTACGGACAGGTGCTGTTCGAACGCCTGCAGAACACCCCCGTGATGGAGCTGGCGCGCGAAGCCACCTCGCTGCGCGAGCCCCCACGCGAGGATTACGGCGACCGCCCACAGTGCGAGACGACCATGGCCCAGATCGCCACCGCGCGCACGCTGCTGCAGGGCCGCGAGGGTCTGCAGAACGACATCCGGGCGCGCTCGGACCGCCTGCGCGAGCTGGCGCGTTATCGCAATGCCGCCGATACCGTACCGACGGCCGAGAGCCTCGCTTCCACGGCCGACGGCACCAGGGTGCTGACAGAGGATCTCTGGGAGATCTATCGGCTGTTGCTGCGCTAGCCGAACTTCGCGGGCGCCGCCAGGCGGGCGCGTGGCGATGACCGCCGCTATGGAATGTTCTGCGCGGCCTGGGCCTGGCGGCGCACGACCTGCGGCTCATCACCGCGGCTCGCGTGGTACGCGATCTCATCGGCCATGATGTCCGCGGCCTGGGCGAGGATCACGTCCGGCTCGTCCGCGGCGTCGATGTCCGCGACCGATTTGACCGGCGTGAGCGCGTCGGCCGTGCGGCGCTGATTTTCCTGCGTGAGCCGCTCCTGATCCTGCATGGCGCGTTCCTGCTGCCGCTGTGCCAGGTTCAGCGACAGCGTCTTCTCGTCGCGCTCCTGGTCGAGCATGGCGAGGCTCGCCATCAACCACTGATAGTCGGAGTTGCTCATGGCGCGCTCGCTCTGTTCGGCGGTCAGTGCCTGGATGAGCGCGGGGGAGAACCCCGGCAGTGCGCGAAACGGGGCCGCCGCGATGCGGTCCCAGGGCAGGGCATTGTCCATCATGCTCTCGCCGACATCCTGCGGACTGATCGGAGAGGGCAGCATGACGTCGGGCGTCACGCCGCGCAGCTGGGTGCTCTCACCGGTGACGCGATAGAACTTGCCGATGGTGACGGTGACCTGACCCTCCAGAGGCTGCGAGGTCCAGCGGTCCAGCGGGATCACGCTCTGCACCGTGCCCTTGCCGAAGGTGGTCTGACCGATGATCAGGCCGCGGTGGTAATCCTGGATGGCGCCCGCGAAGATCTCGGAGGCAGAGGCACTGGTGCGATCCACCAGCACCGCGAGCGGACCACTGTAGACCTGACCGGTGTCGGGCTCGTTGAGCACTTCGAGCTGGCCGGTCGTGTCGCGCAGCTGCACGACCGGGCCATGATTGATGAACAGGTGCGTCAGCCCGATGGCCTCGGGCAGATAGCCGCCGCCGTCGCCGCGCAGGTCCAGCACCAGCGCATCCACGCCACCCTGCGCGGCCAGCTGCTGCAGCAGACGCCGCACGTCGTTGGTGGTGCTGCGGTTGGCAGTGCCCCCGCCACCGGTGTCCTCCATGTCGTTGTAGAAGCTCGGCACGGTGATGATGCCGATCTTGTAGACATGGCCGCTGCGGGTGATCTGACGGATCTCCTTCTTGGGAGCCTCGTTCTGCAGCGTCACCTTGTTGCGCGTGAGCGCGAGTGTGCGCTCGGCGGTGCCCGGCGTGGCTCCCGCGGGCAGGATCTGCAGTCGCACGACCGTGCCCTCGCGGCCACGGATCAGCTGCACCACGTCGTCCACGCGCCAGCCGATGATGTCGACCATCGGCCCGGTGGCGCCCTGGCCGACCGCGGTGATGCGATCGTTGGGCTTGAGCGAGCCGTCGGCCGCCGCCGGCCCTCCCGGCAGAATGCTGGTGACGGTGACGTAGTCATCGTTCTGCGTGAGCGAAGCCCCGATCCCCTCGTAGGAGAGGCTCATCTGGATGCGGTATTCCTCGGAGCTGCGCGGGGAAAAGTAATTCGAGTGCGGGTCATAGGCCGCGCAGTAGGAGTTCATCAGCGCTTCGAACACGTCCTCGGGGCTGACCTCCCCGATACGCTTGAGGACGCTCTCGTAGCGCTTGCGCAAGGTGTCCACGGCCTGCGGCCAGGTCTTGCCGGTCAACATCAGCGAGATGGCGTCATTCTTGACCCGTTCCCGCCACAGCTCGTCCATCTGCTGCTCGGTCTGCGGCCAGCTGGCGTGCTCCCGATCGACCGTGAAGCTCTCATTCACGGTAAAGTCGGGCTCCGTATCGAGCAGCTTGAGCGCGTAATCGATGCGCTCGCGGTTACGCTGCTGAAAGACATTGAAGATCAGGTAGGCCGGATCGACCTCGCCGGTGTGGATCATGTCGCCGAAGCGGTACTTCCAGCGCTGAAAGCTCGCGATGTCGCTGGCCAGAAAATAGTCGTGCTGGCCGTCGAGCGTGGTCAGGTAGTGCTGGAACACCAGCGGCGAGAGATGCTGATCGATCGGAATGTGCCGGTAGTGGTTTTGCTCGAGGATGCTGGCGATGCGTGGGGCCAGCAGGCGTTGCTGCGGGGTCGGGGCGATGGCTCCCGCGGGCAGCAGCCCGGTGGCGGCAGGGACGCCCGAGGACCCGGCCGCCGACAGGACCAGCAGCGCAAGGGCGGTCAGGGCCAGCGGCGCGGCGAGCTTGCGCCAGGAGCGGGGCGGATGCGGCATGCGGATGAGGAGCCTTCCAGCGGCCAGGGCTTGGGTACTGCGCAGTGTGACAGACTCGCAGGCTATATGGCAGCCGCCGCCGATTCAATCGGCGCTGCGGCGAAGCGGTCAGCGCCGCCGTCTGCCGGGGCCGTTCAGAGGGCCCGTGCCGGGGCGGCCACCCAGGCGGTTGTCGTAGGGGTCCACCCCCCGGGCGCGGTCCTGGTCGGCCTCCAGCAGCGAGCCGTCGCCGATGGCCAGGGCCAGCTTGAACTCGCGCAGGATCTGCTCGCGGCTGCGCCGCGGCTCCTCCTGCACGACTTCCTCGGGTCTTTCCGCTTCAGCACCGCTCATCTGGACACCGACTGCTCGACTCGACCTGATCCTGCGGACAGGCGGCCAACGGCCGCACACGCGTCCCCTCCAGCATAGGATGACATGGAGCACAGCGGCCTGCACGAGCCGTGGCGCATGACCGGTCAGTTATGTAACAAGCGCCGTCCGCCGCGCAACAACCACAGCAACAGGTAGGGCGCGCACAGCACGAACCAGAAGGCTTCGGACCCGGCCGCCAGTCCGCCCAGAAAGTCGCGCCATAAGGCAAAGACGCCGCCGTGCTCGTAGGCGCCCAGGCTCGTGCGCCCCAGGGTCCAGATCAGGCACGGCATCACGACCAGCCCGACGAGCAAACAGATCGCCGCGCTCGCCACTTCCCGGGCGAGCGGGTGCGCGGCGAGGTATCGGCCCAGCCGAAAATCTCCGTCCTGCTCTTCCGTTCCCGTCGACATGCCTTTGGGCATAATAGCTCCCGCATGAAAAAAATCAGAGCGGCGGTCGTCGGCGCGGGCTATCTGGGCCGCTTCCACGCGCAGAAATACGTCCAGCTACCCGACACCGAGCTCGTCGGCATCGCCGACACGCAGGCGGCGGCCGCGGCGCGCGTGGCCGAAGAGCTCCACACCCGGGCCTGCGAGGACTACCGCAGCCTGCTCGGAAAGGTCGACGCCGTCAGCATCGCCACGCCGACTCCGACGCACTGCGACATCGCGCTCGACTTCCTGCGCTCGGGCGCGCACGTGCTGGTGGAGAAGCCCATCACCGAGACGATCGAGCAGGCCGCGCGGCTGGTGCAGACGGCCCGCGCGTGTGCTCGCGTCCTGCAGGTCGGTCACCTCGAGCGCTTCAATCCGGTGGTGCTGGCCGCCGAGCCGATGCTGGCCAGACCGCGTTTCATCGAATGCCAGCGCCTGGCGCCGTTTCGCGAGCGCGGCACCGACGTGGACGTGGTGCTGGACCTCATGATCCACGACATCGATCTGCTGCAGATGATCGTGGGCAGCCCGGTGGCGGCGCTCGACGCCATCGGCACGCCGGTGTTTTCCACCGAGGTGGATATTGCCAACGCGCGTCTGCGCTTCGAGAACGGCTGCGTCGCCAACGTGACCGCGAGCCGCGTCAGCCTCAAAACGGAGCGCAAGCTGCGCGTGTTCTGCGACGATGCCTATCTGTCCATCGATCTGCAGCAGAAAATTCTCACGGTGATTCGCAAGCGCCCGGGCCCCGCGCCACCGCCGCCGGCGCTGCCGGTGCAGATCGAGGAGCAGAGCTTCGAGCAGGGTGATGCGCTGCTGGCCGAGATCGGCGCGTTCCTGGCGGCGGCGCGCGGGGAGCGCGCCCCCGTGGTCAGTGGTGAGGACGGTCTGCGCGCGCTCACCACGGCCGTGGCGATCACCGCGCGCGTGCGCGGCAGCAGCGCCCCCGGCGCGCCGGTACACGAGCTGGCGGCGACCGACCAGGCGCTGCCATTGCCCTCGTGAGCGCGGCCGAGCGGCACCTCACCGTCGCTGCGCTGCAGTTCGCCTGCAGCTGGCAGCTCGACGCCAATCTCGCCACCGCCGAGCGGCTCGTACGAGCCGCGCATGCGCGCGGTGCGCAGGTCATCCTGCTGCCCGAGCTGTTCGCCACGCCGTACTTCTGCATCGAGCAGGACGCGCGTCATCTGCAGCTCGCGCAGAGTGCCGCGGACAGCCCGCTGCTGCGCCGCTTCGGAGCGCTCGCCGCGGAGCTGGGCGTGGTGCTGCCCGTGAGCTTCTTCGAGCGCGCCGGCAATGTCTATTTCAACTCGATCGCGCAGTTCGATGCCGACGGCCGTCGACTCGGGATCTATCGCAAGTCGCATATCCCGCAGGGCCCGGGCTACCAGGAGAAGTTTTATTTCACCGGCGGGGACACCGGCTTCCGCGTGTGGCAGACCCGCTTCGGTCGGATCGGGGTGGGTATCTGCTGGGATCAATGGTTCCCGGAGAGTGCACGCGCCATGGCGCTCGCCGGAGCGGAGCTGCTGCTCTATCCGAGCGCGATCGGCAGCGAACCGCCCCCGGCGCCACCCGTGGACTCACGCGGGCACTGGCAGCGTACCCAGCAGGGACACGCGGCTGCCAATCTGATGCCGCTGGTGGCCTCGAACCGCATCGGCACGGAGTTCTCGCTGCTCGATCCCTCAGTGAGCATCCGCTTCTACGGCTCTTCGTTCATCGCCGACGCGAGCGGTGCGATCCTGGCCGAGGCGGGCCAGGAGGAGGAGGGCGTCGTGAGCGCGAGCTTCGACCTTACGGCGCTCAAGCGTGCGCGCGACCAGTGGTTCGTGTTCCGCGACCGGCGACCGGACCTGTACGGCGCCCTGAGCACGCACGGGTGATGAACATAAGCCGGCGGGCGTAAGCGCGTGCGCATGAGCCGGCGGGAGCGAAGCGGGGGACACCGAACCGGCGAAATTTCATCTATTTGCGGTACGAACGATAACGAAAATATACTAGTTATATCGCGAGCGGCGCGGTCGGCCCGCGTGATCGCCAACTGGAGGGCTGAAGCTGTATGGATCCTGCGGGCAGTAGCAACGGGGCGCGCGTGCGGCGCGCCTCTCCGGCCAGGCGTGCCGAGCGGGCGGTGCGCGCCGAGCGCGCCGAGCGGGTCGAGCGGGTCGAGCGCGGCGAGAAATCCGAGCGCGCCGAGCGTGCCGAAAAGTTGGCTGAGCGCGCCGCCGACGCGAAGGTGGATCTCGGAGTGCTGCCGAAGCTGCTGGGCTACAACCTGCGGCGCGCGAATCAGGCCTCCTGGCGCACCTACGTCAGCTTCATCGGCGAGCACAAGATCCGTCCCGGTCTGTTCAGTCTGATGTGCCTCGTGCGCTTCAATGCCGGCATCGCGCAGATCGACCTGGGCACTCACCTGGGCGTGGACAAGGCCAGTATCGTGGCGCTGCTCGATCGGCTCGAGCGCGCCGGCCTGATCGAGCGGCGCCGCTCCACGCGCGACCGCCGCCGCCAGGGCATCTCGCTGACGGAAGCCGGAGCGGCGGAGTTCGAGGCGCTCATGGTCCAGGTCCGCCAGCTCGAGCGGCACATGGCCAGCCGTTTCAGCAAGCCGGAGCTCGAGCAGTTCCTCACCTATCTGCGGCGCATGTTCGCCTAGCCGCGAAGCTCGGCCAGCAGGCTTACCTGGCGAGCGTTGCCGCGAGCGCCGCCGTCAACGGCTTCATGAACCAGGCGCTCTCGGGAACGGTGCGTGCCGCGACGCCGTGCGCGGCAAGCGTGGCGGCGACCACCGGGCCGACGGCGGCGACGCTCGTGGCCTCGAGCGCCGCGCGTACCTCGGCGGGTTCCGCGGCGCGAAACAGCCGCTCCACCTGTGCCTTGCTGGTGAAGGCGATCGCATCGACGCTGCCTTCGCGCATGCGCTCGAGCAGCTCGCGCACGGCCGCGGCGCTGGCCGCTTCGGCGTAGCGGTACGGGGCGACCGGCAGCGCCACGGCGCCTGCTTCACGCAGAGAGCGCAGCAGCTTCTCGTTGGGGTCATCGCCGTACAGCTGGACTGCGACGCGGCGCCCGTGCAGCTCGAGCGAGCGCAGCGTCTGGATGACGCCGTCGGTCGTGGGCTCGGAAGCGGGCAGGTCGGCGGCCAGGCCCAGCTCGCGCAGCGCACGTGCCGGCTTGGGGCCGCGCGTGATCTTGCGCAGCCGCGCGAGTGCGGCGAGGAACGGCGCGGTGAGCGCCGGCTCGTGCCGCGCGATGCAGGCGCACAGGCGGCGCAGCCCTTCGCCGGTCAGCAGGATCAGATCATCGCAGTCGCCCGCGCTCAGGCGCCGGCACCACTCGAGGATCGGAGCGGGGTCGGGTGCATCGACGATCTGCACCAGCGGGTAGCGCAGCACGCGCGCTCCGCGGCGCTCGAGCAGCGAGGCGAATACGTCGAGCTCGCGCGTCTCGGCGATCGCGATGACGCGGCCGGCGAGCGGCTCGTTCATGCCGGGTCCGCCGGCCGCCGTGGCGGGGGTCGGCGGACGAGCTTCACGGGGCGCACACAGAATAAGCACATAACGATTCGAAGCCGATAGAATTCCCGGCGCTTCAATCGCTTATCCGTGCATGGGGTACGGCGCGGCCTGGAAGTGCCGGACTTGCGGCACCGCAGGGCCGCCGCGCTGGAGCAGGTAACGCAGGTACTGGAGTACGCCGTCGTCCGCATGAGCAAATTATCGCACCTGGCCCGGCTGGAGGCCGAGAGCATTCATATCCTGCGCGAGGTCGTGGCCGAATGCGCCAACCCCGTGATGCTCTACTCGATCGGCAAGGACAGCTCGGTGCTGCTGCATCTGGCGCTGAAGGCCTTCCATCCCGCGCCACTGCCTTTCCCGCTGCTGCACGTGGATACGACCTGGAAGTTCCGCGACATGATCGCGTTCCGCGACCGCACCGCGCAGCGTCTGGGGCTCAAGCTGCTGGTGCACGTGAATACCGAAGGGCTGGCGATGGGCATCAACCCCTTCACGCACGGCTCGTCGGTACATACCGACGTCATGAAGACCCAGGCGCTCAAGCAGGCGCTCGATCGCCACGGCTTCGATGCGGCCTTCGGCGGGGCGCGACGTGACGAGGAGAAGTCGCGCGCCAAGGAGCGCGTGGTGTCGCTGCGCTCGGCGCAGCACCGCTGGGATCCCAAACGCCAGCGGCCCGAGCTGTGGCGTCTCTACAATACCCGCATGACCAAGGAGGAGAGTCTGCGCGTCTTCCCGCTGTCGAACTGGACCGAGCTGGACGTGTGGCAATACATCTACCAGGAGAACATCGAGATAGTGCCGCTGTATTTCGCGCGCGAGCGCCCGGTGGTCGAGCGCGACGGGGCGCTGATCATGGTGGATGACGAGCGCATGCCGCTCGCGCCCGGCGAGCGGCCGCAGATGCGCAAGGTGCGCTTTCGCACGCTCGGGTGCTACCCGCTGACCGGGGCGATCGAGAGCAACGCCGATTCACTGCCCGCGATCATCGAGGAGATGCTGGTGGCGCGCACCTCCGAGCGGCAGGGCCGCCTGATCGATCACGACGCGGCCGCCTCGATGGAGCGCAAGAAGCAGGAAGGTTACTTCTGATGAGCGCCGATCCGCAGACGCTGTCGCCGGAGCTGGACGCCTGGCTCGCGGCGCAGGCGCACAAGGACCTGCTGCGCTTCATCACCTGCGGCAGCGTCGATGACGGCAAGAGCACGCTGATCGGGCGGTTGCTGTACGAGTCGCAGGTGCTGTTCGAGGATCAGCTGGCCGCGCTCGAGCACGATTCGCGCCGGCTCGGCACGCAGGGCGGGGCGCTGGATTTTGCGCTGCTGGTGGACGGCCTGGCCGCGGAGCGCGAGCAGGGCATCACCATCGACGTCGCCTACCGCTTCTTCGCCACCGAGCACCGCAAGTTCATCGTCGCGGACACGCCCGGGCACGAGCAGTACACGCGCAACATGGTCACCGGGGCCTCGACCGCCGAGCTGGCGGTGATCCTGGTCGATGCCCGCAAGGGCGTGCTCACGCAGACGCGTCGCCACAGCTATCTGGTGTCCCTGCTCGGCATCCGCCGCGTGGTGCTCGCGGTCAACAAGATGGACCTGGTCGATTACCAGGAGACGGTGTTTCGCCGCATCGAGCAGGACTACCGTGATTTCTCCGCGCAGATCGGTCTCACCGACATCGTGGCGATTCCGCTGTCGGCGCTGCGCGGCGACAACGTCATCTCGCCCTCCGCGCACATGTCCTGGTACACCGGACCCACGCTCATGGCGCACCTGGACCGCGTGCCGCCGACGCGGCCCTCTTCCACGGTGGCGTTCCGCATGCCGGTGCAATGGGTCAACCGCCCGAACCAGGAGTTCCGCGGCTATGCCGGGCTCGTCGTCGGCGGCAGCGTGCGCGTCGGGGATCCGCTCGTGGTGCTGCCCGCGGGCGTGCGCAGCCGCGTGGCGCGCATCCTGCTCGGCGACCGCGAAGCGCAGCAGGCCACGACCGGACAATCGGTCACGCTGGTGCTGGAGGACCACATCGACGTGAGTCGCGGCGACCTGCTGGCGGCGGCGGACGCGCCCGCGGCCGTCAGCGAGCTGTTCGAGGCGACGGTGGTGTGGATGGGCGAGGAGCCGATGCTGCCCGGTCGTCCCTATCTGCTCAAGTGCGGCACCCGGACCGTGGCCGCGACCATCGCGCCGCTCAAGCACAAGATCAACGTCAATACCCTCGAGAAGCTGGCTGCTCGGCAGCTGGAGCTCAACGAGATCGGTCTGGTGCATCTGAGCACCGAGGCGCCGCTGGCGTTCGATCCCTACGAGGAGAACCGCGACACCGGCGGCTTCATCCTCATCGATCGCATCAGCAACGGCACGGTGGGGGCCGGCCTGCTGCATGGCGCGCTGCGACGCGCGCAGGACGTGCACTGGCAGGCGCTCGACATCAATCAGGCCGCCCGCTCGGCGCAGAAGCACCAGAAGGCCTGCGTGCTGTGGTTCACGGGACTGTCGGGGGCCGGCAAATCGACCATCGCCAACCTGGTGGAGAAGCGCCTGTACGCGCTCGGCCGGCACACCTACCTGCTCGATGGTGACAACGTGCGGCACGGGCTGTGCCGCGACCTGGGGTTCACCGACGTCGACCGTGTGGAGAATATCCGCCGCGTGGCCGAGGTTGCGCGGCTGATGACCGATGCGGGCCTGATCGTGCTGGTGTCGTTCATTTCCCCGTTCCGCGCGGAGCGGCGCCTGGCGCGCTCATTGCTCGGACCGGGCGAGTTCTGTGAGATCTTCATCGATACGCCGATCGAGGAAGCCGAGCGGCGCGATCCCAAGGGTCTGTATCGCCGCGCGCGCGCCGGCGAGATCCGCAACTTCACCGGCATCGATTCTCCGTACGAGCCGCCGGAAAATCCCGAGATCCACATCGATACGCGCGACACCCGCGCCGAGCAGGCCGCCGAGCAGATCATCCGCTACCTGCGGCGCATCGGAGTGATCGACCTGGATGGAGTGTTCATTCCCTGACGGGGCCCGCGCGCGGCACGCGCGCGCGGGCGCTCGCCACGGGGGACTGCGGTCAGACCGGTGAGTGCATGTGCATCGGCGCATCAACCGCCGCGCACGATCGTTACGCTTGCCTGTGCGTCGGGTGCGCTGGTGTCGGCACCGCCCGGTGGACCCAGCACCACGTAGAAGGTAGCGGTCTGATGGCGCAGCGGGTTGGAGATGATGGGAACGTAGATCGTGACGTTGTCCGCGCCCGCCGGAATGTGCTCGATGCGGCGGCCGAGCGGCGCGAAATCCACGTCCGCCCTGGCGCTGTCCTCCACGGTCCACCAGGAAAAGCTCACATCATCTCTGGAGCTGCCGATACGCCGCACGATCAGCCGTGCGGCCGGAGCATCCTCGTCCACGGTGTAGCTGCCGGCGCTGAAGGCGACTCCACCCGAGCCGGAAAGGTATTCGATCTGCGGGGCGGCACCGTTCGATCGCGCCGTGCTGGCCGCGGCGACGGCCGTGGGTGCGCCGGCCGCCGGCGTGGCCGGTGGCACGAATCCGTCCGCGGCGGCCAGTGTGATGTGTCGCCTCGGCAGGTGCGAGGAGGTGCGCGTCCTGCCCGCGCGACCCTGAGCGCTCGTGGGCGCCTTCGTGCCGGCGGTGTCGGCGGATCCGCCCGCGCCGCTCGCGGACGGCGCTGTTGCTGCAGTCGGCGCACTGGACGGCCCGCCGTTCGCTGCCGCGGTGGCTGCCGGCGGCGGTGCCGCGGCGGGTGACGCCGCGGGTGACGCCGCGGACTGCAGGTTGCGGCGCGCATCCTGCAGGCTGGCTTCCGCGCTCGCGAGCGTGCGCCGCCAGGGCGCACCGCCCTCGCGGGTCGCCGTAAAGGCTACGGCGCCGATGCAGCCGAGCACCAGCACGGTGGCCGCGAGGGACTGCGGCCAAGTGCGCCGCGGTGTGAACGCGGACAGCTGATGCGAAGGGGGCAGGTGGGAAGCCGCGGCTGCAACACCCAGCTGCTCGAGCCATGGGTTGAGCTTCTCGGGTCGCTGCCGGCGTTTCCAGGCGAGCCCCGTCCGCAGCGCGTGCCAGCTGCGCGCCGGCAGACCCCGTGGACGCCGGAGCCGCAGCCCCTGCGCCCGGGCTTCCAGTGAGGATTTGCCGCCGAAGGGATGACGGCCGGAGAACAGCTCGTAGGCGATGCAGGCCAGCGCATAGGTGTCGTCACGCGGATCGGCGCGCAGACCGTCGAGTTGCTCGCAGCTCGCATAGGCGGGTGTGGCCGCCCGATAGCCGCCGCGCCGCTCCTCGGCCGCGGATTCGACCACCCACCAGGGGTCGGCGAGCGCGGGGCTGAGCCCGCCGAAATCCAGCAGCCGGACCTGTCCGCCGTAAGTGACGAAGACGTTGTGGGGTTTGATGTCCCCGTGCACGACTCCGCGGGAGTGTGCATGAGCGATCGCGGAGCCGATGTCGCGGATGATCGACAGCGCCTGGGGCCGCGGCAGCGGCCCGCCGATGCGCTGCGTGAGCTGGCTGAGCCGCTCTCCCTCGAGCAGCTCCATGGTGTAGAAGCTCGCATCCGCCTCGTGGTCGATCTCGTAGACGTTCACCACATTGGGATGCGACAGCAGCTGCGCATGATGAAACTCGCGGCCGAGCGCCGCCACGGTGTCCGGGCGTCCGGGCTGCGCCGTGGCGATCTTGACCGCCACACGGCAGTCGGTCAGACCCAGACTGGCGCGGTAGCGATCGAGGGCACCGTAGACGGAGGCCATGCCGCCGCAACCCAGCAGCTCCTGAAGCTCGTAACGCCCGCGCAGCACCGTCCCCATCCCGATCCCTGTCGCCGGCCCGGCGCGGTCGGGCGCCAGGGCTGCGCTCGGCACGTACGCAGTAGCGTCGGGCGCGATGGCCGGTGAGGCCAGGGGCGGAAGCGGCGGCGGGGCGTGGGGCGGGGCGTGGGGCGGGGCACCCGGTGCAGCCGCGGGTGGAACGCGCTCCGCGCCCGCGGCCGGCGGTGCCGTTTGTGCCATCGGCGGCGCCGTCTGCGCGGTCGGCGGCACTGTCTGCGCCATGGGTGGCGCCGTCGGTGTCTGCGGCGCGACCGGCGCTGCAGCCGCGCTCTCCGGTCGCGCTGGTCGCGACGGCCCCAATCCCATGCGCTGCCGGATCGACATCCGCGGCTGCGCAGGCGCCGCGCGCCTCGCAGGTGCCGCGGCCGGCAAGGGCGCGGTCACCGTCGGGTCCGCCGGGTCGTCCGCCGCAGTGACCGTGGTGGTGTCGGCGCTGGAGCTCAGGGTGTCGGCGCGCGACGCGCCCGCGCCGATGGGTGCCTCGGTGGCCGGCGGCCATACCTCGCGCGGCTGCAGCGACTGCTCGATGGTCTGACGAATGCGCCGATATTGTGCGGCAGGCATCTGCCCGAGACGCTGGTAGCGATCGATCAGCGAGAGCAGATGTCGCGCGAAGTCCGGCTTCGAGCGGCACACGGAAGCGACATCCCAGAGGTAGAACTCCTCCTTGTAGCTGCCGCCGAGCAGCGCGCTGACCAGCATGCGCAGCTGGTCCGCGTCATCACCGACGGGCTCGTAGAGCAGCTCGGCATTGCGCTCAGGCGTCGCGGACATGCGCCCAAGGATACGGCAGAGATCCCGGCGACCCAACCATGGTGCGCAGCCGGCGCGTTCATGCGGTCGGCTCCGACGGTCCCGGTGACGCTTGTCCGACGGTTCCGTAGGCCACCGCACCCGGCTGGACGGCCGGTCCGGGGCGGCTGCGCTATGCTGCAGCGTGGCTCCCACTCCCGTCGGTCCCGCGCCGCACCCCTCGCCGTGCGGATGAGTCGACTCGTCGCTGCCGTGCTCGCCCTGGGCGTCACCGCCGCCGTGGCGCTCGCCGTCATGCGGGGCACCAGCGGTATCTTGCGACGCGGCACGAGCGTGCCGCCGCCGGGTGCCGACCCTTACTGCGGTCAGCTACCCTCCCCGGGCTTCGACCGGCCGCCAAACGCGGCGCACAGCGGCCGCTACGTCAACGACATTTATGGTTACGCCGTGACGATTCCGGCGGGACTGACCGGCTACACCCATGCCACCGCGGCGCCGCGCGGATTTGGAATCCTGCTCTCGCGGCAGCCGCCGGCCTTCCTGCGCGTGGATGCCGCCTACGACGCGTTCTACGACATCACGGCCCAGGGCGTACATCTGCGCGACAGATTCAGTGCCCGACTGTTCGATACGCTGCTGCAGGAGAGCGGCGTACCGTATTCGCTCGACGGGGTGAGCGGGGGACGCTATCGCATGACGGTGCGCTGCCCGCGCAGCACTCAGACCTACCTGTTCGACTCGGTCATCGTGGTGCGCGACCGTGAGATCTATCGCCTGGATCTGCAGAGCGTGCCGCAGCGCTACGGGGCCGACCGGGGCGTGCTGGACACGCTGCTGCGCAGCTGGAGCTGGGTGCCGCTGCGGCACTAAGCCAGCCGGCGGCCGATGACGTCGGCGACGCGCAGCGCATTGGCGATGATGGTCAGCGTCGGATTGACCGCGCCGATCGACGGAAAGAAACTCGCGTCGGCCAGGTACAGGTTGTCGAGCTCGTGCGCCTTGCAGTTCAGGTCCAGCACCGAGCTGGCCGGGTCGCTGCCGAAGCGTGCGGTTCCGGCCTGATGCGCCGTGCCGCCGATCGGAATGTTCTTGCCCAGATAGAGGCTGCGCTCCATCAGGTGCGGATGGGCGCCGGCGGCGTCGAGCAGCGCCTGCAGCTTCTTCCTGAGCCGGTGATGGGCCTCCATGTTGTTCTCGGTGAGGTCGAGCACCACGCGCTCACCGTCGTAGAAAATGCGATTCTCCGGGCGCGGCAGATCCTCGCTGGATAGCCAGAAGTCCATGGAGTGGCGCGCCATCTGATCGAACGGCATCTTCGGCGCCCACTCCAGCCACGACGGCAGCGACTCGCCGCGGATCTGCGCACCGTGCGAGGTGGCGCACATCTGGATCAGACCCAGCGGATATTCCCAGTCGTCGGAGCGAAAGTAGTAGTCGCTCAGGGCCAGCGTCTTCTGGAACACCGTGTCGTTCGGCTGGCGCATCAGCGCCATCAGGATCGATTGGTTGTGGCGCATGTAATTGCGCCCGACCTGCCCGGAGCCGTTGGCGAGACCGTGCGGGTGGTGCTCGTCCGCCGAGCGCAGCAGCAGCAGCGCGGAGGACAGCGCGCCACAGGCGACCACCACGATGTTCGCGCGGTACTGCTCGCGCTGCCCGTCGCGCAGCACCTCGACGGCATCGACCGCCGTTCCGGACGCGTTGGTGCGCAGCTTTTCGACATAGGCGCCGGTCAGCAGCGTGACATTCGGATGTGCCCGCAGCATCGGATCGATGCACACCACCTGCGCATCGGCCTTGCCGTTCAGCAGGCAGGGGAAGCCGTCGAACGCGTCACAGCGGATGCAGATGCTGGTGGGGGTCGGCTTGCCGTTGCGCTCATCCAGCAGGATGCCGAGCGGCAGGTGAAAGGGATGCCTGCCTGCGCGGCGCAGGCTGTCGCTCAGGGCCTCGATGGCCGGCTCGTGCGATACGGCGGGATAGGGAAATGGACCGCTCGCAGGCGGCTCGGTACTGTCCTCGCCGCGCTGGCCATGCACGTGAAACAGCCGCTCGGCCTCGGCGTAGTACGGCTCGAAGTCCGTGTAGCCGAGCGGCCACGCCGGGGAGATCCCGTCAGCGTGCACGAGCTGCCCGAAGTCGCGCTCGCGCATGCGCAGCAGCGCCGCGCCGTAGAACTTGGAATTGCCTCCGACGAAGTAGTGCAACCCCGGATGGAATGCGCGTCCGTCGCGCCCGTACCACGTCTCCTTGCTCTGGTAGGCCGCGTCCACGAACACCGTCTGCGCATCCCAGTTCGCGCGCGTGCGAGTCAGGTACTCGCCGCGCTCGAGCAGCAGAATGCGCCGCCCGAGCGGGGCGAGCCGGTGCGCGAGCGAGGCGCCGCCCGGACCGGTGCCGATCACGATCAGATCGTAGTGATCCGCCGGCATCGCAGCGCGGCCTGAGCGTTCCGTGCGCTCCACGATCGCGGCGCCCGCATCAGCCACCGGTGGCGAAGCCAGGGTAGAGCGTCATGCCGCCGTCCACGAACAGCGTGGTGCCCACGACATAGTCGGACTGATCGGATGCGAGCCAGACCGCCGCGCGCGCGATGTCCTCCGGCTCCCCGATGCGTCCGTAGGGCACCAGCGTCATCAGTCGTGTATAGGCCTGCGGGGTGTTCCAGGCGGCGGTATTGATCGGCGTGCGGATGGCTCCGGGCGCGATGCTGTTCACGCGGATGTGATGGGGGGCGACCTCCTGCGCGAGGCTCTCCATCATCATCTTGATGCCGCCCTTGGAGCTGGCGTAATTCGGATGGCCGGCCCAGGGAATCTCCTGGTGCACCGAACTCATGCAGATGATTTTCCCCGCGGCGCACGAGACGGACGGTACCACCCCGCGGCGCAGGAACTCGCGGATCGCGGCGCGCGCGCACAGGAACTGCCCGGTGAGGTTGATGCCGATGACGGTGTTCCATTGTGCCAGCGTCATCGTGGCGAACGGCGCGTCGCGCTGCAGTCCGGCGTTGTTCACCAGGATGTCGAGGGTGCCGAGCTCGGTGCAGGCGCGCGCGAACATCGCCTCGACCTGCTCCTCGGAGGACACGTCGGCCTGATGCGCGAATGCGCGCACGCCGCCGCGGCGCACCTCCTCGACCACCGATTGCGCCGCGTCGTCGCCGACGACGTAATTGACCACGACGTCGGCTCCGGCCTGGCCGAGCGCGATGGCCACCGCCCGGCCGATCCCGGAGTTCGCTCCGGTCACCAGTGCCTTCTGCCCGGCGAGCGTGCGCGGCACGCTCACGGCAGGCGCGCCGGAGGATGCGGGCGTGGGGGCCGTGCGGCTCGGGTTGCTCGCTTCACTCACGTGGGTGCTCCTCGTATGACAGGCGCCCGCAGGACGGCGCGGCCGGTGTGGCAATGGCGCGGGCGCCGGCGACGGCCGTAATCGGATGTTGCCAGAGGACGCTCGTGCGCGACAATGTATGCGGGTCCGACACGCGCCGCTGCCTCAAGGTCACGGGCAGCTGCATGCACGTCACGCGCGCGGGAGCGAAGCTTGCTGAGCACTGCGGTCATCTTTGGAGTGCGCTGCCTGCTGGTGCTGCTGTTCCTGCCCTTCAGCGCACTGGACAAGCTGCTGAACTTCGATGCGGCGGTGGGTCAGGCAGCGCTGGCGATCCGAGCTCGACCGCTGGCGATGGCGGCCATCGTCGTCGGCCTGGGCATCGAGGTGCTGATGTCGCTCGCGGTGCTGACGGGCGTGTTCGATCGTCTGGCCGCGCTGATCCTGGCACTTTACTGCATCGTGACGGCGCTGCTGTGGAAGCAGTTCTGGAAGGTCGCCGATTTTCGGCTACGCGGCCCGAGCCAGGGCCGCGAGCTGTTCTGGGATTTCTGGAAGAACCTGGCGCTGGCGGGCGGTTTCCTGGTGCTGGCGCTCGGCACCAACGCCGCCGCCGCGCGCAGTTTCTGGCACGATCCGTTCTCCTCGACGCATCCGTATGCCGCGAGCGCCGCGGCGCAGGAGCCGCGATGAGTGATGGGCACGCGCAGGCCTCGCCGCACGCGCAGGGATCGCCGCATGCGCTGGAGGTGCCGCACGCGCAGGCCTCGCCCGCGCGATCCGCGGCCCCGGATCCGCCGACGGTCGAGTACTGGTATCTGTGGACCGATGCGCAGGGCGTCAGTCATCAGCGCCGGTGTCGTATGAGTCGCTTCGACTTCTCGTCCATCCAGCCGCAGGCAGCTCCGCAGTGGCAGGGCGAGCGAACCCACGCAGCGATGACGACACTGATCACGGTGCTGCCGGTGGGGTGGATCGGTCAGTGGCACGAAAACCCACAGCCACAGTGGATCATTCCGCTATCGGGCCGCTGGTTCGTGGAATCCATGGACGGCGCGCGCGTGGAGATGGGAGCCGGAGAGCTGTCCTTCGGGGCGGACCAGGGTTGCCGCGAGCGCGACGGACGGCGCGGCCACCTGTCGGGTACCGTGGGCGAAGTGCCCGCGGTGCTGATGCTCGTGCAGCTTCCGCCGCAGCCCGCCGCCGCCTCGCCGTGTCCCTGGAGCTGAGGCGTTCCGCGGACCCGGGCAATTCCGCGGACCCGGGCAATTCCGCAGACCCGGGGCGTTCCCCGGGCCTGGGGCGATCCCCGCACCGGGGGTGTCGGCTGAACCGAGGGCATGTCTGTGGATGAGTTCGAGATCCACGATGGGAAATTCGCACATTACGTGCTGTCCAACGCGCCGCTCGAGCGGCTGGCCGAGGGCTTCCGCTGGATCGAGGGGCTGGTATGGATGGGCGACGCGGGTTGCCTGCTGTTTCAGGATCTGCCGCGCGATCGTACGATGCGCTGGATCGAGGACGTAGGCGTATCGGTGTATCGCCATCCTTCCGGATACGCCAATGGCCAGACGCGCGACCGTCAGGGCCGACTGATCTCCTGCTCTCACCGTGAACGTTGCCTGCTGCGCACCGAGCTGGATGGCCAGGTGACCCGGCTCGTCGATCGCCACCAGGGCCGCAGGCTCAACTCACCCAACGACGTGACCGTCAAGTCCGACGGTTCGATCTGGTTCACCGATCCGCTGTACGGCATCCAGTCGGACTACGAGGGAGGACGTCAGGCATCCGAGCAACCACCCGCCGTCTATCGCTTCGATCCCGGCAGCGGCGAGATCCGCGTGGTGGCCGCGGATTTCGACGGGCCCAACGGCCTGGCGTTCTCCCCGGACGAGCGCCGGCTGTACATCGCCGAGACCGGCGATCAGACCAGCGATCATCCGCGCCAGTACATCCGCGTGTTCGACGTACAGCCCGACGGCGAGCTGCGCGGCGGCGGCGTGTTCCACCGCATCGAACCCGGTTACGCCGATGGCCTGTGCGTGGATGAGGACGGCAACCTCTGGTCGAGCGCCGCCGACGGGGTGCATTGCATCGATCCCAACGGCCGGCTGCTCGGCAAGATCCGCGTTCCGTATCGCGTCTCGAATCTGACCTTCGGCGGCGCGCTCCGGAATCGGCTGTTCATCGGCGGCTCGCACACGCTGTACGCGATCTTTCTGAATCGGCGTGGCGTGCGCTGGCCATGACGAACGCCGACACGCGCCCTGAGGGGCCGGACCCCGGCGCGGCGCAGCCGGGCCGCGATGCGGGCGAGGCGCCGCGCACGGTCGTGCGGCTGACGCGAGTGTGTCTGATCACGCATGACGCGCAGCGACTGGCGGATTTCTATCGACGCGCCTTCAACTGCGGCCCGCAGGGCGGCGAGCGGCTGTCCGCTGCCGCGACCGAGCAGCTGATCGGCGTGAGCACGGGCGCGCACCGCGTGCGCCTGGTTCTCGGCGCGCAGCACCTCGAGCTGCTGCAGCTGGATATCCCGGGGCGGGCGTATCCGGCGGGAGTGGTCGGCTCGGATCCGCGCTTTCAGCACTTCGCCATCGTCGTCGAGGACATGTCACGCGCATACCGGCATCTGGTGCGCACCGGTGGTTGGCAGAGCATCTCCACCCACGGCCCGCAGCGCCTGCCCGCGAGCTCAGGCGGCGTGACGGCCTTCAAATTCCGCGATCCCGACGGCCATCCGCTCGAGCTGCTCTGGCTCGGCGACCCGGCCGGCGAGCGCGCCGGTCCCGCCGGGCGGAGTGCGCTGTTTCCCGGCATCGATCACTCCGCGATCTGCGTGCGGGACAGCGCGCGCAGCATCGCCTTCTATGAACGATGGGGGCTGCGGGTGAGCGCCCGTACACTCAATCACGGCCACGAGCAGCAGCAGCTCGATGGGCTCGTGCGCGCGCAGGTGCAGGTCGTCGCGCTCAGCCCGCGCGAGGTACCGCCGCACCTGGAGCTGCTGTGCTACCAGGACGCAGTCGCCGACGATGGCGCGCCCGTGCAACCCGACGACGTCGCGGCGACGCGCCTGGTGTTCGAGACTGACGGGCCGCGCGCACAGCCGCGGCATCTGCGGGACCCCGATGGCCATCATCTCGTCGTGTGCTGAACCGTCGCGTGTACCCGATCGCCGCGTGCTGAATCGCCGCCTGACGCCGCGGCGTGCGCTGATGCGATGCGAGGTAAGCGCCGCCGTCGGGGCATCGCGTCAGTCCCTGAGCAATATCTGCACGCCCACACCCAAAAATTCCGCACGCGCCGCTGCGCGCGCTCGATGCGGCTGCGCCCGAGCGCAGCTCACGCGCTGAACCGCGCGCGAAACCGGCTGCCTGCAGGGTCGCGCCGGCGCGGCACAGCCCTTGCACCTCGTGGCAATCCCACTTCCCACGGAGGATGACGATGGCAAATCCGACCAGCGGACAGAGTACAGGCGGACAGGGCACAGAGGGTGCCACCTCCAAGCGCGGCTTTGCATCGATGGATGAGCAGCAGCAGCGCGAGATCGCCAGCAAGGGCGGCCACAGTCAGGGACGCGAGAACAACCCGGGCAATTTCGCGAACGATCCGCGGCGGGCGGCGGAAGCCGGGCGCAAGGGCGGCGAAAGCCAGGGACGCGAAAGCAATCCCGGCAACTTCGCCAACGACCGCGAGAAGGCGGCCGAGGCGGGTCGCCAGGGAGGCCATGCGCGCGGGGGCGGGCACTGACGGCTGATCGCGCGAGGCGAGGCGGGACGGCTCATCCGTCCCGCCTCCACTGCGGGCGAGCACTCGCTGGCGAGCGCGTGCCGACGGCTCAGCGCTGACCGGCCTGCGGCCGCAGGTGCAGCTCGCGCGCCAGGAACACGTACACCAGCGCCCAGCTGCGCGCCTGCTCGGCGTGTGTTGCGCCGGGACCGTGACCACCCTCCGCATCTTCCGCGAACAGCACACGGTGCTCCTGCGCCTGCATCTTCGCCGCCATCATGCGGGCGAATACCGGTGTGACCCGGTCATCGCTGCTCTCGGTGATGAACAATACCGGCGGGTAGGCGACGCCCGCCCGCACGTTCTCGTAGGGTGAGTAGCCACGCAGGTATTCGGCCATCCTCGGGTCGGCCGGATCGCCGTATTCGGCGACCCAGGAAGCGCCCGCTCCAAAATGCGTGTAGCGCAGCATGTCGAGCAGCGGGCGCTGGCAGACAACCGCGCCGAACAGCTCCGGTCTCTGCGCCATCGCGGTGGCGACCAGCAGCCCGCC
Source organism: Gammaproteobacteria bacterium (assembly GCA_030038755.1). Lineage (GTDB taxonomy): Bacteria > Pseudomonadota > Gammaproteobacteria > Steroidobacterales > Steroidobacteraceae > FEN-1191. The sequence goes on from JASHSK010000066.1 coordinate 24,063, forward strand.
GTTGGATGCGCCGAGGATGCCCAGCTGCGCCGGCGTGGACAGCCTGCGCCCTTCGATGTCGGCCGCGACGGCTTCGAAGTCATCGAAGGCTCGCTGCCGATGCACGGTCAGCGCCGCTTCGTGCCACGCAGGACCGAATTCACCACCACCACGGATGGAGGCGACGGCGACCGCGCCGCCCCGAGCGAGCCACAGAGAGCCTGCGGCGAGCAGACGGTGCGCATCCTCCCAGTACCAGGGAGTCAGCGACAGCTGAAAGCCGCCGTAGCCGTACAGAATGGTGGGGACCGGGCCGGTCGCACCCGTCGGGCCGATGAAGAAATACGGCACGCGGGTGCCGTCTGCCGAGCGTGCCCAGTACTGATGCACGGCCAGGTGTGCGGCGTCGAAGCGCGCGGGCTGCGAGCGCAGCGCCCGGACCGTCACTCCGTCGTAGGCGTAGAGGGTCGGGGGTTGCAGGAACCCTTCGAAGAGAAAATAGGCGTCGCTCGTCCAGTCGTCGGTGGAGACGATCGTGGTGGAGCCGCCGGCCGGCAATGGCAGCGTCGTGTCGCTCCAGGCCGCGTGGGGCGCCGCGCCTGCAGCGCCTGCGGTACCTGTCGGTGGCGGCCGGAAGGCATGGATGGCACCGGTGACGTCGTGATAGATCGAGGCGAATACGGCGTCTCGCCCGGCCGATACCGCATCGATCGTCTCCTGCGGACCGGGCGTGTACAGCACCGTGACCGGCAGCGGGCCCGGTGCGGCGCGGCCGTCCTCGTAAGGCAGCACGGGCAGGGCGATCAGCGAGCCCCGACGGATGGTGCCGTCGGCGCGCCGCCAGTCCTTCTGCAGCGTCGCGATCAGCTCTCCGGCGGTGACGCCCTGTACCTGCGCGTCCTCGGGCAGCGGCAGGTGCAGCAGGCGAGCGTTTCTCTGCAGCAGGTAGTAGTCGGTTCGAAAGAAGTCCGGCTGCCGCTCGATCAGTGCGACGTTGCCGTCAGGGCCGCGGAACACCTGCGCGGAGACGTCCACGTCCGTCGGTGCACCGGCCAGCAGGGTCTTCGCCGCGCCGATCGGCTCACCGCGGCGCCAGAGCTTCACGATGCGCGGATAGGAGGAGGCGGTCAGCGTTCCAGGACCAAAGTCCGTCGCCACCAGCACCGAGTCGTCATCCAGATAGCCTGCCGTGGATTTGGCGGCCGGCAGGGAGAAGCCGTCGGCAACGAAACGTCGCTCGCGGAGGCTGAATTCGCGTACCACCACGGCATCCCCGCCGCCCGGTGAGAGACTGACCAGGCAGCGCTGCAGCGAGGGTGCACAGTCGGCCCCCTGCCATACCCAATCGTGGCCGGTGCGCCGATCGAGCGCATCAACGTCGAGCAGCGTCTGCCAGTGCTGCGCTCCTCGGGCGTAATCCGCGATGCTCGTGCGTCGCCACAGGCCACGTACATGCCCGGGTCCCTGCCAGAAGTTCAGGACCCAGTGGCGTTGCAGGCTGCCGAGAGCGATGCGATCGGGAGCGTTCAGGAGCGCGACCAGCTGCCGGCGGTCGCGCTCGAACGGCACACCGGTCGCCAGTTCCGCACGGCTGCGGGCGTTCTCGCGCGCAACCCAGGCGTTCACGGCAGGGGAGCCCGTGCGTGACAGCCAGAGGTAGGGATCGGCGTCGCTCACGGCCCGAGCGGCCGTGGCGGCAGCACCGGTCGCCAGCGCGCACACGCTTGCCAGCGCGCACACGCTCGCCAGCAGCAGCACCCGACGCGTTCTTCGACGCAGCGCCGGCGCTCCCTGCGGCGGATCGATGATCAATGATACAATTTGCAAACTCCTCGATCGGGCGCAGCGGGTTTGGTGGTGAATACGTACATGCTGAAGAGCAAGGCCTTTTACTGGTTCGTGGTGATTTCCTCCTCGTGTCTGCTGCTGTGGGGTTGGGCGGACGCACTCAAGAACATCATTCGCGGCACGACCGTAGACACCGGCGGCTGACGGCTTTTGCGGGCCGCCGGCAGGCCCGCCGCGTATCTGCCTACGAGGGCTGTCCCGGCTGTGGCTGCACGGCCGCGCGGCATGATTCATTCTCGCCCACGAGCTCGCCGCCCTGCGCGGTCGGTGGGCTGCGGCGCTGCCGCAGCCGGCTCAGTGCCCAGCGCACATAGTCGTGCAGACGCCTGGGATACCAGCGGTACGGCCAGCGCCCGCCGCCGGGCCGACCGCCTCCAGCCAGGCAGTGCATCAGCGATATCGCGGCCAGCCGCAGATTCTGCTCGGCGGCGGCATCGTGAGTGCGGCCCTCGTGTGCGCGGCGCGCGTCCGCGGCCGCCGTGGTGGCGGCCTCCAGGGCCTGCGTCGTGGCATGGCCGTTGCGCGCGAAGACGGCATGCACGGCCTGCTCGGCCTCCGTGTAGAACGGCTCTTCCTCGGGCGTGAACACCATGCCGGAGGTACGGATGTCGGACAGGTCGATCGCATGGCCGACCAGTCCGGCGAGCCGTCGGGCACACTCGGCGTTCTCCGTGGGGTCGAGGGCGATGCGATCCACGTTGATCGACAGGTCGCTGTTCGCGCACAGGCGCAGCCACGCGTCCAGCCACAGCCCGTAGAACATCACGTAGTTGCCGCGCGGCGGCGGATGACGGAAGCGCGAGCGCGGGATGCCGGCCATGCGGCGTACCACCCGCAGTGCCTCGGGCAGATGCGCCGAGCGGTAGATGTGCCGGCTGACGCTGTCGAAATAATCCGCGGTCTTGTAGGACCACCACTGCGCGCGCGGCTCGCGCCACAGATGCAGGTGCGTACCGCCGTACAGGCTGCGCAGGGCCGCGGCGCGCCCGGAGCTGCGGCAGAACTGCAGCAGGGGTCGCCCGCGGGCGTGCTCGATGATCGCCGATATCCATGCGCGCTGGGCGGCGGGCAGCTGCCCGGCGCGCGCGAAGTACTGGCGATACGCAAAGGACGCGTGGTACAGCCCGCGCAGATGCTGCCGGGCCTCCCAGAATTCGTAGAAGTAGGGTCGATCGAGCTGCGGATGACGCAGTCCCGGCAGCGTGGGGGGCTCGAGCAGGCGGTAGTGCCGCCAGGCATGATTCAGCGCGGCCAGCGATTCGTTGAAGGGCTCCTGATAGCAGGCGAAAGATTCGATGGCGCGAAATTTCTGAAAGAAGTACGTGCTGGCCGAGCGGAACAGCGAATGGATGAAGACGGGTCCGGTCGTCGCCATTATCCCTGCCACCTGCTGATCGGTTGCTCCTCTACGTTCGCGCAACGTTACAGGGCTGTAAGGTCAACGGCTCAAAAGAGCCATTAATTTTAAATAATGTCGGTACCGCCTCCGGCCGCGCGCAGGGCCGCCCGGCGCGACCTGTAACTGCGTCTGGATTGATTGTCTAACGTATTGAAATTAAAAGGTGGTGGAGGCGGCGGGAATTGAACCCGCGTCCGCAAGCCCTAGACTCCAGGATCTACGCGCGTAGCCCGTTCTTTGGTTCTCGTCCGTCGTTACCCGAAGGGCAGGGAAGACGCCGGACCAGCGACGGTGACTCTTAGCGAAACCACCCCGTAGCACGATGGCCCGCGATCCTATGAGCGCGTCCCCTGATGCAGTCGCATAGGCACGAGCTGGTCAGAGGTCAGCTGCGACTAGGCAGCCAGAGCGAAGTTGTCGTCGTTGGCAACTAATGTTTGCAGCAGTGTTTAACGAGGGCCACTGCACCTCGGCACGCCCCTGAAGGTTCGCAACCCACGTCGAAACCGGTCGCCCCCTTCCACAAAGGCACCGCAATCCTACCACGAAAGCCGCGTCCCGCGGCCGTGCGTGGGTCACGTACGCTCGAGCGCGGGGCAGGGCTCAGCCCCGCCGCAGCAGTCGTGCGCGATCGCGCTGCCAGTCACGCTCCTTCTCGGCGGCGCGCTTGTCGTGCTGTTTCTTGCCCTTGGCGAGCCCGATCTGCAGCTTGGCGCGGCCGTCCTTCCAGTACAGCTCCAGCGGCACGATGGTATAGCCGCGTCGTTCGGTCGCTCCGATCAGGTGATCGAGCTCCCTGCGGTGCAGGAGCAGCTTACGAGTGCGTACCGGGTCGGCGCTGTGATGGGTCGACACCGTGCGCAGCGGCGACAGGTGCGCTCCGATCAGGAACGCTTCCCCGTTGCGCACGTACACGTAGGCTTCGGCGAGCTGCGCCTTGCCGGCGCGCATCGATTTCACCTCCCAACCTTCCAGAGCCAGTCCTGCCTCCAGGCGCTCCTCGATGAAGTAATCATGGCGCGCGCGCCGATTCTCGGCGATCACCCGCGGGGCGACCGCCGTGGATCGGGTGGCGCTCACCGGAGCATTCACAGACCTCGGCATGGGCGTGCGATTCTAGTCTTGAGGCGGCGCTATCGGATCAGCCAAACTTGTTCGATGCGTCAGATGACCCGCTCGGCCCTGGTGGCGCGCCCTCCCGAGACGCTCTACCGGCTCGTCGAAGATGTGGAGCGCTACCCGGAGTTCGTGCCCGGGTGCACCTCCGCACAGGTGCTCGAGCGCGGCGACCACGAGATGCTCGCGCGTCTGGCGGTGCGCCGCGGGCCGCTGCGCACGCATTTCACGACGCGCAACCGCCTCGATCCCGGCCGCGGCGTGCATATGCACCTGGTGGAGGGGCCGTTTCGAGTGCTCGAGGGGCAGTGGAGTTTCACGCCGATCGCCGATCAGGGCTGTCGCATCGAGCTGTCGCTGCGTTTCCAATTCTCCAACGCCCTGAAATCCGCGCTGTTCGATCCGCTGTTCGAGGAGACGGCGGCCTCGCTGGTGCGCGCGTTCGTGGCGAGAGCCCAGTCCCTGCCCACGGGCTGAGACGCTCGCGGAGGTCCGGTCCTGTCCAAGCGCTGCAGCGTGGCCTGTGATACCCCCCGAGGGGTGCTGTACTGCGAGCTCGAGGTAGCCGACGGCGCCACGGTGGCCGAGGTGCTCGCCGCGGCCCGGCCGCTGCTCGGGCAGGCCACGGCCGACTGGGAGCGGGGGCCGGTGGGTATCTACGGACGTCCCTGCAGCCGCGAGCAGATTGCCGCCGACGGCGACCGCATCGAGCTATACCGGGGGTTGCAGTTCGATCCGCGCGCCGCGCGGCGTGCGCGCGCCGTGCGGATCAAAAAGGCACCGGGTACTTGACGCCGCCGCGGGTGACCGTGGTCACCGGCGCACTGCGCACGTCGCTGACGACGCGCGCGACCGTGTTGCCGCTGAAGAAGATCGTCACGTGCGCGCGCTGCTCGCGCCTGATGTGCCCCTCGTCCAGATAGTAGTCGTAGTCCCAGCGGGAGTTGTCGAACCCGCCCGGCACCATCGGTGTGCCGAGCAGGAAGCGCACCTGACTGTGCGTCATACCGGGCCGGACCTGCGCCACCGCCGTTGGATCGAGGTAGTTACCCTGACGGATGGGCATGTGGTAGACACAGGCGGCCAGCAGCGTCGCACCCAGCACGCCCAGCAGCGCCGTTCTGCCGGTCGCACGGGCCGGCCATGAACCGGCGCGCGAGCGTTGGGGAACATGCCGCGACGCGGGGCGGTCGAGCGGCGATACCACGGGGCTGGGCATTTCAGCGATAATCCTCATGCGGCGATCATACAGCACAGTCCCTGCCCGGCGGGCCCTGCGTGACGGGCGATGGGGCGGTGGACATCAACGGCCAGAGCTGCCGACGCGGCACCGAGGTGCAACGTGGAAAGTAATGAACTGCGCAAGGCAGGCCTCAAGGTCACGTTGCCGCGACTGAAGATCCTGGAGATCCTCGAGCGCAGCCCTACGCGACATATGTCGGCGGAGGAAATCTACAAATCCCTGCTCGACTCGAGCGAGGACATCGGCCTGGCGACCGTGTACCGCGTGCTCACGCAGTTCGAGGCCGCCGGGCTGGTCAGCCGCCGGCATTTCGAGAACGGTATGGCGGTGTTCGAGATCAACCATGGCACGCACCACGACCACATCGTGTGCATGGACTGCGGCATGGTCGAGGAGTTCATCGACGCCGAGATCGAGAGCCGCCAGAACGCCATCGCGCAGCGCCTGGGTTTCAAGATCGGCGAGCATTCGCTGGTGCTCTACGGGCGCTGCCAGCGCAGGGATTGTCCGGCCCGCAAGCAGGGACGCGTCAAGCTCGTCAGCTCCGGGACGAGCTGACGGCCGCGGCCTGACTGAGCATCTCCTGAGCATGCGCGCGGGCGCGCGCGGTGATCTCCACTCCCCCGAGCATGCGTGCCAGCTCCTCCACGCGCGCGCCGTCCGACAGCGGCGTCACCGCGGTGCGCGTGTGCGTGCCGTCGCTCAGCTTGAGGACGCGCAGGTGCTGGTGGCCCTGGGCGGCCACCTGCGGCAGGTGCGTGACGCACAGCACCTGGGCGCGCGCGGCGAGCGCACGCAGCTCGCGTCCGACGATTTCAGCCACGGCGCCGCCGATGCCGGCGTCGACCTCATCGAAGATCATGCAGCGCCCGGCGCCGGCGCTGCACGATACCTGCACGGCCAGTGACAGGCGCGAGAGCTCTCCGCCGGAGGCCACCTTCGCGAGCGCGCGGGGAGGCTGACCGGGGTTGGTGCTGACGCGAAACTCCACGCGGTCCAGACCGTACGGCGCGGGCTCGGCTCCCGCCGCCGGCTGCATATCGATCAGGAATCGCCCACCGGCCATGCCGAGCTCCTGCATGCGCGCCGAGATCTGCTTGGCGAGCGAGCGCGCGGCCGTCGTGCGGCGAGCGGACAGCGTGCGCGCCAGCTCCTGGTAGCCGGCGAGGGCGGTTGCCAGCTCCAGGCGCACTGCGCCCAGGTCGGCGGCTGCGCCCTCCAGCTGCCCGAGCTCCTGAGCCAGCTGCGTCCGCCGCGCCGGCAATGCGTCGGCGGATACGCGGTGCTTGCGCGCCAGGTCCTCGATCGCCGCCAGGCGCCGCTCGATCTGATCGGTGCGCTGCGGATCGACGTCGAGGGCGTCCAGATACTGCTGCAGCACGTGCGCGGCATCCTTGATGCGGATCTCGGCCTCCTCGAGCGTCCCGAGCAGCGGCGTCAGCCGCGCATCCAGCGTGCCGGCCGCGCGCAGCCCACCGAGCGAGCGCGCCAGCAGCGCGTGGGCGTTCGACTCCTCTGCCTCGTACAGGTCCGCCAGCGCCGCGCGCACCCCCTCGATGAGCTTGCCGCGGTTGGCGAGACGCGCGTGCTCTTCGCGCAGGCTGGCAAATTCTCCCGGCGAGAGCCCGAGGGCCTCGATCTCGCGCAGCTGATAGCGCAGCAGGTCGAGGCGCGAGCTGCGCTCATCGGCGGCGCTCTCCAGCTTCACACTGCGGTTGAGCAGCGAGAGCCACTGCGCGTGCGCGGAGGCCACCTGGCGCGCGAGGGGCTGCAGCTGCGCGAACTCGTCGAGCAGCGAGCGCTGCTCGGCCGGACGCACCAGCGATTGGAATTCGTGCTGGCCGTGAATGTCCCACAACTGCTCGGCAGCCTCGCGCAGGACCTGCAGCGCGACCGTCTGGCCGTTGAGCCAGGCGCGGCCGCGCCCGTCGCGGCCCACGACCCGGCGCAGCACCAGCTCGTCCTGACAGTCGATCGCCTGCGATTCGAGCAGTCGCCGCAGCGGCGTATCCGCCGCCGGCGCATCCACGCTCGCGGCAATATCGGCGCGTTCGGCCCCCGGGCGCACGACGTCGGCGTCGGCGCGCGCACCCGACAGCAGCTCGAGGGCATCCACGACGATGGATTTCCCCGCGCCGGTCTCACCGGTCAATACCGTCAGCCCGGGGCGCAGCTCGAGCTCGAGCAGCTCGATGATCGCGAAGTCACGGATCTGCAGGTGCCGCAGCATCTCTAGCGCTCGTGCGAGAGCCCGCCCAGCCCCCAGTGCAGCTTCGAGCGCAGCAGGCGGAAGTAGTCGTACCCCGGAGGGTGCAGCAGCGTGACCGCCCGATCGCTCGGTACGATCTGCAGCCGTCCGCCCGGCCGAAGCGCTCCGAACACGCTGGCATCACAGCTGACCTGCGCGACCGTGTCATGTTGGCCGATGAGGCGCACTTCCACCGTGGAGGTACCGGGTACGACGATCGGGCGATCCGAGAGCGTGTGCGGGCAGATGGGCGCGACCACCAGCACCGAGAGGCGCGGGTCCACGATCGGCCCGCCGCACGACAGCGAGTAGGCCGTCGAGCCCGTGGAGCTCGCCACCACCAGGCCGTCCCCGCCGTGCGAGTTGACGTAGCGCCCATCGATGCGCGTCTCGAAGTCCAGCATGCGACCGGTGTCCAGGCGGTTGAACACCACGTCATTGAGGGCGTAGTGGCGCACCTCATCGCCGCCGGGTGAGAACAGGCGCGCCTGCAGCAGGGCGCGACGGTCCCGCTCGCACTCACCGGCCAGTGCGGCGTCGAGCGAGTGCAGCATGTCCTGCGGCAGCACATCCGTGAGAAATCCCAGCCGCCCGCGGTTGATGCCGAGCAGCGGCACTTCGCGCGCGGCAGCGCCGCCCGCGGCGTCGGCCGCCCCGGGGCGGGCCTGTCCCAGGTCGGCATGATCGGCGAGCAGTCCGGCGGCGTACAGCAGTGTGCCGTCGCCGCCGATGGCGATGATCAGGTCGGCGCGTTCCACGAGCTCGGCGGCCCGGATGACGCTCACACCGTCAGGCACGGCCTCGGGCGGCCCATCATCCAGCGCGAGGATCGTCAATCGGCGCTCGATGAGGGCCGCGGTCAACGGCTGCGCGCACTCGGCGACGCGTTGATCTTGAAATTTACCGATCAGAGCGCAGGTACGAATCGTCTGGTGCATGGGTGGCCAAGCCCTGTCGAATGCCGCCCTTGTAGCATGGCGGCGTGCGCCGGACCATGACCGCATGCCCAGGTCCGCCCTTGACGGCGGCGGGTGCGGCTGGTTAGCTCGACAGCCGACGGGCGGTCCGGATGATCGAGCGTATGACTTAAGCACCCAAGCCGGTTGCGACCATGGCCCAGGAGAGCAAAGACGACGCCTTGAACGCGCGAGCGCAGCGGCTGCTGCGCGTCCTGGTGCAGAGCTACATACGGGATGGGCAGCCGGTGGGCTCGCGCTCGCTGTCGCGCGAGTCGGGTCTGGTGCTCAGCTCCGCCACCGTGCGCAACGTCATGGCGGACCTCGAGGAGCTGGGGTTCGTGACCTCTCCGCACACCTCCGCGGGGCGCGTGCCGACCGACAAGGCCTATCGTTTCTTCGTCGACACGCTGCTGCGCGCACACCTGCCCACCGATGACGCGAGCCTCGAGGAGATCCGCCGGCAGCTGGACCTGCCCGCCGATAGCGGCAAGTCGCTGGCGGCCAGCGCCTCCCAGCTGCTGTCGAACATCACCCATCTGGCGGGCGTGGTGACGCTGCCGCCGACGAAGGTCGCGGTGCTGACGCACATCGAATTTCTGCCACTGTCCGAGAATCGCGTGCTGGTCGTGCTGGTGCTGGACGATCGCGAAGTGCAGAACCGTATCGTTCAGCTCGGACGGCATTACGGCGCCGAGGAGCTGCGCCGTGCGGGAAATTTCATCAACGAGCACTGTGCCGGGCTGTCGCTGGCGCAGATCCGCCAGGAGCTGCTGCGTCAGCTGCAGGAGACGCGCGAGAGCCTCAATCAGGTGATGCTCGACGCGATCGATATGGCGCAGCACTTCTTCGACCAGACGGGTGGTCCCGAGGACATCGATTACGTGATCGCCGGGGAAACCAACCTCATGGGCTTCCCCGAGCTCTCGAGTGTGGACAAGCTGCGGCGCCTGTTCGAGGCGTTCAACGAGAAGCGCGACATGCTGCATCTGCTCGACCAGAGCCTGAAGGCCGAGGGCGTGCAGATCTTCATCGGCCAGGAATCCGGCTACCAGATCCTCGACGACTACAGCGTGGTCATGGCCCCGTACAGCTCGGATAAGGGCGTCATCGGTGTCCTCGGGGTCATCGGTCCGACCCGTATGGCCTACGAGCGCGTCATTCCCATCGTCGAGCTGACCGCCAAAGTTCTGGGCGCGGCCTTGAATTTCCGTCGCTGAGGAGCCATTTAGCGGGCGTACCCGGGGCAGGCTTCGGGCCGCTGTGCGGCGGGTGGCGAGCGTCGGGGGGAGGCGCCGGGGGGAGGCGCCGGGGCAGCTCCCAGGCCGCCGGCCTTCCGGATACCTTGGAAGTAACTTAAGCTATATTGCATAGTGATCTGTTTTACATAGTGATAGTTGCAGATGGAGAGACGCACCGTGAGTCGTGAGCCGCAGACAGGCGCGCATGAGCTGCTCGTGGGTGAGCCCGATGAACAGAGCCCCGCGGGTGCGGCCCGAGGCGACGGCGACGGCGGTGGCGACGGCAGCGGTGCGGCCCATGGCGCGGAGATCGAAGCGCTGCGCAAAGAGCTGGCGGTGGCCGAGGAGAATGGCCGCGCACAGCGTGAGCTGTACCTGCGCGCCGCCGCCGAGATCGACAACGTGCGCAAGCGCGCGCAGCGTGACATCGAACAGGCGCACCGCTACGCGGCCGAGGCCTTTGCCAATGAGCTGCTGGCGGTGCGCGACAGTCTGGAGCTGGCGCTGCGCAGCGGCGTGGACGCCGATGCGGCGACGCTGCTGTCGGGCCAGGAGGCGACGCTCAAACTGCTCGACCGCGCGTTCGCCAAGTTCTCCATCCGCCAGATCGACCCCGTCGGGCAGCGCTTCGACCCCAACCAGCACGAAGCCATGCTCATGCAGGAGTCCCCCGATGCTGCGCCCAATACGGTGCTGCAGGTGGTGCAGCCGGGCTACGAGCTCAACGGCCGACTGCTGCGCCCGGCGCGCGTCATCGTGGCCCGCGGCGCCGGCCCGGCGGGGGGCGGCCCGGCAGGCGCGGG
>JASHSK010000067.1 GCA_030038755.1 Gammaproteobacteria bacterium
GCGCTCCCGCGGCGCGCCCGCCATGCCCCGCCGCCCGCCCGCCCCCTGCCGGCCGCCCGCCCGCCGATCTGCGCACCGATCCGCCGGAAATATTCACAATAAAATTGTATATAAAATTACAGCTAAAAGTATAGATTTATGGCCGTGCGCGTGCTACAAGAAAAATGCGTGTCCGTGCCGGCCCTGCCCCCATTCGCCGGACACGCAGGGTTCGCCGGCATGAACACCGCAGAGATCTCCCAACCCGCCCGGCCGCTGTTCCGCGACCGCACCGCCGCCACCGCCACCTCCCTGGTGCTCGCCTGGACCGGCGCGGCGTGGCTCGGCTCATTCGGGCTGATGGCGGCACGCTCGATACCATTGAACGTGCTGGGTGTACTGCTGTGCGCGCACGGCATGGTGCTCGCGGCCTACCTCATCCACGAGGCGGCGCATCAGAACCTGTGCGGCACGGCCCGCGCCAATCGTTGGGTCGGCGAGGCCATGAACTTCATCGCCGGCTCGTGCTATGCCTCGTTCGAACGCATCCGGCACATGCACATCCGGCACCATTGTGAACGCGCCGATCTGACCTGCTTCGACTTCAAGGGCCTGATGCAGCGCCGCCCGCGGCTGCGCCGGTTGCTGCAGGGCCTGGAGTGGGCGTACATCCCCGCCACCGAGATCCTGATGCACCTGCAGATCGTGTGGCTGCCGTTCCTGCAGCGCACGCGACGCCGCCAGCTGCCGCGCGCGGCCGCGATGCTGGTGCTGCGCATGGCGCTGCTGATCACGCTCGGCGTGTGGTCGCCGCGCGCGCTCTTGCTCTACTGCGTCGCGCTGCTGCTCATGCTGCACGTGCTGAATTTCTTCGACGCCTTTCACCACACCTTCGAGCAGTACTTCGTGGCCGCCGACCAGCCCGTGCCGCTGGCCGGGCGCGACCGGCAGTACGAGGACAGCCATACGTACTCGAACCTCATCTCGCAGCGCTTCCCATGGCTGAATCTGCTGACGCTGAACTTCGGCTACCACAACGCGCATCACCGGCGCCCCTCGGTGCCGTGGTACCGGCTGCCCGCCCTGCATCGCCAGCTTTACGGCGGGCAGTCGTTGGCGGTCATGCCGCTGCACGAGCTGCTGCGCACCTGGCGCCGTCACCGCGTAGCTCGCGTCACCTCCGACGACTACGGCATACCGGGGCAGGGGCCGGGCCGGGCCGACGGCTTCATCGGCGCGCACGGTGTGTCGTTTCTGACCGTGATCTGAGCGGGTACCAGCGCATGCCGCCCGGCCAGGCGCTGCACGGAGAGCACGCGTTGCACGGACAGCAGGCGCTGCACGGACGGCAGGCGGTGGTCACGGGCGCGGCGGGCGGCATCGGCCGCGCGATCACGCGCATGCTGCTCGCGCAGGGCGCGACCGTGCATGGTGTGGACCTGGACGCAGCGGCGCAGCACACACTCGCGACGCATCTGGAGCCCGGACAGCGCTACCTGCCGCACGTGGTCGATCTGGCCGACCGGCCGGCCTGCGACCGGCTGATCGGCGGGATGTACCCCCTGATGGCCGGCCGCTGCGATATCCTGATCAACAACGCCGCCGTGAGCCGGGTGGAGAGCTTCGCGCACAGCGATGACGCCCTGCTCGATCGCCTGCTCGCGACCAACTTCACCGCCGCCTTCCGCATCACGCGTGCGCTGCTGCCGGCGCTGCGCAGCAGCGGCCGCGGCTGCGTGGTGAATGTCGCCTCGGAGCTCGCCCTCGTCGGGCAGAGCGGGTACAGCGCCTATTGTGCGACCAAGGGTGCGCTGCTTGCCTGGAGCCGCGCTCTCGCGGTGGAGCTGGCCGCCGAAGGCATCCGGGTCAACGCGGTTTGCCCCGGACCGATCGACACCGCGCTGCTGCAGAGCGAATTCGACCTGCTCGCCGAGCCGGCCGCCGGCCGCGCCAGGGAGGTGGCCAGCGTTCCGCTCGGGCGGCTCGGAGAGCCCGCGGAGGTCGCCGCCATAGTCGCCTTCCTGGCGAGCGATGCGGCTGCCTTTGTCACCGGGGCAACCTGGAGCGTCGACGGCGGCAAGACGGCCCGATGAACGGCACGCACGGCGGCGCGCACGGTCATGCATGCACACCCGGTGCGCTACGGGCACCGGCAGGGCGTGGATCATGATTCGCAATCCGGTCCCCTGGCCGAACGATGCACGCTGCGCGGTGTCCTTCACGCTGGACATGGACGCCGAGAGCATCCTGCAGCTCGCACACCCGCGGCGCGCCCACGCCATGGTGTCGACCGCGTCCATGCTTCGCTATGGACCGGAGGTCGCGGTGCCGCGCATCCTCGAGACCTACCGCCACTATGGCATCCGGCAGACCTTCTTCGTGCCGGGTTGGTGCGCCGAACGCTACCCGCAGGCCGTCGAAGCGATGATACGCGACGGCCACGAGGTGTCCGCGCACGGCTACCTGCACGAACATCCCAACGAGCTCTCCGATCATGAGGAACGCCACTGGCTGATGCGCAGCCTGATCGCCCTGCAGACGGTCACCGGAGAGAAGCCGGCCGGCTGGCGCGCGCCGCTGTACAACTTCTCGCATCGCTCCGCCGAGCTGCTGCTGGAAATGGGCGTCACCTATGATGCGTCGCTGATGGGTGATGACGTGCCGTACCTGCTGCAGACGGCGCGCGGCGAGCTGCTGGAGCTGCCCTCACACTGGGGCATGGACGACTGGCCACCCTTCATGCACAGCATCGACCTGGATTTTCAGATGCCGGTTCAGTCCGCCACCACGGCCTGGGAAGGCTGGTGGCAGGAGTTCGAGGCGATGTGGGAATACGGGGGCATGTGGATCCCGGTCTGGCACCCGTTCCTGTCCGGTCGCCTGGCGCGCTGGCGGATGACTCACGAGATGATAGGGCGAATGCTACAGCGCGGCCGGGTGTGGCTCGCGCCGATGCGCGACATTGCCGCGCACGTGCGCCGCTGCATCGCTGCCGGAAGCTGGTTGCCACGGGTCGAGCGTCACGCGCGCCCACCCGCCGAAGAGCATTGAGGCCCCCGGGGCAGGCCGGCGGCGCTCTTCATGGAGAACCTCGATCTGCTGGTGGTGGTGCTCTACCTCGGTGGGATCCTCGCCGTGGGCTACTGGGCGCGCCGACGGGCGAGTACGCAGGAGCAGTTCCTGGTGGCCGGACGCTCGGTGGGGCCGTGGCTGTACGCCGGCACGCTGGCCGCCGTCGTGCTCGGCGGCGCCTCCACGGTCGGCGGTGTGAAGCTCGGTTACCAGTACGGCATCTCCGGAATGTGGCTCGTGTGCATGCTCGGGGTGGGCATCCTGGTGCTCAGCGCCACGCTGGTGCAGAGAGTCCTGGGCCTGCGGCTCTACACGATCCCCGAGCTGCTCGAGCGCCGCCACAGCGCGGCCGCACGCATCGCGGGCGGCGTGGTGATGACAGCCTACGATCTGATGGTCAGCGTCACCGCAAGCATCGCGGTCGGCTCGGTCATGCAGGTGATCGTGGGCATTCCGCGCGTTCCGGCCATTCTCATCAGCAGCCTGGTGATGGTGGCGTACTCGGTGCTGGGCGGCATGTGGTCGCTGACCCTGACGGACATCGTGCAGTTCGTGATCAAGACCATCGGCATCCTGTGTATTCTGCTGCCGGGCGCAGTCCGGCAGGCGGGCGGATTCGCGCGCATGCACGCGCGCCTGCCGGGCGAGTTGTTCTCGCTGACGCACATCGGCGCCGCGACGATCGTCTCGTACTTCGTGCTGTACGTGTTCGGCATCCTCATCGGCCAGGACATCTGGCAACGCGTGTTCACGGCACGCAGCGTGCGCGTGGCACGCTATGCCGGCCTCGCCGTGGGAGTCTATTGCCTGTGCTACGGGCTGGCCGGGGCGATCATCGGCACCGCCGGCAGACTGTTCCTGCCGCACCTGGGTGACGCGGACACCGCATTCGCGCGGATCGTCGAGGCCGTCCTGCCCGTGGGGCTGCGCGGCGTGGTGCTGGCCGCGGCTCTGGCCGCCATCATGTCGACCGCCAGTGCCTGCCTGCTGGCCGCTTCCACTGTGCTGCTGGAGGACGTCTACCTGCGCCTGCGCGGCGCCGGCAACAGCGGCTCGGTCGCCCAGAGCCGCGTTGTCACCCTCGCACTGGGAGCGCTGATGACGCTGGCCGCCTGCGCACTGCGCGACGTGATCGCAGCGCTCACCGTGGCCTACGATCTGCTGGTGGGCGGGCTGCTGGTTCCCGTGCTGGCCGCGATGTTCTGCAAGCGAGCCAGCCCAGCCGGCGCGCTCGCATCGATCGCCGCCGGCAGCATCCTCGTCATCGCGATGCTGGGGATCGCCGGACTGGATTCAAACCTGCCGATCTACGCCGGACTGGGTGCGAGCCTGCTCGCCTACCTGGTCGCCGGCGCGCGACGGCGCCTCATCCCGCAGAGAGAGCGCGTATGAATGCCCCCGACCAGGCCGTCGATGTGCGCGTTGAACCGGCTGCCGCATCCGGCCCGCCCGCTGCAGACACGGGCCAGGGCGCGGATAGCTGGGCGCTGCGCGTGGACCTCGCGGCCGCGTTCCGCATGGCTGCGCGCCTGGGCTGGCAGGAGGCCGTGGCCAATCATTTCAGCGTCGCATTGCGCCGCGCGGGCGGTGAGTTCCTGATCAACCCGCGCTGGCGCAGCTTCGCCTCGCTGCGCGCCTCGGATCTGCTGCTGCTGCCGGCCCCCGGGCCGGCGGACACGATACCGCCCGAGATCGACCGCACGGCCTGGGCGATTCACGGCACGATGCACGCCCAGCTGCCGCGGGCACGCTGCATCCTGCACGTGCACCCGACCTACGCCACCGTACTGAGTTGCCTGCGGGACGCCACCCTCAGGCCGATCGATCAGACCAGCGCGCGCTTCTTTCGCCGCGTGGCCATCGATCGCGACTATGGCGGCATGGCCGACAATGCCGCGGAGGGACTGCGTCTGACGCGCGCACTGGGCGACAGGAACGTCCTGCTGATGGGCAATCACGGGGTGCTGGTCGTGGGCGACACGGTCGCCGAGGCGTTCGACGCGCTCTACCACGTCGAGCGTGCCTGCCAGACGCTGGTGCTGGCCTACTCGACCGGCCAGCCCGTCGTGACCCTGTCCGATGAGGTCGCCGAGAGCACGGCGCGCTGCTGGGAGGACGGCGGCGCCTTCGCACGCGCGCATTTCGCCGCCATCAAGCAGCGGCTCGACATCGAGGAGCCGGGCTACGCGCATTGATGCGCAGTGCAGCTGCGGCACCATTCGCGGGCTGGGCCCTGACCCAAAATGGCGCGCACGGACAGTGCCGGCGCCGTCGTGCACTGCCCGGGCCGCCGCCAGCGCCGTCCTTTGCCGCCTGCGCTGCCCCTCGCGCTGCCGCCCGCGCGCCACTGCAATATGGTGCATCTCTTGCATGGCTGCTCTGATCGATTATCAGAGAGCGCGGCATGCACGGCAGCGCGATCACACAGCACCCGGCGCCGGTGGCGAATGCCGCTTCCGAAGGCGCGCTCCGCCGCAGCGGCATCTCCGAGACGCTGCTGCAGGCGATCCGCAGCGGCGAGCAGCCTCTCGAGCACGCCAGCACGCTGCCGCCCGAGGCCTACACCTCGGAGGCCTTCTTCGAGCTCGAAGCCGAGCGCATCTTTCGCAGACAGTGGCTACCGCTTGGACACGCCTCGCAGCTGCGGCAGGTGGGGGACTACTTCACCGTCGACCTGCTGGGAGAAATGCTCGTCGTGGTGCGCGCCGCCGACCGGGTGCGGGCGTTGTCGCGCGTGTGTCTGCACCGCTGGGCGCCGCTGGTCAGCGGCCCCGGGCACACCCGGCGCTTCTCCTGCCCGTTCCACAAATGGGCCTACGATCTCGAAGGCCGCCTGGTCGGCGCGCCGCTCATGGAGCAGGTCGACTTTCAGCTGCAGGGCCGGTGCCTGCCCGAGTATCGCACCGAGATCGTCGACGGCTTCATCTACGTGAATTTCTCCGGCGATGCCGAGCCGCTCGGCCCGCAGCTGCGCGAGCTGTCGGAGTCATGGCGAGCGCTGGCGCCGTCGAACTGGATCATCGGCACGACGCTCGAGTACGACTGCCGCATCAACTGGAAGATCGTGGTGGAGACTTTCATGGAGTGCTACCACCACATCGCCGCTCATCGGCAGACCTTCGAGCCGACCTACCCGGCGCGCTTGACGCACGTCGAGGAGGGCCGTGCGGCCTGGACGCTGTGCCATGCGCCGGCGCGCCCGGAGCTGCCCGACACACATCTGTGCGCGGGGTTTCCCGAGCTCGGCGAGCTGAGCGCGCAGGAGCGCCACGAGTTCCGACTGTATCTGATCTATCCCTATCAGCTGCTCAACGTCATGCCCGACCGGACCTTCTGGTTCTGCCTGCAGCCCGACGGCGCCACGCGCACACGCTTTCAGGCCCATATCATGGTCCGGCGCGACGCCCCCGAACAACCCGGCTATCAGGAGCGCCTGGAGGCGGAGCGCCGCTTCCTGGTGCTGGTGAACGACGAGGACGTGGGCGTCAACGAGCTGCAGCAGCGCGGAGCGGCCACGCGCGCCGCGATGCCGGGACGCTTCAGCCATCTGGAAAAGGCATTGTGGCAGCTCGCCAGCTACGTGCGCGCGCGGCTGCAGGCCTGAGCGTCGTCCCTGCCGGCGCGCGGGACCCCACCGATGAACGCACCGCCCACGGGCGAGTGACCGCGGCGGGTTCCACATGAGCAACCGCGAGCAGCCGACCCACCTCGAGATCAGCACGATCCAGCCGATCGCCGCGGACGCGCGCCATGGCACGGCGCGCGATCTGTTCACGGTGTGGTTCGGCTCCAATCTGATGCTGCTGACGGTCGTGACCGGCGGACTGGCCGTGAGCGTCTTCAGGCTGTCGTTTGCCTGGGCCGTGACCGGTCTGCTGATCGGCAACCTCGTCGGCGCCGTGTTCATGGCGCTGCATTCAGCGCAGGGAGCGACCCTCGGAGTGCCGCAGATGCTGCAGACACGCGGGCAGTTCGGCTCGCTCGGCTCGCTGCTGGTCGTCGGCATCGTGGTGGTCATGTACATCGGCTTTCTCGCCTCCAACCTCGTCGTCGGCGCACAGGCACTCACCAGCATCGCCCCCGGCTTCTCGGACGTCCCCGGCATCCTGCTGCTCTCGGTGCTGGGGGCGGCGGCCGCGGTCTTCGGCTATGACCTGATCCACTCGTATGCGCGCATCATGACGTACGCCTCCGGCCTGGTGCTGGTGCTGACCTTCGCCTGGATCGTCTGGGTGCACGGCTTGCCGGCGGATTTCCTGGCGCGCAATTCGCTGAACATCACCGGGCTGCTGGGCACCGTGTCGACCGCAGCCCTGTGGCAGATCGCCTACGCACCCTACGTATCCGACTACTCGCGCTACATGCCGCAGGACACCGGAGCGCGCCCGGCGTTCTGGGCGAGCTACTGGGGGTGCACGCTCGGCTCGCTGCTGCCGATGGTGCTCGGCGTGGTGGTGGGTCTGGCGGTCGGCCGCGACACGCTGGTGGCAGGACTGGCCGCGCTGACGGGCGGGATCGCACCGCTGGTGCTGGTGGTCTTCTCGATCGGCATCACCACGGCCAATGCGATGAACCTGTATTGCGCATCGCTGTCGTCGCTGACGTTCGGTCAGACACTGCTGCCGCG
Organism: Gammaproteobacteria bacterium; assembly: GCA_030038755.1. Classification (GTDB taxonomy): domain Bacteria; phylum Pseudomonadota; class Gammaproteobacteria; order Steroidobacterales; family Steroidobacteraceae; genus FEN-1191. Next base: position 7,679 of record JASHSK010000067.1, read on the forward strand.
CTGGTCGCCCGGACCGAAGGCACGCATGGTCAGCGTCGCGCTGATCTCTCTCGCCTCATTGACCGCCGCGCTGCTCGGCAGAAGCTCGTTCCTGGAGAACTACACCGACTTCATCCTGCTGCTGCTGTACGTGCTGGTCCCGTGGACGGCGATCAACCTGGTCGACTATTACCTGCTCTGCCATGGTTCCTACCACGTGCCATCGTTCCTGCGGCGCGACGGGGGAATCTACGGGCGCATCAATGCCGTCGCGGTCATATGCTACCTGCTCGGAATTCTGGTGCAGCTGCCGTTCGTGGCCAATCCGCTCTATACCGGCTCCGTCGCGCAGGCCATGGGCGGAATCGACCTCTCGTGGGTCGTCGGCCTGGCGGTGACCTCTCCGTTGTACTACGCGCTGGCGCGCCGTTCCCGCGCGCGCGCCGGTGCACGCCTGGCCGCCGGGCGCCTGCAGACCTAGCGCGCGCGCCGGCGTACACCCCGATGGTTCACGATCGCGCCGCTGCTGCCCCATGAGTCGTGACCCGCGCTACGACGTGCTGTTCGAGCCGGTCCGGATCGGTCCGGTCGTGACCAGGAATCGCTTCTACCAGGTCCCGCACTGCAACGGCATGGGCTACCGCGATCCCTCGTCGCTGGCGATGATGCGTGCCATCAAGGCGCAGGGCGGATGGGGCGTCGTGTGCACGGAGCAGGCGGAGATCCATCCGAGCGCCGAGATCTGTCCGTTCATCGAGCTGCGTATCTGGGACGAGCAGGACATGCCGATGCTCGAGCGCATCGCCGCCTGCGTGCACGCCCATGGGGCGCTGGCCGGCCTGCAGCTGTGCCACAACGGCATGAACGCACCGAACCTGTATTCGCGCGAGATTCCGCTCGGGCCGGTCGACCTGCCGGTGGCCAGCGGCTTTCTCGACCCGGTGCAGGCGCGCGCCATGGACAAGCGCGACATCCAGGATCTGCGCCGCTGGCACCGTGAGGCTGCCGTGCGCGCGCGGCGCGCCGGCTACGATATCGTGTACGTGTACGCGGGCAAGCTGTTTGGCGGCCCGATGTTCTTTCTCTCGCGCCGTTACAACACGCGCACCGATGAGTACGGCGGCAGCCTCGAGAACCGCACGCGGCTGCTGCGCGAGCTGATCGAGGATGTCAAGGATGCCGTCGGGGACCGCTGCGCGGTGGCCTGCCGCATTTCCGTCGACGAGCTGCTCGGGGATCAGGGGCTGCACGCCTCCGAGGCGCATGAGATCGTCGGCCTGCTGGCCGAGCTGCCGGACTTGTGGGATCTGACCCTCTCGGGTTGGGAGAACGACAGCCAGACCTCGCGATTTTCCCAGGAAGGCTACCAGGAGCCCTTCGTCCGGGGCATCAAGCAGCTGACCTCGAAGCCGGTGGTCGGCGTCGGACGCTTTACCTCCCCGGACACGATGGTGCGCATGATCCGCGAGGGAATCCTGGATCTGATCGGCGCCGCGCGGCCGTCGATCGCCGATCCGTTCCTGCCGAAGAAGATCGAGGAGGGGCGCATCGAGGACATCCGCGAGTGCATCGGCTGCAACATCTGCGTCTCAGGCGATTACACCATGTCGATCATGCGCTGTACGCAGAATCCTTCGATGGGCGAGGAATGGCGGCGCGGCTGGCACCCGGAATGGATCCGCCCCCGCCATGCTCAGGCGCGCGTGCTGATCGTGGGTGCCGGCCCGGCGGGCCTCGAGGCGGCGATGATGCTTGGGCGGCGCGGCTACGAGGTCACATTGGCGGAACGCGGCGTGCAGCTCGGTGGGCGGCTGGTCCAGGAGCGGCTGCTGCCGGGCCTGTCGGCCTGGGGTCGCGTGGTCGACTACCGCGCGTCGCAGATCGCTCCGATGCCGAACGTTGCCGTGTATCGCGACAACGAGCTGGGCGTCGAGGACATCCTCGGCTTCGGGGCCGAGCATGTGGTGATCGCCACCGGCGCACACTGGCGCCGCGACGCCGTCGCCCGCGCGCTGCTCGCCCCGGTTCCGACCGATCCGGCCATGCAGGTGCTCACGCCCGACGACCTGATGCAGGGCGAGCGACCGGCCGCCCGATCGGTGCTGCTGTACGACGACGACCATTACTACATGGGCGGGATACTGGCCGAACGACTGGCCACGGAAGGGTTCGCCGTGACCGTGGTCACCCCGGCCGCGGAGGTCTCCATGTGGACACGCAACACGATGGAGCAACCGCGCGTGCAGCGCAGGCTTCTCGAGCTCGGGGTGCGCATCGAGCCGCACCGGGTGCTCAGCGCGGTGCGGCCCGGACAGGTGCAGGTGGCCTGCTGCTTCACCGGCAGACTGCACACGCTGACCGCTGGAGCGCTGGTGATGGTCAGCAGCCGGCTGCCGCACAACGAGCTGTCGCGCGCGCTGCAGCTGCGCACGGCGCAGCTGCGCGATGCCGGCATCCTGAGCGTCACCACCATCGGCGATGCCGCCGCCCCCGGAACGATTGCCGCCGCCGTGTTCGCCGGGCGCCGCTATGCGGAGGAACTCGGCGTCTCCGCCGTCCCGGGAGCCGTGCCGTTCCGTCGTGAGGTCGCGGCGCTCGCGCCGCTCGATCTGTCGGCGCTGCCGGGCATGCCGGGCAGCGCGCCGCGCCCCGGCGAGCGCGATTAGGCGAACTTCGCGGGTTAGCTCAACCCGGAGCGAGCTGGGTGGCGCCGTCGCGCAGCCGCAGCGCCGCGTGCGGCGTGTCGGTCACGTGCGGTTGGTCGGCGACGTGCCGCTGGTCGGCGACGTGCCGCTGGTCGGCGACCTGCGGTGTGTCGATGAAGGGATGCAGCTGCGGAATCAGCGCCGCGATCAGATGCATCTTGGCGCAGATCACCCCGCGGCGACAGCGCAGCGCATCGGTGAAGCGCTCGAGCGTCCTCACCGGGCCCTGAACCAGGATCACCTCCATGGTCTGCCGGTCCATCAGCTGCACGTGCAGCGAGCTGATGACCTCATCGATGTGCCGGCGCTGCAGATCGGCCAGCTGCTGCTGCAGGCCGCGCACGCCGTTGTCGTACGCGAGGGTCACCGTGCCCACCATCACGTCCTCGCCGCGCTCGCGCTTATGCTCGAGCAGGAACTGCTGCAGCATCTCGCCGATCGCCTGCGAGCGGCTGAAGAAACCACGCTCGGCCACCATGCCGTCCAGCTCGGTGAGCAGGCCCTCGGGCAACGACATCGAGATACGGCTCACCGGACGGTGCCTCGCCGCCGGCCGCGGCTCCGGCCTGGCGCGCGCGCTCATCGCGCCGCTCCAGGCGGGCTCACCGCGCCGCCGCGCGCGCTCGATTCATGCTCTGGCGTCATTGCCCGGGCCCTCAGAACAATCCACTGTACTGCTCGATTTCCCAGCTGCTGATGCTCTGGTGGTAGGCCTCCCATTCCATGCTCTTGTAGCGCACGAATTCATCGCGCAGCTCCACGCCGAGCGTGCGCTCGACCAGGGGATCGGCAGCGAACGCCTCCACAGCCTCCTGCAGTGTCTGCGGCAGGAACTCGATGCCACGCCGGCGTCGCTCGGAATCATCGATTGCATAGAGATTGTCCTCGTGCGGCTCGCCCGGATCGATGCGCTCACGAACGCCCTCCAGGCCGGCGGCCAGCGCGAGGCTGGCCGCCAGATAGGGATTCACCGAACCATCGGCGTTGCGCGATTCGCAGCGCCCGCCGCCGGCGGGGACGCGCAGCGAGTTCGTACGGTTGTTGGAGCCATACGAATTGAACACCGGCGCCCACGAGAACGTGCTCATGGACCCCTGGCGCACCAGGCGCTTGTAGCTGTTCACCGTCGGGGCAAACGCCGCGCACAGCGCCCGGCCGTGGCGCAGAATGCCGCCGATGAAAGCGTAGCCGAGCTCGGTGAGCCCCAGACCGCGCCGATCCTGCGTGGGCTCGCAGGCAAACAGGTTGCGACGGCTGTCCGGCTCGTACAGCGACATGTTGAAGTGCGCGCCGGTACCGGTGCGGTTCGCAAACGGCTTGGGCATCATGGTGGCGATCAGGCCCTGCTCGCGCGCGTAGTGCTTGGCCATCTCACGGAACAACACCAGCCGGTCGCACATCGTGAGCGCATCGGCGTAGTGAAAATCGAACTCGTACTGCCCGTTGCCGTCCTCGTGATCGAACGAATACAGGTCCCAGCCCAGAGCCTGCATGGCGCCCGCCATGCGATCGAGCCAGGAGAAGCTGTGCAGGAAGCCGCGCACGTCGTAGCAGGGCTTGCCGAGCCGGTCCTCCGGATCGGACGGCGCCAGCGAGCCGTCGGGGTGCCTGCGCAGCAGATACACCTCGCACTCGATACCGAGGTTGAAGCCGAATCCGAGTCTGGCGGCCTCCTGCAGCACGCGTTTGAGCACCACACGCGTGCTGAGGGCGTACGGCGCTCCCTTGAAGGCGTTATCGGCCGGTATCCATGCGATCCTGGGCTCCCACGGAAGCTGCGTGACGCGCTCGAGATCGGGCACGGAGGTGATCTCGTCGTCGTGCGGCTGCTGGCCGAGCCCATCGAGCGCGTAGCCCGTATAGCGCTCGGAGCCGGCCGCCATCTGCGCCAGATGCGACAGCGGCACCACCTTGCCCTTGGGCAGCCCGTGAATGTCGACGTAGGCGCCGATGCAGTACTTGACGCCGAGCTCCGAGAGCTGCTGCTCCACCCGCTGGATTTCTGCGCGGCTATGCATGCTTGTGCGTCGCCTCCGCGCCCGGTTCCGAGCCGTAATACGATTCGTCGAGAGGCGGCACCTCCTGCTGCCCGCGGCGGAGCAGCGCGCACAGATCCTCGATCATCCACTCGAAGGCGCGCCGGCCGTGCTCGACGGTCGCGACGCTCGGATTACCGGTCACGCCGTTGCGGCTCGTGCGGTTGACCGGGTGAGCGAACACCAGCCCCGCGGTGCGATCCGGATCGTCGGCCTGCGGCTGCAGTTCGGGACGTGTCAGCTCGGGCGCGATTGCCAGCATCAGTGCGGTCTCGGCGCGGTTGGCGTGCCAGTCGGCACCGTCGGCCACGTGGAAATCGCGCACCCTGGCGCTGAGCGCCGCCGAGTCGAACAACGCCACCATCAGCTCGTCGTAGCGTGCCCGCAGCACCTCGAGCGCACAGCGCAGCGGCGCGGCATTGGTGACGTGGGTGTTCACGATGAACAGCCGCCGCACGCCGCTGTAGTAGGCCCAGTCGCCAATCTCGGCCACCAGACCGATCAGCGTCGTCGGCTGAATCGCGATCGTCCCCGGCCAGCGCCGGCTGTGCCCGAGCGAACAACCGTACGGCAGCGTGGGCAGCATCGGAACGCCGGTGCGCTCGGCAGCCGCGGCGCACAGCCGTTCGGCCAGCACGGCGTCCACGCCGCAGCCCAGATGCGGCCCGTGCTGCTCGGTTGCGCCCACCGGCAGCATCGCGGCCGCCTGCGCGGACACGAGATCGTGCGGCAGCTCGCGCCAGGTACGTTGCGACCAGAACATGCTAGCGCTCCTGCCGAATCGGCGTAGGGGTGCTCGAGTTCATCGATATCGCGCCTCAATCCACGTTGTCCGACACGTCCGTCATGCGTGCCAGTACCGGGTACTGTTCCTGTTCCTCGGCGAGCGCCCGCGCTGCGCGGCCGAGGGCGGCCGCCTGCGGATCCTCACCACGCGCGTACGCCTCCGCGGCCCCGGCATCGGCGTGCTCGCCGCCGGCGCCCCTGCCCTCTGCAGGCACGTCCTGTTCGGCATAGATCAGCTCCTCGAGGCGCGCCTTGGTGGCCAGGAACTCCGGCGTGATGATCTGCGCCAGGGAGCGCCGGCGCGGCACCGGCACTTCGATCAGCTCCTGCACGCGCCCGGGATGCGCCGAGAGCACCAGCACGCGATCGGCGAGCAGGATCGCCTCATCGAGGTCATGCGTGATGAAGATGATGGTGATGTCGATCTTGCGCCAGATCTCCTGCAGGTGAGCCTGCATGCGCGCGCGCGTCTGCGCGTCGAGCGCTCCGAACGGCTCGTCCATCAGCAGGATGCGCGGCTGATTCGCGAGCGCGCGCACGATCGCGACGCGCTGCTTCATGCCGCCGGAGAGCTGATGCGGATAGGACTCGGCAAACTTCTCCAGGCCGACCAGCTGCAGCCACTGCAACGCCTCGCGCTCGGCCTGCAGTCTGCCCTGGCCGTTGACCTCCAGGCCGAACATCACGTTCTTCTTCACGGTCAACCACGGAAACAGCGTGTAGCCCTGGAACACCATGCCGCGGTCACTGCCCGGGCCGTTGACCGGACGCCCCCCGAGCAGCACCTCTCCGGCGCTGTGCGGCTCGAGCCCGGCCAGGATCCTGATCAGGGTCGACTTGCCGCATCCGGAGGGTCCGACCACGCATAGGAACTCGCGGCGGTGTGTCTGAAAGCACACGTCCTGCAATGCCGGCGTGGAGGAGCCGCGTGTGCTCGCGAAGCTTTTTTCCAGGTGTGAGACGGTGAGGATGATCTCGCGGGCGTGCAGCCGCGCAAAGCGCTCGCGCACCTGCGGCGACTGCTCCAGGTACGACGGCAGGCCGGCCTTGGGAACGGCGAGCGCCTCCGAGCGCGCCTGGCCGTGGGTGCGATGGGCGACGGTAGCGCCATGAGCTGACGCGGCGGCGGTGGCGGCAGTGGCGGCGGTGGCGGCAGAGCCGCCGAGTCTGTACAGCAGCTCGTTCATCAGCCCGTCACCCTGCCCAGCGAGCGATCCCATGGGAACAGGCGGCGGCCGAGCGCGCCGAGAACCATGTCCGTACCGAGTCCGATGATGCCAATCATCGCGATGGCCGCATACACATTCGCGAAATGCTGGTAGCGCGCCTGCTGGGTGATGAACCAGGTGATTCCCGAGGTGGTGCCGATCAGCTCGGCGACGATCAGATAGGTCCACGCCCAACCGAGCAGGACGCGCTGATCGCGGTACAGTTCGGGCAGCACGCCCGGCACGACCACGCGCGTCAGCAGCTGACGGCTGCGCGTACCGAGCGTCAGGGCCGCCTCCAGCAGCGCCGGGTCGAGCTTGCGGGTGGTGTTGGCGATGATCAGCACCTGCTGGAAGAACGTGCCGATCACGATGATGGCGATCTTGGGTCCGTCGTAGATGCCGAGGATCGCGACGGCCAGCGCCCCGAAGGCCGGCGCCGGCAGATAGCGGAAAAACTCGATGAACGGTTCGCTGAGACGCGCGATCGATGCATACGCGCCGCACAGAATGCCGAGCGGCACACCGATGACCGAGGAGATCACGTAGCCCCAGAAGATGACCTGGATGCTGTGCCACAGGCTCTGATGCAACCAGGGTCCATCGCGCGTCGGCGGCGGGGTGCTGAAGGCGCCGTAGAAGGCCTCGAGCACCTGCAGCGGAGTCGGCAGATAGATCGGATTGGCGGCCACGCCGCGCGGCGGGGGCTGCCCCTGCATGCGCGCCGCCGCCACCTCGGCGTCGAAGGCGGCGCGCGGCAGCGTCGAGCCCACGTCCAGGTAGCTCACCGAGCCCGGATCGGTGATGCGCACGTCGGGATGCCACAGGACCGGCACATAGCTGATCAGGCACCACAGCGCCACCGGCAGCACGAACGACAGCACCCCGCAGGTCAGGCGCGCGCGCGGCGAGAGCGGATGATGGATACGCAGCCAGCGGGGTTGACCCACGGCCAGGACTCCTCAGGGTTGTGCCTGTGTCAACGCCGCATCGATATCAGCGGTGATTCTCTGCGGCTGGTGGTAGACACCGTTACGTACGTTGAAGTCATCTGCATTCTGCGAAGACCCGTAGAGCGACCCGAGGCCGGGTGCGGATTTGAGCACCTGCTTGGCCTCCCGTACGTCGATCAGGTGCGTCCCGGCCAGCAGCGGCTGATATTGGGCGCTGCTCAGGCCGACCCGCTTCGCCATGATCCGCACGGCGTCGGCCTGCGTGGCCGGGTCGTCGATGTAATGCACGACGCGGTTCCATACTCCGATCAGCCGCATGTAGTCATCGTGATGCAGCGCCAGGCTCTGCGGACTGACCGCGAGGACGTCATAGATCAGGCCGGGGGCCTGCGCGGACGTGAATATCGGGTGTGCGCCGGGAACCACGCGCATCGCCTCTCCGGAGTTGGGTTGCCAGGCGCCGATCGCCGCAACCTGCCCGGAGGCGAGCACCTGGGGAGTCTCGTTGGTCTTCGCGTTCACGAGCGTCACGTCGTTCTGCGTCATGCCGGCCTGCCTCAGGCCGTCGAGCAGCAGCAGGTGCTCGACCAACCCGATCTCGATACCGACCTTGCGACCACGAAGGTCCTGCAGACTGTTGATTCCCGGCCTGGCCACGATCATGTCGTTGCCATTCGAGTAGTCGGTCACCAGGATCATGACGTTGCGCGTGCCGCCGGCGTCCAGCACCAGCGCATCGCCATTGGTCACCAGGTCGCCGTCGAGCTGCCCGGCCGTAAAGGCGTCCATGGAGGCCGAGTAGTCGAACCACTGGAACTGCACGTCCAGTCCGGCCTGCGCCAGCCACCCCATGTCGATGGCCACCTGCCAGGCGACCCAGCCGGGCCAGTCGCTGTAGCCGATGCGCAGCGGATCGGCCTGCGCACACCCAACGAAGCCAAGCAGCCCGATCAGTACAGCGGCAAGGCAGCGCGGCAGCACAGACGGACCGCTCATGGGAAACTCCTGACGATTATTACGATTTCGGCCGGCGGTATTACTGCCCGCGTGCAAGGGCTATGCCTTGGGGAGGCGCAGGCCGGCCTCCGCGCTCGCGATGGCTGGAACAGCGTGATTCGACAGCCCGCGCGCGACATCGCATGCGCGCGCGACGGCCGCGACGCCATGCCTGGCGGCCGAGCGGACCCGGCCGAGGCCGCCGCCGCGCACTCTTTTAGTGCCCCAGGGCCCGCTGATGAACCGTGATTGCGCGCGCGGCGCGCCGGCAGTGCCCGGCGCGGCCCGCGGACTTTACGGCGCCGATCACATGCACTACTTTCCCCATAAACCCATGAACACCCCTGGCGCTCAAGCACCCGAGCGGACGCTCTGGTCTGCAACCCTGCAGCCCGGGGAGCACTGGTCCGGCGTGCTGCGCCGGGGCATGTCGCTGCGTCTGACCGCGCTCGCGACCGGCGCCAACCTCGCCGCGATGCTCTACAACTACGAGTGTCCGGTGGAGCGCTACAACATGGCCGATACGCTCAAGGCGCAGCACACCGCGTACCTGACCAGCGGTCATGTGTGCTACTCGGACATGGGCCGCATTCTCTGCTCGATCACCTCGGACAGCTGCGGCTGGCACGACACGATCTGCGGGCTGTCCGACGCGGCCTCGGTGGCCGCGCAGTTCGGCGCCACGCGTTTCCAGGAGCAGCGCAACGAGTTCTACAAGAACGGGCGCGACAGCATGCTCGACGAGCTGGGCAAATGGGGCATGGGCCGCCGCGATCTGATCTCCAATATCAACTTCTTCAGCCGCGTCACGGCCGACGACGCGGGAGCTCTGCAGTTCGATACGCGGCACTGCCGCGCCGGCGATCACGTGGAGCTGCGCTTCGAGATGCATACGCTGCTGCTGCTGGCCTGCTGCCCGCACCCGCTCGACCCCGCCCGCGTCTACCGGCCGGCACCGGTCGAGCTGACCGCCCGCCTGACGGGTCCGGCGCCCGAGCGCGACGCCTGTCGCGAACGCTGCGACGAGAACGCGCGTGGCTTTCAGAACACCGAGATGATGTTCCTCCCATGACCGCCGCCGCCCCGAACAGTGCCGACGCGCTCGTGCTGGATCCGCGCAAGGCGCTGCTCGACCACACGATTCCGGCCGGCGAGCCCTGGGTCGGCACGCTCAGCCGCGGCCAGGTGCTGCGCATCGTCGACCTGCAGGGCAATCAGGCGGTGGACACGCTGTTCTACAACGCGGCCGACACCGGGGAGCGCTACAGCGCGCCGGACACGATCCGCGCTCAGGGCAATATCTATCTGACCACCGGCACCGAGCTGCGCTCGAACCTCGGCTCGACCATGCTCACCATCATCGAGGACACCTGCGGGCGCCATGACACACTCGGCGGGGCCTGCTCGGCGGAGAGCAATACGGTGCGCTATGCGCTCGAGAAGCATCACATGCACAGCTGCCGCGACAATTTCCTCGCCGGGCTGGACCGTTACGGCCACGGGCTGAGCAAGCGTGACCTGCCGAGCAACATCAACTTTTTCATGAATGTACCGGTAACCCCGCAGGGCGCGCTGCGGTTCGCCGACGGCATCTCGGGTCCCGGGCGCTACGTGCAGCTGCGCGCCCATATGGATGTGCTGATACTGATCTCCAACTGTCCGCAGTTGAACAATCCCTGCAATGCCTATAATCCGACCCCGGTACAGCTTCTGATTTGGGCGGCGGGCTGAACATCCCGTCGGCCCGCGGGACGACCCGCGGTGCCAGTATCGATGCCAGGACGGCCTGGCGCATCGCGAGGATCCGGCGGGATGTTCGCCAAGGTTCTGATCGCCAACCGCGGCGTGATCGCCCGCCGCATATTGCGCACGCTGCGGCGATTGAACGTCGCCGGTGTCGCGGTCTGTTCCGACGCTGATCGCAACGCGCTGCACGTGCGCGAGGCCGACAGCCACGTGTCGCTCGGCGGACTGACGGCGGCCGACAGCTACCTGCGCGCCGATCGCATCCTGGCAGCGGCCCGCGACAGCGGCGCCCAGGCGATCCATCCCGGCTATGGCTTCCTGAGCGAGAACGCGCAGTTTGCGGAGGACTGCGAACGCGCCGGCATCGCCTTCGTCGGTCCCACTGCCCGCCAGATCCGCGAGTTCGGAATGAAGCACGCCGCGCGCGCGCTGGCCGGCACCTGCGGGCTGCCGCTGCTGCCGGGCAGCGGGCTGCTGGAGAGCGTCGAGCAGGCGCTCACCGAGGCCGGGCGCATCGGCTACCCGGTGATGCTCAAGAGCACCGCCGGCGGCGGGGGCATCGGCATGCAGCCGTGTGCCGACGAGCAGGAGCTGCGCAGTGCCTTCGAGACGGTGCGGCGGCTCGCACACAGCAACTTCCGCGACGCCGGCGTGCTGCTCGAGCGGCTCGTGCAGCGCGCGCGCCACGTCGAGGTGCAGATCTTCGGCGACGGCCGCGGAGAGGTCATCGCGCTCGGCGAGCGCGACTGCTCCACGCAGCGGCGCAATCAGAAGGTCATCGAGGAAACGCCGGCACCCGGGCTGTCCGCAGCGTTGCGCGCCCGGCTGGCCGAGGCGGCCGTGAGGCTCGGATGCGCCGTGCAGTACCGCTCGGCCGGGACCGTGGAATTCGTGATCGATACCGAGCGCGAGGAGTTTTATTTCCTCGAGGTCAACACACGGCTGCAGGTCGAACACGGGGTGACCGAGGCGGTGCTGGGCATCGACCTGGTGGAGTGGATGCTGCGGCTCGCCGCGGGCGAACCGCTGCCGCGGCTGCCACGCGATGTCCCCGGCGGCGTTGCCGTGCAGGCTCGGCTATACGCCGAAGACCCCGCGCGCGGCTTCCGTCCCGTCAGCGGCCTGCTGTCCGAGGTCGTCCTGCCACAGGGGCTGCGCGTGGAGAGCTGCATCGAAGCCGGCAGCGAAGTGCCGCCCTATTACGATCCGATGCTGGCGAAGCTCATCGCACACGCACCGGATCGGACACGCGCGCTCGACCAACTCGATGCCGCCCTCGGCGACACCCGCATCTACGGGATCGAGACCAATCGCGACTATCTGCGCGCGATCCTGCACGAGCCCACGTTTCGGCTCGGCCGGCACACCACCCGTCTGCTCGCCGGCCTCCCCTTCAGCTCGCGCACGATCGAGGTGCTGCAGCCCGGCACGCACACGACGGTGCAGGACTGGCCCGGACGGTTGCAGTACTGGCACGTCGGCGTGCCGCCTTCCGGTCCGATGGATGCCCTCGCCTTCCGGCTCGGCAACCGTCTGCTCGGCAATTCGCAGGGCGCCAGCGCGCTGGAGCTCACCATCAGCGGACCGACGCTCAAGTTCGCCTGCGACGCGCACATCGCGCTGACGGGCGCGAGCATGCCGGCGACCCTCGATGGCGAGCGCCTCGCTTTCTGGGAGGTCATCGCCGTGCCCGCCGGCGCGACGCTCACCCTGGGCGCGATCGAGGGCGCCGGGCAGCGAGCCTACCTGGCGGTGCGCGGCGGATTCGACGTCGCGTGCTACATGGGCAGCTGCGCGACGTTCACACTCGGGCAATTCGGCGGGCATGCCGGGCGTGCGCTGCGCAGCGCCGACGTGCTGCGCATCGGTGAGGCGCAGCACGCCGTACCGGACCCTGTCACGGTGCCGGCAGCGCTGCGCCCGCGCTATACGCACGACTGGGACGTCGCGGTGCTGTACGGACCGCACGGCGCACCGGATTTCTTCACCGACCAGGACATCCGCATGCTGTTCTCCACGGCGTGGGAGGTGCATTACAACTCCAGCCGCACGGGAGTGCGCCTGATCGGCCCGAAGCCTCAATGGGCGCGGCACGACGGTGGGGAGGCGGGGCTGCATCCTTCCAACATCCACGACAGCGCCTACGCGATCGGGACGATTGATTTCACCGGCGACATGCCGGTCATCCTCGGACCGGACGGACCGAGCCTCGGCGGCTTCGTCTGTCCCGCGACGCTGGCGCTGGCGGAACAGTGGAAGCTGGGACAGTTGCGCCCCGGGGATCGCGTGCGCTTCCATCCCATCAGCCCCGCACAGGCCAAAGCCGCGCTGGCCGAGCAGGACCGATCGGTACGCGAGCTGCGCGGCGTACCGCCGGCGGGCACCTCGCCGGCCACCCCGCCGGCCGCCTCGGCCGCGGGCCACGTCGCTGCACCGACGGCGGCTGCTCACGC
>JASHSK010000068.1 GCA_030038755.1 Gammaproteobacteria bacterium
CAGACAGCTGTCACCGTAGCTGCGCCCATTGCCATAGGGCAGGACGGTCGAGCCTGGCGGCATGCACGGGAATTCATCGTAACGACTCGCAAGCGAGTACACCGCGTGTCGGGCACGCACGACACTGCCCCAGGAGGAGATCGTACGGGAGATCACGGTGAGCTTAGACGGCCACGATCAGTGTGAGCGCCGCCAGCGCTCCAAGTGCGAGGCTGATGCGGTCCCGCAGCGCGTACACCACCGGATCGTCGTGCATGCTGCCGCGGTGTGCCGTCATCCAGACGCGGCTGATCCAGTAGAGCAGCAGCACGCAGAGCGTCCAGATCACCTTGGGGCGATGATACATTGCGGAGATCTCCGGGGAATTGATGTACAGCGCGAGAATCAACACGCTCATATACCCCGACGCCGCACCGAAGCTCTGCAGGACCGCCAGGTCCTCCACCCGGTAGCCGCGGCCGGCCGCCGCCTGCGAGCGTTCCTGTCGCTGCAGTCCATGCAGCTCTGCATAACGCTTGACGAGTGCCAGGCTCAGGAACAGGAACACCGAGAACAGCAGCAACCAGAAGGAGAGTGGCACCCTCACGGCACCGGCACCGCCGATGATGCGCAGGGTGTAAAGCCCCGCCAGCGCAATCGCATCCACCATCAGGATGCGCTTGAGTCTGATCGAGTAGGCGATGGTCAGGAGATAGTACGCGGCCAGCGCGAGCTGGAATCTGGCGGGCAGGAACAGGCACAGGGCCGCCGCCGCGAACAGCAGGCCCGGGATCAGCGCCAGACCGGCGCGCAGCGGCAGCTCGCCCGCCGCGAACGGCCGTCTCGATTTACGTGGGTGGGCGCGGTCGGCTTCCAGATCGAGCAGATCGTTGGCCAGGTACACCGAAGACGAGCACAGGCACCAGGCAATCAGCGCCACCAGTCCGGCGCTCAGTGCCCCCGTATCACCGAGCCGGTGCGCGGCCAGCAACGGCACGAAGATGAGGACATTCTTCGCCCACTGGTGGGGACGCAGCGCGCGCAGCAGCGTGCGTAAGCGTCCGCGCTGCGCTCTCGCGAAGCGCTGCACCACCGGCACGTGCGATTCGACGCGGCGCGCGAAGGAAGGCGGAACATCGACCACGATGGCGGCCCGCGCGTGCCGCCAGATCGCCAGGTCGCGTCGCTCGTTGCCGCAATAGTCGAAGGCGCCCGCCCCGAAGCGGCTGACGAGGCGCTCGGCCTTGCGCTGCCCGGCAAGATTGGTGGACGCATCGCTCGCCAGCACCCCGGTGAAAATGCCGAGGTGCCGTGCCACCGCTTCGGCGAGTCCAGAGGCGCTCGCCGTGCACAGCCATACTTCGCGTCCGCGGTCCTTCTCGCCTCGAAGCCACACGACCAGTTCCCTGTTGTAGGGCAGCGTCGCGGGATTTACCTTGACCCTCGCCGCGATCTCGGCCTTGAGGGCTGCCCTGCCCTGCAGCAGCCAGATGAGCGCGCGGAACACGTACAGTGGATTGCGCTTGACGAGCAGCAGCCACGACTCGAGCAGCAGGTCGCTGCGCACCAGTGTGCCGTCGAGATCGACACACAGCGGCGGCAGGAATGTCTGGGTGCTGACGGCCATGGCTGTCACTGCGCGATCGCGCTCGCTTGCGCGTTCACTGCCCGGGCACGGGCGATGTCGCCAGCCGCTCGCGCAGCGCCGCGACCGCCGCCCAGCCGCAGCCCACGGCAAACCACAGGGTCACCAACCGGCACGCGAGGGTCACCAGCAGGGCATTGTCAAACGGATAGCCGTGCGTTACGAGCAGCGCGGCCATGACCGCCTCGGTGCTGCCCAAACCGCCCGGCAGAAACGAGAGTGCACCGGCGAGCACGGCGACACCGTAGATGCCGACGCCGATCATCGGGTCGACATGTCCCGGAGGCAGCATCATGGCGAGCAGGCATAGACCCAGCCCCTCCAGCGCCCAGGCACACAGTCCGGCGACGAAGCCGAAGAACAACGCGCGCGGCTGAAGTAGAGACCGTGCCGCTGCGAAGGCCTTGGCCATACCGGCGCAAAACCGGCTGATCGCTGCCAGACGCGCCACTCCCGGTCGGACGGGATCTCCGGAAAGCGCGGAGTGCCCCTCGAGTCGAGCCGCGACGGTCGACCACGGCAGCACGGCAAGAACGACCAGTACCGCGGCCACCAATACCGCGGCCGTCCAGATGGCCGCGTGATAGCGCGGCGCATCCGCAAGAATCAGCGCCGCGAGCACGATCATTGCCAAAACGTCCAGCAGTCGCTCGACGCAGAATACGCCCCCCACCGCTGACATCGGGACGGCGCGACGACTGTAGTAGCGCGCGCGCACCATCTCGCCGACCTTCCCCGGCGAGACCGTGAAGGCAAAGCCCGCGATGTAGGCCAGTGCGCTGAAACCGAGAGGGAACCGAAATCCCAGCTTGGCCAGGTAGTAGCGCCAGCGAACGATGCGCAGTGCATAGTTGGTAAGCGAAAGGATGACCGCACCCAGCAGGAGACCCCAGGACTGCTGCAACGGCGCGCAGCACAGACGCTGCACGTCGCCCCGCAGGCCAGCGATGCATTCTCCGATGAAGGCAACTGCTGCAACACCGATCAGGAGACGCGAGAAACGCCGCATGCAGAGAGGCGCCCGGAAGCGCGCAATGGAAGTTTTTCATCTTGGCCCGCGGTCATGACGCCATCGTGACAGCGGACCATGGTTATCACGCTGTCACGTTTCCATGCTAACCGTCTTCGCCCCTGCCCTCCGGGCAAAGCGGCACAAACCATGACATCCGACCCCGGATATCGGCACACAACGAATCATCGCCTCACGCGGGTTCTCGGCCTGCTCTTGCTTCTGGCGGCCGGCATCTGGCAGGCATTGCCGGCGCACGCCCAGACGGGGGCGCCGCGAGTGCTCATTACCGCCCCCATCGACGAGACACAGCTGATACGCCTCACGGGCAACGTGCGTCCGGAAGCGAACGCGGCGAACGACCGCGGCCGCGTGTCCGACACCTTGCCCCTGCGGCACATGCAGCTGCTGCTCAGGCGTCCCGCAGAACGCGATCTGGCTCTGCAGCGCTATATCGCCCAGCTGCACGACCGCACGTCCCCGAACTTCCACCGCTGGCTCAGCGCCACGCAGTTTGCGCAGCGCTTCGGCCCGTCGCAGCAGGACCTTGCAGTCATCACGGGTTGGCTGCGGCAGCACGGGTTCACGGTCAATACCGTTTATCCGGGCGCCACGATGATCGACTTTTCAGGCACGGCTGGAGAGGTGCGCGCGGCATTTCACTGCGAGATCCACGCGCTTGCGGTCCGCGGCGTGCGCCATATCGCCAACATGACCGACCCGGAGATTCCGGCGGTGCTGGCCCCGGCGGTGACGGGCGTGGTGTCGCTGAATGACTTCCGGCCGCAGCCACTGTACCGGCCGCGCGCTGCCTATACCCTCTCGAGTCAGGAGACGCTCGTGGCACCGGCGGATCTGGCCACGATCTACAACCTCAACCCGCTGTTCGACGACGGCTACAGCGGCCAGAACCAGACGATCGTGGTCATCGAAGACACGGACGTGTACAGCACGACCGATTGGAGCACGTTTCGCAGCACCTTCGGCCTCTCGGGCTACAGTTCGGGCTCCTTCACGCAGGTGCACCCCAAGCCCGCGAGCGGGTCCAACAATTGCGTTGATCCGGGCGTCGGCTCCGGCGAGGCGGGCCTGGAGGCCATCCTGGATGCGGAATGGTCGAGCGCCGCGGCACCCAGTGCCGCCATCGAGCTGGCCTCCTGCGCGGATACCACCACGACCTTCGGCGGACTGATCGCCCTGCAGAACTTGATCAATGGGAGCGGCTCGCCGCCGGCCATCGTCAGCATCAGCTATGGGGAATGCGAAGCGGAGAACGGCGCCAGCGCCAACGCCGCGTATGCCGCCGCCTATGAACAGGCGGTGGCCGAGGGCGTATCAGTATTTGTCGCCGCCGGCGACTGGGGGGCGGCGGGTTGTGATACCAACGTCACATCCGCCAGCCACGGCATCGGCGTCAGTGGCTTCGCCTCGACGGCCTACAACGTTGCAGTCGGCGGCACCGACTTCGGCGACGCCTACGCCGGCACCATCGGCAGCTACTGGAGCTCGACCAACAGCGCGGACTACGGTTCGGCCCTGTCCTATGTCCCCGAGATTCCCTGGGACGACTCCTGCGCCAGCGCTTTGATCTCCAGCTACGAGGGCTACGCCACACCCTACGGCAGCAGCGGCTTCTGCAACAGCTCGACCGGGGAGGAGCACCTGACGACGACCGCCGGCAGCGGTGGGCCGAGCGGCTGCGCCAGCGGTGCGCCCGCCACCGAAGGGGTCGTGGGCGGCAGCTGCGCGGGGACGTCCAAGCCCTCGTGGCAGGCGGGCCTGCCGGGCAATCCCGCCGATGGCGTACGCGACCTGCCGGACGTGTCCTTGTTCGCGAGCAATGGAATCTGGGGCCACTACTACGTGGTGTGCTGGTCCGATACCGCGGAGGGCGGCAAGGCCTGCACGGGAGCTCCGAGCGGCTGGTCGGGCGCCGGCGGCACCTCCTTCGCCTCCCCGATTCTGGCGGGGATCCAGGCTCTGGTGAATCAGAGCGCCGGCGGACGCCAGGGGAACCCGAATTACGTCTACTACACACTGGCGGCGAGCCAATACGCCAGCAACCTTGGCTGCAACTCCAGCAGCGGCAACGCGGCGTCGACCGGCTGCGTCTTCTACGATGTCGGCCAGGGCAACATGGCCGTCAACTGCACCGGATCGGTCAACTGCTACCTACCCTCAGGCGAGAATGGCGTGCTGTCGACGAGCAACGACGCCTACTCGCCAGCCTTCGGCGCCGCCGGTGACTGGGACTTCGCCACTGGAATCGGCTCCGTCAACGCCTACAACTTGGTGCATTACTGGGCGTCCTCGGATCTTTACCTGAGCGGCAGCGCGGCTGTCACGGACGCGGGGCTGCTCTCGTACGCGTTGACGGTCGGGGACCACGGGCCGCAGGCCGCCACGGGTGTGGTGGTCAGCACCGTGTTGCCGACAGGCTTCAGCCTCGTGTCCGCGTCCAGCAGCGCCGGATGTGCGCAGAGCGGGCAGACCGTGAGCTGCGCGGTCGGCACCCTGGCTGACGGCTCCACCGCCCCGTTGACGATCGTCGTACAGCCCGGCAGCGCGCCGCAGACCGTAAGCCTCACTTTCACGGCCACCTCCAGCAACGCCGACCTCGATCCGGCCGACGGGGTAGATCTGCTGTCAGTCAACTGGACGGGCGAGGCGAACGAGAGTGCCGGGGACACGGACGGACCGGTGCCACTCTGGGCCATCGTACTGCTGGGCTCGCTGTTGCTGGCACTGGCGATCGCAAAACCCGTGCGACGGTAAGGATGCGCCCGGTCCCGCGGGCCTGCCGTGATGCAAAAGCGACATAAAACCTACACCGGGCTGCGGCGTGACGGCTAGTACACTGCCGGCGAGTCCGGGTATGGGTTCAGAACTCCGACGGGGACCTGTATGCGCATGCGTCACCTCTCGCTGGCAGTCGCTCTGGCCGGTGCGCTCGCCGGCCATGCTTTCGCACAGGACCTTCCCGGCCCCGCCTCCGGCTACAACGTCTTCATCTTCGGCAACGGCGAATTCATGTCGGAGAACACCGATACGATGGGGAACCTCGCAGCCGGCGGCAACGTCAGCCTGATGAACTACAGCGTGGCCTCGGGCATCCCAGGTAGTCCCTCGCAATCGCCCAACCCGGCGCGGCTGGTGGTCGGCGGCCAGCTCACGGCCTCGAACGGCGGCGTCGGCTCTGGCGGGGGCTCCAACCCTCAGGACGGCACGATCTACTATCAGAACGCTGCTGACGTACCCAGTCTGACCAGCTTCACGGCCAACGGCGGAGTGGTCAACCAGACTTTGCTCAATTTCAATGCCGCGCAGACCACGTACACGAGCCTCTCGAGCTACCTGGAATCGCTGGCGGCCAATACCTCGTACACGACCGCCGGCAGTACGCTGACCCTGAACGGTTCGAGCAACACGCTCAACGTATTCTCGCTCACTGGCAGCGTCCTCTCTGGCGCCGACACCGTGAATATCGACGTGCCGACGGGCTCAACGGTGCTCATCAACGTATCCGGATACACGGACTCGCTGCAGACCGGATCAGTGTTCGAGAATGGCAACGACACCGGCCCCAACGGCACTCCTCCGGCATGGGCCTCCTCGGTCCTCTACAACTTCTACCAGGCGACCTCGCTCGCGCTGAACAACAACCCCTCCGGCTCGGTCCTTGCGCCCGACGCCGGCGTCACGAGCGGCGGCACCTACGCCAACGTGGACGGCCAGCTGGTGGCCGACTCGTACGATGGCACGAACGAGTTCGAGAACGTCGCCTTCGACGGCAGCCTGCCCGCACCGGTCCCGCTGCCCGCGAGCGGTGCTTTGCTGCTGTCGGCGCTGGGGCTGTGCGGTGGCCTCGCGGCCCTGCGCCGGCATGTGCTGCAGGCGGGCGACAGCCCCGCGCGCGCCTGAGGGTGCGCGGCCGATTCTGAGATCATCGGCACCGGCGATCGCCGGTGATCAAACCGCGATGCTATCGAGCACTCGGCGCCACCTACGCACCGCCGTCGCCAGCGTGTACCGTCGCTCGAACAGATGGCGCGCGTTCGAGCTCGCCTCGAGCAGCCAGTCCGGGTCCGCTCGCATGCGGCGCAGTTCATCAACCAGGCCGGCGCTATCGCCACAGGCGACGACGCTGCCGCAGCCCGCAGCCCGGACCAAGCGCGCCTGCTCGCCGTCGGGGTCGCCGATGATGATGACCGGACGCCCCGCCGCCAGAATGCCATAGAGCTTGCTCGGCACGACCAGGCCCTCGAGCGCGGGTAGCAGACAGCTGACGTGCACATCGGCCGCGGCGAGGCTGTCACCCAGTCTCTCGCGGGTTTGATAGGGCAGGAAGCGCATGTTGTGCAGGCGGGACTGCTCCGCCAGATGCTGCAGGCGTTGCATGTGGGCTCCGCCCCCCGTGAACAGGAACAGGCAGCCGCGCTCATCGCGCAGCTCCTGGGCGGCACGCAGCAGCGTATCGAAGTCGTGCGCGCGGCCCATGTTGCCGGAGTACTGCACGACAAATTGCGTATCCGCCCCGAGATCGCGCCGCAGGTTGCTTGCATGTCGGGGTTTCGATGCAAGCACATCAGGATCGGCCCAGTTCTCGATGACCTGCAGCTTCGCGTGCGGGATCTGCAGCTGGCCGATGAGACGCTGCATTCCGGTCCCGAGCACGACGTTCTTCTCGGCCACCCGCAGCGACCAGTTGCGGGCCATCAGTAGCATGCCGAACGCCCACCGCGGCAGGCGCGTGGCCTTCAGCGCCACGGCGGTCTCCGGGAAGATGTCCTGCAGCCAGTTGATGAGCCGGGCGCCGCGCAGCCTGGTGACGACCGCCGCCGCGACCGAGATCAGCGGCGGATCGGTCATGGCCACCACGACGTCGCCGCGGCGCGCCAGGCGCAGTGCCGCCAGCGTAGAGGACACGAAGAAGGTCAGGTAATCCAGCGCCCTGCCGGACAGGCGGTCGCGTCCGAAGCGCGCCGTCCAGCAGCGGCGGATCGTCGCGCCACCGAATCGCTCGCGGGCCGCCAGCCGCGCACGTGGATCGCCGTAGAGCTGACCGGAGCAGATGACGTACAGCTCGAAGCGATCCGTCCCCAGCGAGCGTACCAGGTCGGTCAACATCTGGCTGGTGGCCGACAGGTCCGGAGAGAAATAGCGATTGATGAAGATGAGACGGCGCTGCGCCGTGAGCGCGGTGTCACCGACCCGCAACGGGTCGAATGGCTCATCGATGCTGCGATCCATCGATGCCTCGGCCACAGCGGATACGCGCGCGTTCATGCCGGCAGCGTAGACAGCGGCTGTGAACGCCACGTGACCATCACGTCTCGGGAATCCGACCGATGCCCGGTCCGGCTTCGGCCTTCCCCTCAATACCCGCGATCAGCGCGAAAGGGCGCCGCCAGAGGCTCGCCGATGAAGATTCCCTGTCCCGGCATCGCCACACTCTTCCAATAGGACTCGATCAGGGTTTCTCCGGCCAGGTAGTGGCGCATCAGCAGCCCGACGTTGGGAAACTTGCTGGTGAAATTGCAGGGCTCCACGACCGTGCCGTAGCTGCCG
Organism: Gammaproteobacteria bacterium; assembly: GCA_030038755.1. GTDB lineage: Bacteria > Pseudomonadota > Gammaproteobacteria > Steroidobacterales > Steroidobacteraceae > FEN-1191. The sequence goes on from JASHSK010000068.1 coordinate 8,202, forward strand.
GTGGCACCGGCCTCGAGCCAGCGCAGCGCACTCATCTGCGACCCGCCCGTGAGCGCACCGCCGTAGGAGGTCAGGTGATCGGCTACCGCACCGGGCAGAAAACGGTCGGTGCTGAGCCCCTCGACGCGCGCCGCTCCGATGAAGTAGAACATGATATCGCTGCGATTTTGAACCGCGCCTGCGTCGACGATGCGGACGGGTATGCGAGTGCCCGCCAGCATGCTCGCATCGGCATACTGCGCGGCGCGCACGTCGCGCGCTGCATCGCCGCTGATCGCCAGGTAGGCGGTGCCGCGTGGCTCGCTGCCGTCGGCCTGGATTCCCCGATCGATCAGTGCCTTCGCCTGCTCGAAGCTCTGCGCCGCGAGGCTCATTGCCGGCCGCAGGTGCAGATCGTCATATGGCTGGGCGCTCGCGGAGTCGAAGTAGGGACTGAGCTGCGTGGTCACACAGCCCGTGGCGCAATAGCGCTCGTCGAATCCGAACGCAAAGGCCGACGTGATCGACATGCAGTCGACGCGATACGGCCGAACCCAGGTCAGCGCGTAGGCCTGAATGTCGGTCGGAAGCTGCGCGTCGATCAGCGCCTTCAACGTCCGGAACTCCGCCGCGGGCAGCACCGTGCGTCGGTAGCCGAAATGCACGCGCACCACATTGGCGGCCGGTATGTGACGCCGCTGCACGTAGTAGTTCCCGATCTCGACGCTGAGCGGATCGGCGGTGTTGATGACGACCGCGAGCGTGCGGGCACTGACCGCATCGTCCGTGCGGCCGCCGGTCGCCGCTGTACCTGCGCGCGCTGCGAGCGACATTGCCAGCAGCACCAGCAGCGTGCGCAGCACGGTCCGCACGTGGCTCGGTTGCGGGCCCTGCGCATCCACGGGCGCGCGCATCAGTCAGCCGTATTCAATAATAGCTGCCACCGCTCTCCTGCGAGCGGTTCAGGACCGTGCCGACAATGGGCAACTTGTGCAGCAGCCCGAGACTGCGAATCACACCCTCGCGCGCGGTGCGCCCCTCCGAGACGACCAGCACGCCGGCTTGGGCGTGATGCGAGAACGCCAGCGCGTCGTCGGCCAGCAGCACCGGCGGCAGATCGAACACCAGCACCCGATTGACGTACCGCGTGCGCAGCTCCTCCACGAGCTCGCCCATGCCCTGGGAAGCGATCAGTTCCGAGGAGTGCTCGACGCGAGCGCGCGCCGCCAAAACCGTCAGGCGCTCATAGCCCGCGATCTTGACCATCGCCTCGTAGACGGGCCGCCTGTCCTCGAGGCAGTCCTCGATTCCAACGGCGGGCTCGAAGCCGAACCGACGATGGATGCTTGGATTGCGCAGATCCAGGTCGACCAGCAGTGCGTTGTGCTCGGACTGTGCGGCAATCGCGATTGCAAGATTGATGGCGGTGAGCGTCTTGCCCTCGCCGGTGCCGGCGCTGAGGACCGCCAGCGTATTCGCCCGCAGTTCTCCCAGCCGCCGCATCACCTGGGTGCGCAGCATCTTGT
>JASHSK010000069.1 GCA_030038755.1 Gammaproteobacteria bacterium
AACCTCGGAGGGGTGGGTGCGGCGGAGCGACGGCAGCAGCTCGATTGGCTCAGTGATCTGGCCAAGTCCGATTATCAGTCGAAACAGGACCCGGATATCCTCTCGCACGTACGCCAGTACGAGATGTCCTATCGGATGCAGCAGTCGCTTCCGGGAATCCTCGACTTCTCGGATGAGTTGCAAAGCGTATTGGACACGTATGGGCCCGATGTCCTGCAGCCCGGTACCTTTGCTCACAACTGCCTGATTGCACGTCGGCTGTCCGAGCGTGGCGTGAAATTCATCACCATGTATGACCTGGCCTGGGACCATCACTTCCAGCTGCCGGCGCGTATGGACGCATGCGCCAGGAAGTTCGACCAGCCCGCTGCCGCACTGATCAAAGATCTCAAACAGCGTGGCATGCTGGAAGATACCTTGGTGATTTGTGGCAGCGAATTCGGGCGTACACCCTTTGCGCAGGGCTCGCCGAGCGCGTGGGGCCGGGATCATCACGGCGGAAATTACACCTTTTGGATGGCCGGCGGTGGCACCCGCGCGGGCTATGCGCATGGGGAGACGGATGACTTCAATTACAACGTCGTCGGCAAGCCGGTGACGACTTACGATCTGAATGCGACAATGCTGCGCCTGCTCGGCATCGACCATGAACGGCTGACCTACTTCTACCTGGGTCGCAACTATCGACTCACCGACACGTTCGGGGACGTCGTCAACGAGGTGATCGCGTAATCCCGCGGCCCCTCGCCAGGCCATCGGCCTCGTCAACAGTCGGCCGGGGGTTGAATCCCCCGGCCGGCAACTTGTCCGGCGTTTGAGTCTGCCATCCGCCCGGGCCCCCATCCGACAGCGCCACGCCGCCTGAGCATGGCGGAAACGCACGACGTCATCATCGCCGGTCTCGGCGCCATGGGTAGCGCGGCGGCGTTTCACCTGGCGCAGCGGGGGATTCGTGTCATCGGACTCGACCGCTTCGCGCCGCCGCATACCCGAGGCTCGTCGCACGGGAAGACGCGCGTAATTCGACAAGCCTACTTTGAAGATCCCGCCTATGTGCCGATCGTCCAGCGTGCCTATCGGCTTTGGAGCGAGCTCCAGGATGAGTGCGGGACGGCGCTGCTGCTGAAGACTGGCGGCCTGATGATCGGCCGGCCCGACTCCGAGGTGGTCGCTGGTGCAAAGCTGAGCGCGGAACGGCACGGGCTCGAGCATGAGGTGCTATCGGGCGCCGAGCTTGCCCGCCGCTTCCCGTGCCTGAGACCTGAGCCGGATATGATCGCCGTGTACGAGCCGCACGCCGGCATCCTCTTTCCCGAAGCCTGCCTGCGTGCGCACCTTGGTCTCGCTCAATCACACGGAGCGCAGATCCATACCCACGAGCCGCTGCTCGGCTGGAAGGCCGACGGCAGAGGAGTATCAGTCAAAACAGAGAGGGCGACCTACAGCGCCCAACGACTGGTGATTTCCGCCGGCCCCTGGGCCGGCCAGCTGCTTGCCGATCTGCAGCCGGCCTTGACCGTGGAGCGGCAGATCCAATTCTGGTTTCATCCAAGTCGGGCGCACGCGAGCTTCTCCGCGACCAGGTGCCCGGTGCACCTGTGGCAATTCGACGGTGATCAAGTGGCTTATGGCATCCCCGATCTTGGCGACGGCGTGAAAGTCGCGCGCCATCACGGAGGTGCCAGCGGCTCGCCCGAGCACTTGAGCGGCCAGGTCGACGCCCAGGAGATCGCAGATATACGCAGCCTCATACGGCGATTCTTTCCCGATGCCGATGGCGCACTCCGTTCGGCAGCCACCTGCCTCTACACGAACACGCCAGACGGGCACTTTTGGCTTGACCGACACCCCGCGTATGAGAACGTCTTGATTGCGAGTCCATGCTGCGGGCATGGATTCAAGTTCGCCAGTGCCGTCGGCGAGATCCTGGCGGACCTGGCAACGGGTGTGACTCCGTCGTTCGACCTTTCCCTCTTCAGGCATCGTTGGCCACTGGGAAGAGCACCTTCGCGTCGGCAATGATCATGCTCAGGGCTCGTACCTCCAAAGGTCATTGAGCAGATCGAGTCTGCCAGCCGAGTCATAACCGGCCCCGCCGAAGAGCCAAAAGTTTCCTGCCGCATCCGTCCAGGCGTCAGGCCGATAATATCGCGCCCCAGGAACATTTCCGGGAGCGGGCGTGCCCAGGGTCCCGTAAGTCCCGATCGGATTGGCCGAATCGGACCCGCCCATCCACGTCCATTCGCCTTCGCTGTACTTCCACAGGTCGTTGAGATAGCCGAGTGTTGCGGCCGAATGGTAACCCTCTCCGCCGAAGAGCCAGAAGTTCCCCGACGCATCGGTCCAGGCCACAGCCTGTCCGCGCGCTCCGGGGATGTTGGCCACCGAGGGCGTGCCCGCAGTGCCGTAGGTCCCGCTCTGATTCGCCAACTTGGACCCGCCCATCCACGTCCATTGACCTGCACTGTACTTCCACAGGTCGTTGAGCAGGCCGTCGGTCCCGACTGAGTCGTAACCGCCCCCGCCGAAGAGCCAGATATTGTGAGAGGAATCGGTCCAAGTGACGGCTGCGAACCGCGCCCCGGGCATGTTGGTTGCCGAGGGCCTGCCCAGGGCTCCGTAGGTCCCGGCCTGATTGGACAAGTCCGACCCGCCCATCCACGTCCATTCGCCTTCACTGTACTTCCACAGATCATTGAGGTTATAGAGCATCCCCGCCTGGTCGTAACTGTCGCCGCCAAACAGCCAGAAGCTCCCCGACGCATCGGTCCAGGCCACAGCCTGCTGCCGCGCCCCGGGAGCGTTTCCGGGGTCGGGCGTGCCCAGCGTTCCGTAATTCCCGACCTGATTGATCAGATCGGACCCGCCCATCCAGGTCCATTCGCCCGCGCTGTACTTCCACAGGTCGCTGAGGTTGCCCTGGGCCCCGGTTGAATCAGCCCCGTGCCCGCCGAAGAGCCAGAGATTCCCTGCCGCATCGGTGCAAGCCACGGACTGTCCCCGCGCCCCGGGAATGTTGGTCGCCGAGGGCTTGCCCAGAGTCCCGTAAACCCCGACCTGATTGGCCA
>JASHSK010000070.1 GCA_030038755.1 Gammaproteobacteria bacterium
ACCAACCCCGCTCGAGCCACCCGGCGTCGGAGCCGTCGCCGGCGCGCCACCCGCAGCGCCATCGCCCTGGCCGGGCGTGGCTTCGGCGCCGCCACGCTGCTCGAGCTGCGCGGGCTCGAACACCTCACCCTTGAAGATCCACACCTTGATGCCGATCACGCCATAGGTGGTACGCGCTTCGGCCAGCCCGTAGTCGATGTCGGCACGGAAGGTGTGCAGCGGGATGCGCCCCTCGCGGTACCACTCGGTGCGGGCGATCTCCGCGCCGTTCAGACGCCCGGACATGCGCACCTTGATGCCCAGCGCCCCGCTCCTCATGGTGCTCATCACGGCGCGCTTCATCGCGCGGCGGAACATCACGCGCTTCTCGATCTGCTGCGCGATGCTCTCGGCCACCAGCTGCGCATCGAGCTCGGGCTTGCGGATCTCGGCAATGTTCAGTCGCACGTCCGGCAGCGCCATCGACAGCATCCTGGCCGTCTCGGCGCGCAGCTTCTCGATGTCCTCGCCCTTCTTGCCGATGACGATGCCCGGGCGCGCGGTCTGGATGGTGATGTTCACCTTCTTGGCGGCGCGCTCGATCATCACGCGGCTCACCGAGGCGTCGGCGAGCTTCTTCTTCAGGAACTCGCGCACGCGGAAGTCCGTGTGCACCAGCGCCGGGAACTGCCGCTTGCTCGCGAACCACTTGGAGCTCCAGTCGCGGGTGATGCCGAGGCGTATGCCCAGCGGATTGACCTTCTGGCCCATGGGCTAGTCCTTCCTGCCGTCGCTGACCTGTACGGTGATGTGACTGCTGCGCTTGATGATGCGGTTGCCGCGCCCCTTGGCGCGCGCATGGAAGCGCTTGAGCACCGGAGCCGCGTCCACTTCGATGCGTGACACCTTCAGCTCGTCGATGTCGGCGCCGAGGTTGTTCTCGGCGTTGGCGATCGCCGATTCGAGCACCTTCAGCACCAGCCGCGCGCCCTTCTTCGGCGTGTACTTCAGCGACGCGAGGGCGTTGCCCACGCGCCGGCCGCGCACACTGTCGGCCACCAGCCGGCACTTCTGCGGAGAAATATGCGCGTACCTCATCTTCGCCGTCGCCTGCATCGGCATCACTCCGCGGTGGTGACCTTGCGGTCGCCGGAATGGCTCTTGAACAGCCGCGTCGGCGAAAACTCGCCGAGCTTGTGGCCGACCATGTTCTCGCTGATCAGCACCGGTATGTGCTGCTTGCCGTTGTGGACCGCAATCGTCAGCCCGACCATGTCGGGCACCACCATCGAGCGGCGCGACCAGGTCTTGATCGGGCGGCGGTCATTCTTCTGCACGGCCGACTGCACCTTCTTCGCCAGGTGCGGGTCGACGAACGGTCCCTTCTTCAACGAACGCGGCACGGTCACTTCCTCCGCTGCACGATCATGTGGGTCGTGCGCTTGTTGCGCCGGGTCTTCTTGCCCTTGGTGTTCCAGCCCCAGGGCGACACCGGATGCGGATTGCCCTGGCCGCTCTTGCCCTCGCCGCCGCCGTGCGGGTGATCGACCGGATTCATGGCCAGCCCGCGCACCGTCGGCCGCACGCCGCGCCAGCGAATCGCGCCGGCCTTGCCGTACTGGCGCAGGTTGTGCTCGTCGTGTGAGAGCTCACCGAGCGTTGCGCGGCAGTCGATGTGCACCTTGCGGATCTCGCCGGACTTGAGCCGCAGGTACCCGTAGATGCCTTCGCGCGCGGTGTACTGCGCCGAGCCGCCGGCGCTGCGCGCCAGCTGTCCGCCGCGCCCCGGCTTGAGCTCGATGTTGTGCACCGTCGAGCCGACCGGGATGTGCCGCAGCGCCATCGCGTTGCCGGCCTTGATCGGCGCCTCGCTGCCCGAGCGGATCTCGTCGCCATCCTTCACGCCCTTGGGAGCGAGGATGTAGCGACGCTCGCCGTCCGCATAGCGCACCAGCGCGATGTGCGCCGTACGGTTCGGATCGTACTCGAGCCGCTCCACCACCCCGACGATGCCGTCCTTGTCGCGCCGGAAGTCGATCAGGCGATACTTCTGCCGCGACCCGCCGCCGTGGTGACGCGTGGTGATGCGGCCGAAGTGGTTGCGCGCACCGGTGCGCGCCTGCGAGACCGTCAGCGGCTCGTAGGGCTCGCCCTTGTGCAGATGCTTGCGGCTCACGCGCACCTGGAAGCGCGTGCCGGGCGAGGTCGGCTTGAGTTTGATCAGCGCCATGGGCCTGCCTTCCTGCTCAACGCTTGCGCGCCTGATCGGCGCTGCGTTCGAAGTCGATGCTCTGGCCTTCCGGCAGCCGCACGTACGCCTTCTTCCAGTCGGAAGTGCGTCCCAGCCGGCCGCCGAAGCGGCGTTGCTTGCCGGGCTCGTTGACGATCTGCACCGAGCGCACCTTGACCTCGAACATCAGCTCCACGGCGTGCCGCACGTCGGTGCGGGTGGCATCGCGGCGCACGCGAAATGCGTACTGGTTGTGCTGCTGCGTGCCCTGCGAGGTCTTCTCGGTGACATGCGGAGCGATCAGCACGCTCATCAGCCCTTCGCGGCCGATGGGCTTGCGGACACCGGGTTGCGGGGCACTCATTGCAGGCGCTCCTCGAGCAGCTTCACGGCTCCGACCGTCGTCAGCACCTTGTCGTGGCGCACGAGGCTCAGCGGGTTGAGTGCCGCCACCGGCAGCAGCTCCACGTTCGGCAGGTTGCGCGCCGCGAGCGCCAGCCGCTCATCGGGCGCCTCCAGCAGGATCAGCACATCCTCGAGCGCGAGAGACTTGAGCTGTTGCGCGAGCAGCTTGGTTCTGGGCGCTTCCACCGCCAGCGAGGGCATCACCACCAGCCGATCCTGACGCACCAGCTCCGAGAGCATGGCGCGCAGCGCACCGCGGTACATCTTGCGATTGACCTTCTGCGTGAAATCACGCGGCTGGGCCGCGAACGCCCGCCCGCCGCCGACCCAGATCGGACTTCTGATGGAGCCGGCGCGCGCCGAGCCCGTGCCCTTCTGGCGCCAGGGCTTCTTGCCCCCACCGCGCACCTGCGCGCGCGTCTTCTGCGCCTTGGTGCCCGCGCGACCAGCGGCCAGATAGGCATTGACGACCTGGAATACCAGCGCCGGGTTGAAGGCGTGCGCGAAGTTCTGGTCGGATACATCCAGCTCGGCACCGCCATTGGCGACCTTGAGCTTCATGACTGCTTCGCCTTGGCGGTCGGCTGAACCGTCTTGCGCGCCTCTCGCCGTGCCGCCTTCCCGGAGGCGCGCACGATCACGTCGCCGCCTTCCGCCCCGGGGATCGCCCCGCGGATCAGCAGCAGGTTGCGGCCCACGTCGACTGCGACGATGCGCAGGTTCTCGGTGGTCCGACGCACGACGCCCAGGTGGCCCGACATACGCTTGCCGGGCAGCACGCGGCCGGGCGTCTGGCGCTGGCCGATCGAGCCGGGCACGCGGTGCGACACCGAGGCCCCGTGAGACGCCATGCCGCCGGCAAAGTGATGGCGCTTCATGACGCCCGCGTAACCCTTGCCGATCGTCACGCCCGAGACATTGACGATCTGCCCCTCCTTGAACAGATCGGCCTTGAGCTCGCTACCCGGCTTGAGCTCGGCGGCGCCCGTGGCACCCGCGCCCGCGCCCGCGACATCATCAAGCCGGAATTCGACCAGGCCGCGGCCCGGCTCCACCTTGGCACTGGCGTAGTGACCGGCCACCGCCTTGGAGAGCAGCTGCGGCCGGCGCGTACCGAACGTCACCTGCACCGCACGATAGCCGTCCCTGTCGACGGACTTGACCTGCGTCACACGGTTCGGCAGCACCTCCACGACGGTGACGGGCACCGACTCGCCACCTTCAGTGAAGATGCGCGTCATGCCGCACTTGCGGCCGACCAGACCGATTGCCATGACAAAATCCTCATCGCCCGGCACACGCTGGCTTGGCGCGTGCGCATTCTTCAAATCGTCATGAACCACGGGAGGGCAGCGCTGAATCGCGCCGGTGCTCGAGTGGTCTTGGCCCTCTCATGGGGGCCAACCTCGCCCGAAGCCGCTTGGTTGCGGCACCCGGACCGCCCGCCTCACTGCGGGGCCGGGGAAAAAGGCCGCGCAGTATAGCAGCTGCGGGCCGTCCTTCAAGGGGCCCGCAGCTCGAAGAGCCTTCAGTTCAGCCGGATCTGCACGTCCACACCCGCCGGCAACTCCAGGCGCATCAGCGCGTCCACGGTCTTGTCGGTGGGATTGAGGATGTCCATGAGGCGCTTGTGCGTGCGCAGCTCGTACTGGTCACGCGCGTCCTTGTCCGCGTGTGGGGAGATCAGCAGCGTGAAACGCTCCATCTTGGTCGGCAGCGGCACCGGTCCGCGCACCGTCGCGCCCGTGCGCCGGGCCGTGTCGACGATCTCGCGGGCGGAGTTGTCGATCAGCCGGTGATCGAACGCCTTGAGGCGTATCCGAATGTTTTGATTAGCCATCTGCAACCACCTCTGAGCCTGCATCCACGGCATTCAAGCGTTCAACGGTACGGTCCGTGGGGTGATGGTGACCCTCCAGTGTAGATGCGTTAACGCATCTACACTGGAGGGTCGCTATCACCCCTCGATATCGAGCCTTTGAACTCTTCAATACCGCTGGTTCACGCTCTGTGCTTGATACCGTTACTTCAAAATCTTCGCCACGACCCCGGCGCCCACCGTGCGTCCGCCCTCGCGGATCGCAAAGCGCAGCCCTTCCTCCATCGCAATCGGGGCGATCAGCTCCACCGTCATCTTGATGTTGTCCCCGGGCATCACCATCTCCACGCTGCCCGGCAGCTCGATCGTGCCCGTCACGTCCGTGGTGCGAAAATAAAACTGCGGCCGGTACCCCTTGAAAAA
>JASHSK010000071.1 GCA_030038755.1 Gammaproteobacteria bacterium
GACACCTTGCGGCTGGACGCGTCTCGCATCGGGTTCGTGTCGGCCAATCATTGGGACGCGTGCGGCGCACGTACGTTTGGCTTTCGCAGCTTCTGGATCAATCGGAATAAGGCGCCGCCCGAGCGCCTTGGCGCAGAGCCAGACAATGTGCTCGGCTCATTAACGCAGCTCGCGTCTCACGTGGGCTGATTGCGGCGTGCGGATGCCGCCGTGCCGTTCAATCTTTTTCAGACGAGCCTGTCTGGAGTCTTCGCGGTGGGCGACGTGCGCTCGGGCTCGGTGAAGAGAGTGGCGTCGGCTGTCGGCGAGGGATCCGTCGTCGTTCGGGCGGTTCACGCACGGCTCGCCTCTCTGCGACAGAGCGAGGGACGCGAGCCGTGACGCTCTAGCGAGTCCGCGTCGCGAGCTCGCAACTCTCGCGGCCCGATGCGCCCGCGCACCCGCGCACCCGCGCACCCGCACCCGCACCCGCGCACCTACATTTCCATCGCTGGGCGCCCGGGGAGGATTGGTGTCAGACTCGCCCGAGCCATGACGCAGCTCGACAACGACAGCACCGCCGGCACGGCTTCGTCGGCGTGGATATCGCTGCGCTACCCGGTATTCAGGTATCTCTGGATCGTCACCGTGGTGTCGAACATCGGCTCGTGGATGTTCGGCGCTGCGTCCGGATGGCTCATGACGAGCCTGAATGCCGATCCGCTCATCGTGTCGCTGGTCCAGGTTGCCAACAGTCTGCCGCTGTTCCTGTTCGCGCTACCGGCCGGGGCGCTCGCCGACATCCTGGACAAGCGTCGCCTGATCCTGGCGCTCGAGATCCTGACCACTGTTTTCAGCGCACTGTTCGCCGCGCTGGTGAGCTGGCAGCTCGTCACGCCAATAGTGCTGATAGGGTTTCTATTGCTGATCGCATCGCTCGGTGCCATTGAGAGTCCGGCCTGGCAGGCGATCGTGCCGCTGCTGGTGCCGGCCAAGGCGCTGTCCTCCGCGGTGGCAACCAATAGCGTCGGGGTCAATATCAGCCGCGTCCTGGGGCCGGCGCTGGCGGGCATGGTCATCCTCGCCCTCGGGATCGCCGCACCGTTCTGGCTGGATGCCTTCAGCAACCTCGGCGTCATTGCCGTCATTCTCTGGTGGCGTGCCCCGGGAAGGCCCGCGCACTCGCTGCCGGCCGAGCACCTGTCGGATGCGATGCGTGCCGGGGGACGTTACGTGCGCCACAACCCGTGGCTGCGTGCCACCCTGGGCCGCGCCGTGGGATTCTTCCTGGCCGCCAGTGCCTACTGGGCCCTGCTGCCGCTTGTCGCGCGCAGTCAGCTGCATGGCGGTCCCACCCTGTACGGCATCCTGCTCGGCGCCATCGGTGCCGGGGCCGTCGGAGGCGCCTTCCTGTTGCCGGGGTTCAAGGCGAGGTTCGGGGCCAACTGGGTCGTCGCGGCCGGTCAGGTGGGGACGGGGATCGCGCTGCTGTTCTTCGGCCTTGCGCGCAGCCCCGCGGTCGCCGTACTGGCTTGCCTCCTGGCGGGGATTTCGTGGATCAGTGTGCTGGCGACACTGAACGTCTCGGCGCAGACGGCGCTGCCCGCCTGGGTGCGCGGTCGAGGGCTCGCGATCTATGTCGCGGTGTTTTTTGGAATGATGAGCGTCGGCAGCGTCCTCTGGGGGTTCGTGGCGCAACGCGCGGGGCTGCCCACGGCGCATTTTGTGGCCGCTGCGACGGCGATGCTCGCCCTGGCGGTCACGTCGCGGTGGAACCTGCGCGCCGGAGCGCCGCCGGATCTGACCCCCTCGATGCATTGGCCCGAACCGGTGCTGGCGCAGGCCGTCCCGGATGACGTCGGTCCAGTCATGGTCACGGTCGAATACCGGATCGTCGCAGCGAACCGCAAGGAATTCCTGTCGGGTATGGCGCGCCTCGCCGAGGGCCGTCGACGCGACGGTGCCTACGACTGGGGCATCTTTGAGGATACGGCGCATCCGGGCCGGCTGCTCGAGACCTTCCTGCTCGACTCGTGGCTCGAGCATCGGCGCCAGCATCAGCGTGTGACGCACGCCGATCGTATCTTCCAGGAGTATCTGCAGAAGCTGCTGCAGGAACCGGCGCGTGTCACCCACTACGTGGCGGCGACGCAAAGCGAAGCAGAGACCCATCAGATCGGAAAGTCCGGCGAGCGCGGTCCGTAGACCAGAGACACTGCGAGTCGGTCAGGGATAGTGCGTCGCTCAGGGACAGTGCGTCGCTCAGGACGAGGTCATGGCTTTCGATTTCGTGAGCGGATCATCGCTGCCCGCACTCATGCCACGCGGAAGGCATTGTGTCTCGAGATGCTTTCTGGAACACTATCCGCGACGGAGATGGCATGCCTCCGTGAACTGCCGCCATGCGGATAATGATGCCTACGTGTCCCGGTAAAGGGCGCGTAGTGCGGCGCGCCCTGTCCCCAGGTAATGCCGATTTCAAAAGGACAGGTGCATGTGGAAGTCCATCGTCGCCATTTCGGTAGGAGCAAGCTGCGGCGCGGTGCTGCGTTGGTGGCTCGGCGTGCGACTGAACGCCGTGTTTCCACCGATTCCCCTCGGCACCGTTGCCGCCAACCTGCTGGGAGCCTACGTCATAGGCGCGGCCGTGGCATTTTTTGCTTCCTTTTCGGCCCTGGCGCCGGAGTGGCGTTTGTTCGTCATGACCGGCTTTTGCGGCGGATTGACGACTTTTTCCACTTTCTCGGTCGAGCTGGCGACGTTGGTGCAGCAACGTCGCACCCCCTGGATCTGCGCAGACATCCTCGTGCATTTGGGCGGCTCCCTGCTGTTGACATTCGCCGGCATGGGTACGGTCGCGTGGCTACGAGCCTAGCGGGAGATCTCGTGATGAAATCCCCCTGTCCATTCTGCGATACACACGGTGCGCTGTTGGCGAACACCCTCGCTTACGTGCGCGCGGATAAGTACCCGGTCACGGCCGGTCATCTGCTCATCATCCCATTGCGTCACGAAGCGGATTTCTTCGCCACGACCCCGGATGAGCTTGCAGCCATCTGGGACCTCGTCACTGAAGCGCGGGAGCTGCTCGACGGGCGGTATCACCCCGATGGCTACAACCTTGGTATCAACGTGGGTGAGGCGGCCGGTCAGACGATTGCACACGCACACCTGCATCTGATACCGCGCTACCGTGGCGATATGGACAATCCGCGCGGCGGCGTACGCGGCGTCATACCTGGAAAACAGCAATACGAGCCCGAACAGGGGGGATGATCATGGACGGAGCCTTCCTGCGATTCTATGTGCATGAGGGTCACCGGCATCACGGCCTTCTGGTGTGGGAGTGGCTCCTCAAGAAGGCTGCCGACATCGGCATACGCGGCGGCTCTGCCTTTCGGGCGGTGGCCGGCTTCGGCAGGCATCATGTGCTGCACGAGCAGACATTCTTTGAGCTTGCGGGCACGGTCGCGATGGAGGTCGAATTTATCGTGACGGATCAGGAAGCCAGGGAACTGATCAAACTGATTCACCTGGAGAGGATTCGATTGTTCTATACCCGCACTCCAGCGCACTTTGGCGTCATTAATCCAGACACCGAGGACACGCCCGGGGCCGGGACCGAAGACTAGATGACCGGAGGTTGGGCGCTTGCCGAGCAAGCGCTTCCGCCCGCATGGTGTCCCGGGAGTCGTGGGCCGGGCCGCCCGGCACTCAGTGGAAGCTCAGATGGTCGCTGAAGAAGGGCAGCACTTGCGTCTCGAGCCGCTGCTGAATGTGATCGACGTGGTTCCCTTCGTAGATCTGCGCGACATGCCTGACGCCGAACGCCGTGAGTATCCGGTCCAGAGATCGGACGGTGTCGGCAATTCCCGTGTCGCGGTCACCCGCGTCGAAGGCGATCGCGCGATACGTCTCAAGATTGGGAATGGACTGATAGACCATCGAGAGCGGCGCGTTGGCCGCCCATGCGGCGATCACCGCGGGTACCGGCTGGCCGTTCACGATGGGGAGATCGAAATAGCTCGGAGGATTGCCAGGATCGGGCGACCAGGCTGCGGCCGAGGCGAGCATCGCCTTGACGCCGAAGCCGGCCTTCGCGAGGCTGCCCGCGGATTGCGCTTGCGCCACGCTCGCCATGAGAGTGGCGCTCGGCATGAGGTTGGCGGAGAGGCAGCAGGGACTCATCGCGTAGACGCTCGAGAAAACGCCCGGATACTTCATCGCCAGGCGTAACGTGCCGTATCCGCCCATCGAATGGCCCGCGAGGCCGCGGCTCGCCGGGCGCGGCAGTGTTCGGTAGTGGGTGTCGATGTACCTCACCAGATCGTGCGCGATGAACGCCTCCCAGTTCCCCGTGACCACCGAGTTCGAGTACATGCTGCCCGCGTATTTGGTGAACGCATCCGGCATGACGATGATCATCTCGCGCGCGCCGTGGGCGTATGCCTGGTCCACTGCGTTGGGCAGGATGACGAAGTGTGGTCCGCTCTGACCGAACCACAGGTTCGCGGTATCGGTGAATCCGTGCAGCACATAAAGCACCGGGTAGCGCCGGCCAGGACTGTTCGCGTAGCTCGGCGGAAGATAGACGAGCACCTCGCGATCGGGAGAGTCGCCCTCGAGGTTTCCGGCGAGCGAGGCGCCGTGGACCGTGATCCGATCGATCCGACCGGCGGGGGTGTGGAGAACATAGGAGGGGCCGGGAAAGTTCGCTCGAAAGGTCGCTCCCGCGCCCGGCGGCGATTGCGAATAGGCGGGTGCGCCGAGCAGCAGGGCGCTCAGCGCAAGACTGATCGACGTGGAAAGTCTCGTGCTCATGAGATGCTCCGGATGCCTGATTCGAGTGAGGACGGACCCGTTAACTGATTGAAAGATAAAGACCGGCGATATCTGGATCGGCCTGAATTCCGCGCGCGCCAGGAGCGCAATGAGCTTTCGTCTTCGCTATCCGGTTCGTCTGGTTATACTTTAATTCAATGAGTCAATGGAGCGCCATTCCGATCCCGCGCGGGTCACGGAGTGGCTTTCATTCGGCCGTCCGCCCCCCAGCGAGCGCCGATGCGAATCTCGGCAATAGGATCTTGTGTCAAATGAGTGAAAAAGCTGCCCCCGCCGGGCGCGAGCAGATTCCCCATACCGCAGAGCGACCTGACAGGCGTGCGTCACGCGAGATGGTTGCCGAACATTCAGCGTGGATAGGCCCGTTGCGGCATGAAATGGGGAGGGTCATCGTCGGGCAGAAGCATCTTCTCGACCGATTGCTGGTTGCGCTGCTGACCAACGGTCATGTGCTGCTGGAGGGCGTCCCCGGGCTGGCGAAGACACTGGCCCTGAAGACCCTGGCGCAGTGTCTGGCCGTGGGTTTCAAGCGCCTGCAGTTCACGCCCGATATGCTGCCCGCCGACATCATCGGAACGATGATTTACAGCCCGCAGGACGGCGAGTTCCGCACCAAGCATGGGCCGATATTCAGCAATCTGATCCTGGCGGACGAGATCAATCGCGCGCCGGCCAAAGTGCAAAGCGCGCTGCTCGAGGCCATGCAGGAGCGCCAGGTCACCATCGGCGAGGAAACCTACCCATTACCGGCGCCGTTCATGGTACTGGCGACGCAGAATCCGCTCGAGCAGGAAGGCACCTATCCCCTGCCGGAGGCGCAGATCGATCGTTTCATGATGAAGGTCATCGTCGATTATCCCACGCGGGCCGAGGAGCGGGCGATTCTCGATGCGATGGCGACCACCGAGCCGCTGATCGTACCGCAACCGGTCGTCGGCGCGGCACAGATCCTCGACGCGCGACGCGTGGTGGATACCCTGTACATCGACGACAAGGTTCGCGATTACATCGTCGATATCGTGCTCGCGACGCGACCGTCAGGCGCCGCGGCACCGAAAGTAAACGGTGATGTTCGAACCGGCGCCTCGCCCCGCGCGACCATCGCACTCACCCTGGCGGCGCGCGCCACCGCATTTCTCAACGGCCGGCATTTCGTTACGCCGCACGACGTGAAGAGCGTGGCGATGGATGTGCTGCGACATCGCGTAGCGGTGACGTATGAGGCCGAGGCCGAGAACGTCACCTCCAGACAGATCGTTGAGAAGATTCTGAACACGTTGCCGGTACCCTGAGCAGGGGCGTCTTCCCCAATGGCGGACGTGAAGCACTCGACCTTGACGAGGCGCAGGAGTCTGCGTGAACTCGAGATCCGGACTCGCCGTATGGTCGACGACAGCCTGGCGGGTGCCTACCACTCGGTGTTCAAGGGCCGGGGAATGGACTTCGACGAGGTCCGCGAATACAGCCCGGGGGACGAGATCAGGACCATCGATTGGAATGTGACGGCCCGCGCCGGACGTGCATTCGTCAAGAAGTTTTCGGAGGAGCGTGAGCTCACCATATTTCTGGTAGTCGACATCAGCGCGTCGGGCAATTTCGGGTCCGGCACGCTGGCAAAGCGCGATCTGGCGGCGGAGGTTGCCGGTGCGCTGGCTTTTTCCGCCGTTCGTAACAGCGATAAGGTGGGTCTGATTCTGTACACGGACCACATCGAACGCTACCTGCCGCCCGGGAAAGGCCGCCGACACGTCCTGCGGGTCGTGCGGGATATTCTCTTCCATGAGCCGGCGGGTCTCGGCACCGACACCGTCGGCGCACTCGACGCGGTGAATCGCGTGCTGCGCAGGCGTGCCGTGGTTTTCCTGATTTCGGACTTCGGGGTCGGCGGCGACCCCGATGCCGGCCGCAGAGCTCTGCTGCGCGCGGTTCGTCAGACCAATCGTCGTCATGATCTGGTCGCAGTGCATGTTGCGGATCCGCGCGAGCAGGAGCTTCCCGACGTGGGCACCATTGCCCTGGAAGACGCGGAGACCGGGGAAATCATTGAGCTCGACTCGGCGCGGGCTTTGGTCCGCGAGCGCTTCAGGGAGCTTTCGTTGGAGCGTTCGAGACGTCTGCGGAGCGATCTGCGGGCCGAGGGTGTCGACACCGTGCAGTTACGCACGGATCTGCAGCCCATTCCCGCGCTGCAACGATTTTTCAAATTGCGCGGGCGCACCCGCGCATGATCGTGCGGGTGCGCAGCTGCTGCGTCGCTGCGGGCTGCACGTGGATCACGCTCCTGCCGGCCGCCGTCCTGGCGGCCGCCATGGACGATATCCGCGACATTCGGGGGCCCAAGGCGCTGTCGGGCGCCTGGGGAGCATCTGCGGTCCTTGCGGCCGTGACCGTCGCGGTGCTTTGCGCCGTCTATGTCATCTGGCGCGGGCACCGGCGCCCGGAGCGGCGGCCGTCGCTGTCGGAAAGGACCCTGCAGCGCCTGGAGGGCACCAGGCCTCTGATGCGTCCCGATACGGCGCGGGCCTTCGGCATCGCCGCGTCCGAGCTCATACGCGACTACATCGAGCAGCGATTCGACGTCGCGGCCACGCGGCGTACCACCGAGGAGTTTCTGCATGTCTTGCTGCAGAGCTCGAATGAAGCACTCGCGCGTCACCGTGGGTTGCTCGGGCAGTTCCTGCAGCAATGCGACCTCGTCAAGTTCGCGGGCGGCTCTCTTGCGGCCGCGGATATGGAGTCGCTGCTGCAGAGTGCTCGTTGCTTCGTGTTGAGCGCCGGCGAGGTACCGGCCGCGTGATTCGGTTTGCCCAGCCCGAGTGGTTTTGGGCGTTTGCCCTGTTGCCACTGGTCCTGCTGTGGCGCGGACGGCGCGGTCCGGTGGCGGCCGTCGAATATTCGGATACCGGTCTCGCGCGGGAGGTTGCCGTCCGCACGCGCAGCCGGACGGGCTGGATCGTCGGGCTGCTCCCGGTCATCGCAGCGGCTTGCATGGTCGTGGGGCTGGCCAGACCACAACGCACTCGCAGTCACGTGGAAGTCACGGCCAGGGGAATCGACATCGCGCTGGTATTGGATATCTCCGGTTCCATGCAGGCACTCGACTTCAAGGTCGATGACACCCCGGTCAGCCGCATCGCGGTCGTCAGGTCGATCGTCTCCAGGTTCATCGACGGACGTCCCGATGACCGTATCGGGCTGATCGCGTTTGCCGGGGTCCCGTACATGGTCAGTCCGCTCACATTGGACCACGACTGGTTGCTGCAGAACCTGCAGCGTGTCGACACGGGTACAAACGACGACGGAACGGCGATCGGCTCGGCGATCGCCGCGGCCGTGAATCTTCTGCGCGCCAGAGCGACCAAATCCAAGGTGGTCATTCTTCTGACGGACGGCGTCAACAACGCCGGATTGATACCGCCTCTGGCGGCAGCGGAGGCGGCCCGAGCCCTGGGCGTGAAGGTTTACACCATCGGTGTCGGTGTGCGCGGCAAGGCACGGATTCCGCTGAAGGATGAGGCAGGCAGAATTCGGGAGGTCATGGCGTTCGTGGACGTCGATGAAGCGACCCTGCAGGCCATAGCCAGTCAAACGGGGGGGCGGTTCTATCGAGCGACCGACACCGATTCGCTGCGGAAGATCTACGAGCAGATCGGCCGGTACGAAACGTCGGTGCAGACCATGGAGAAATTCGAGCAAACGGAAGAGCTGTACCGGTGGGCGTTGTTCCCCTCGCTGGCACTGCTGGGTCTCTGGGTGCTCTTGAGGCATACGAGATATCGCAGGTTGCCGTGAGATTTGCAGATCCACATTGGCTGTTCGCCGCTCTACCGGCGTGCCTGGTGCTCATCGGCATATGGTATCGCCACGATGTGCGCCAGCGGGCGGCCCTGGCGCAATTCGTCGCGCCGCATCTGCGACGCAGGCTCACAGGGTCGGTGTCAGGAGTGCGCCGTCTTCTGCAGCGCGGCCTGTTGTCAGGTGCCGTACTATGCCTGTTCGCAGCGCTCTCCGGTCCGCTGCTCGGATTTCACTGGGAGCAGATCCGGCGGCGCGGCAATGAGGTCGTGTTCGCGATCGATACGTCGCGCAGCATGCTGACGCCGGACGTAAAGCCCGATCGATTGACCCGGGCAAAACTGGCGATCGACGATATGGCCGGGCGGCTGGATGGAGATGCAATCGGCATTGTGGCGTTTGCGGGCAGTGCCTTTCTCGTCTGCCCGCTGACGACCGATCACGGCGCCTTCCAGCAGACGCTGGACGCAGTCGATACCGACACGGTTCCGAAAGGTGGAACGAATATTCCGGGCGCCATTCGGGTCGCGCAGGGGGCGTTCAGCCGCTTCCCCGGCAGCGACAGAATCCTGATATTGGTAACGGACGGCGAGAATCTGCAGGGGGACGCTCTGGCCGCGGCGAGGGCGGCGGCGAGGCAGGATGGTCTGAAAATCTATACCGTCGGTGTGGGTACCGTAGAGGGTGGTCTGATCCCTTTGCCGGTCGAGCAGGGAGGCGGCTTCGTCAGGGATGAGGACGGGACGCCGGTGAGGTCGCATCTCGACGCAGCCGGACTGATGGCCATCGCCGCCGCGACGTCCGCGGCCTACGTGCATGTCGGGGATCAGGGCGAGAACTTCGACGCGTTCCTGAGCACGGTATTCAGCGCGGTCGCGAAGCACGATCTGATCTATCGCGAGAGGGAAGTCTACAACGACCGCTATCAATGGCCGCTGACCGCGGCCCTGATCATGCTAATGGCCAGTCTCATGGTAGGCACGCGTCGCGCTGGCCGCAGGCGAGTGCCGGCGGTCGCACTCACGGTCGCCGTGGCGTCGATATCGTTCGTGATGGCGGCGCTGGTTCTTCCAATACGCTCCGAGAGCGCTGATCAGGCCAATGACCGGGGCAGCTCCGGCGGCTCCGAGGCCCCGATCGTGGACTACAACGCGGGTACGAGCGCCTATCGGGCGGCCAGGTTTTCCCAGGCGGCGCAGTCCTTCCAGCAATCGATCAGGTCCGCGCCGGCAAGCAACGCCAGGCGCCTGGCAGATCAGCAGGATGCTTACTACAACCTCGGCGACGCGCTCTATCGCGCCGGTCAGCAGCTCGAAGGATCCGACCCGTCGCAGGCCCTGCAGAAGTGGGCCGGGGCCGTCAGGGCGTACGACACGGCGTTGCAGTTGCGCGCTGATGACGCCGATAGCAGATACAATCGCGATTTCGTCAATCGGAAGATTGGCGCGCTGCGCAGGCAACTCGACATCAGTAACGGTGGCCAGGGTCGGGGCAATCGCGAGGATGGAGGTCAGGGCCAGGGGGTAGCGCCGACATCGTCGCAGCGCCCGCAGCCACCACCGCCCGGTCAATCACAGCCGCAGGGCCAGCCACGGCCGCAGGGGCAGCCGCAACAGCCGACACCGGGCGACAGGCGCGCTGATCAGCCCCCGGCGAGGCAAATGAGCGCGGAGGAAGCCCGCGAGCTGCTGGACTCCGAGGCGTCTGAGGAGCAGCGCGCGCTCACCGTGCTGCCCGGTCGGAGGGATTCGAGCCAGACGCCGGATATGCCCTTCAGGAATTGGTGATGCGCGGATCTTCGGTGCGCTGGGTCGTAGTCAGCATCGTGAGCCTTTGCCTCATCGTCTGGGCCCGTCCTGGGATGACGCAGTCTTTTGCAGGGTGGCACTTCGACGAGTTGCCGCAGGGCGCAGAGCTGCAAGCCGACGGTACGGCGTTCTTCGGATTGGAGGTTTCGGCACGCAGCATTTATGTCGGTGAATCCGTGCCGGTCGAGATCGAAGTGGGCATACGCCAGGGATGGGTGGTGTCGCTGAATGGTCTGCCCGCACTCGAGGGTCACGACTTCACGCTCAACAGGCTCTCGAAGCAGGCGGAACGTCGCGTCGAGTTCATCGACGGCGGCTACTTCGATGTATTGACGTGGCACACCGCAGTCGCGGCGGTGCAGCCGGGCGATTTTTCCCTGTCGGCAGAGATGCCGCTGACCGCGAAAGTCAGCGCGCGCTCGGCGGCACACGCGGCCGTGCCGTCTGCAATCGTTCCAAAGGACATTGTGATCAGGAGCGCCCCGGTCAAGGTGCGGGCGTTGCCGCTGCCCGCCGAGGGGCGGCCGCGGAATTTCAGCGGTGCCGTCGGCGACTTTCGCGTGTCGAGCGACGTATCACCCATCGGCGTGAAGGAAGGAGAGCCGCTGACGCTGCGTCTGCATGTGACGGGGAAGGGCAACTTCGGCCGCGTCGAAGCGGCGATGTTGGATCACCTCGATCATTGGAAAACCTACCCCGCGAAGTCCTCCTTCACCGCGAGCGATACGGCCGGAGACAAAGGCGAGAAGGTGTTCGAACAGCCACTGATCGCGGCGCGGGCAGGCGCGCAGGCGATACCCGGACTCGAGTTCGACTATTTCAGCCCGAGCAGACGACGCTACGAACAGGCGCAAACGCGCCCCATTGAAGTCGTGATCGCTGCCTCGTTGCCCGACAACCCGCTGCCCGTCCGGACGACCGCACAGAAGGCTGACGGAGCCACGGCGCAGAGGGCTGACGGAGCCACGGCGGCGGGAGCGTTGTCGGGCTTGCGCCCGGATCATCGAGCTTCCCGCGCCGGCGTGGGTGAGCTGCGGCCGCTGTATTTCCACGGAGCGTTCCTGGCCCTTGGCACGGCCCTCGCATTGCTTCTGGCCGGGGGTTGGTTCGCCGGGCGCCCAACCCCCGCACGCGTGAACTCGAGAGCGCGCGCACGCGTGTTCGCGCGACTGGAGGCAGCGGCGCGAGCTGGCGACGTCGTGCCATTCTTTGAGGCAGCCAGGCAGACGCTTTTGCAGGTGCTTGCGGCTCGGTGGCAGATGCCCGCCGAACAGATCACCGGCACGGAGCTGAGGCTGCGGCTGGGCAGGGCCGGCGACGAGGTCGGGCGACTGCTCGCCGTTGCGGACGAGGTGAAGTATTCGGGCGGCTGGTCGGGTGGCACGGATTTCCAGCATTGGCTGCGGATCGTTCGCGGCCAGCTCGCTGGCGACGGACAGTAAGTGCGGGCGTCAAAGACACTGCTGCTCGTGGCGGCGCTGGCGTTCCGGGCCGGCCACGCGGTCGCCCAGATATCGCAGCCGACCCCGGCACGGGCGCCGTATTCGGCGGATGGCTTCTACAATCTGGCGAATTCATATGCCCGGGCGGGCAAACCGGGGCTGGCAGTCCTCAACTACGAACGCGCCGCACTGCTGGCGCCGGGTGACCCGGACATCAATGCCAATCTTGCCTACGTTCGCGCTGCCGCTCACGTCCCGGTGGTGCCGGCGGGGTGGTTTGCGCGGCTGCTCCTGACCACGAGTCCCGCCCTGGCGGCCTGGCTCGGAATTTCCGGGATCGTGCTGGTCGGGTCAGGGCTGATGGCAATCAGAGCCACGTCGCGATTCCCATGGATATCCCGCAGCGCTGTTGCGCTCGGTGTCGCACAGATTTCTCTGACGGCCTGCAATGCGCTGCTGCTGTGGCCTCGCATGCACGAGGGGGTGGTCCTGATCGACCGGACGGCCGTGCGCGCGGCCCCGGCCTCGATGGCAGATACGGAGTTCGTGTTGCGAGAAGCGGAGAGTGTACGGATGACGGGCGAGTACCGGGAGTTCGTACTCGTTCGAACTATCGGTGGCCTTTCCGGATGGGTGGCGCGTGCCAATATCGGCGCCGTCGTGCCGCGGGCCGAGCGTGAACGCTGAAGGGGGCGCAGCTGGCCAGCTCAGGCCCTCAGGGGCCTAGCCTGACGTGAGCCGATAGTCCAGGCGGATCGAGCAGGCCGCATGACCCGGGAGACGATCGCGGCGCGTCCCATCGCAGAAGAGTTGCCCGCGAGACGTGAGGACTCCGCCCTTGGCGAGTGCGACGACCACGTCGGTAAGATCGAAGTCTCCGTCGCAGTCGGCGTATGGGCAGGCGAAACGAAAGAACGCGGCGGCTGCCGGATAGAGCGTGTGTACCTGCGGGGAGGGCGGCAGGCCGCGCGTGTCGCCGAACGCCAATTCGATGCGCAGCTGCTCGATCTGGGGGAAAATCCTGCGCATTGGCGCAGACCGCGCACGCTCATTCAACATCTGTTCGCGCCGCGGTACGGCGCCCTTCGGGCTTTTGGCTGCCGCGAGTCTCATTTGGGTACGGCGGTGCGTTCCAGCTGTTCGGCGCGGACCTCATCGACGGTGAGCCCCGTATTCGCCGCGATGACGTCGACCAGACGGTGCGCCGGGTCGCGCGGAAGATCCACCTGGTGCAGCCGTTCCCAGGCTCGTATGCGAACAGAGGGACTATTGAGCGGCGAGGACTGCTGGTCGATCTGCTGCCTTCGCAGCTCGGCCGCGCCAGCCGCAAGTTCTTCCGCGCGCTTGCGGTAATCGGTATTGCTCTCACCTGCAATGGGTGCCAGGTTAAGCAGACTGCGCTTGTCGGATTGCATCTCACTCCTCTCGCGAGAGGCCTTCAGATTGGCCGAGACACCGCTCTCTGCACGGTAGGCGCAGCGGTCGAGTGAGACAGCACGAACAGATGCCATGCTAGCACACTGGCGGCAGGTACGGCGGGGCACGAAGGCCGATGGCTAACTCATTGAATCGGCAGGTTTCCAGATCTGCGCCGGCGGATCAGGGAATCGCCCCCGCCCACGTTCTGTATTTCGAGCTGGTGAGCGAAATGCGGTCGCCCGATTGTCCGACCCATCCGAGCGAGCTTCCCAGTTCATAAATGCCATGGGGCTGCACCTGAATCGCGAACCGCTTCGTTTCCTGCTGCCCCGGGTGCTCGAGTGTCGCGGTGAATGACAGTGCGTGGTCCGACGGGTTCTCGAAAACCAATACAAACCCGGATCCGCGTATTTCCGATCGGAACTGCACTGTGACCGGCAGCGGCGGCTGTAGAACCTGAAATGCGTACCAGGCGAGGGCACCCAGGAGCACGATGATTGCGGCCAACTTGGTCGGGGTCAGCCGCTTCACCGTGGGCACCCTGCTTCAGTGTCATGAGCCGGAGGGGGATCATGGATCATAAGCTCACGCTCGCACAGGCGAAAGCGCCGCGCGAATGGCGGCGCAGGCAACACCGTCACCCACCGTGAGTGCTGCCCGGGCTTCGAGTGCTGCCCGGGCTGCGTCGTGCTACGGGTCTCTGCTAGAGTCAGCGGCCTCACGATCATGCGCAGGGGGGTGTTGCATGTCCGTTTCTCTATATGACGTATCCATTCCGGTCTTCGCACTGAGCCTGAGCAATCTGTCGGCCATCCTCGACAAGGCGGCGAGCCATGGGGAGGCGAAGCAGGTCGATCCCAAGGTGATGCCGCAGGCACGGCTCATCGTAGACATGCTGCCGCTATCGGCTCAGGTACAGATTGCGTGCGATACCGCCAAGGGGGCCGCGGCCCGTCTGGCGGGAGTCGAAGTGCCAAAGCACGAGGATACGGAGGCGACACTCGCGGAGCTGAGGGCGCGTGTGGCCAAAACCCTGGACTTCATCAGGACCATCAGACCGGAACAGCTGCAGGGAGCCGAGACCCGTGAGATCGTGCTGCAGTTTCCGCAAACAACTTTGAAGTTCAATGGGATCAACTATCTGACGAATTTCGCGCTGCCGAACTTCTTCTTCCACGTCACGATGGTGTACGCGCTGTTGCGCAAGAACGGAGTCGATCTGGGCAAACGCGATTTTCTCGGCCCGATGCTCTGATTGCGCGGCGGGATGGCCGATCCGGCGAGAAGTCAGGCGTATTGACGCTCACAGATAGGGTGACAGCAGCCAGAACAGGCTGTCGCGCAGCCGCCGGCCCATGTGCCGCCGGCCGGTGGGCTCCGGCGCCAGCGTAGTGGCGTGTGCGCGGGCGCCGAGCACGTAGCTGGCGAGCTCGCCGCATACCGCGGAATCGTAGATCTCCACGGCGATCTCGAAATTCAGCCGCAGGCTGCGCGGATCCAGGTTGGCCGAGCCGATCTGTGCATAGCTGCCGTCGATGACCAGCAGCTTGCTGTGCGAGAACGGCGGGGGCTGCAGGTACACCTGAACGCCCCGTTGCAGCAGGGGCTGCACCCAGCGGCGCGAGGCCCAGTCCACGTAGCGCAGATTGCTGCGCTCGGGCAGTACCAGGCAGACCTCCACCCCGCGCAGCGCCGCCGCCTGCAGAGCCGCCGTCAGCTCGGGCGGCGGTATGAAATAGGGTGTCATGATGAGCACCTGCCGGTGCGCGATCGAAATGGCGCCGACAATGACGAACAGCAGCTTGTCCAGATCCTCATCGGGTCCCTCGGTGATCACGCGGCAGAGACTCTGCCCACCGGGGACCGGACGGCAGGCGATCGGCGCGAGCGACTCGCCGGTCGCAAACGACCAGTCGACGCCGAAGGCCTCTGCGAGCTGCGCGATCACCGCCCCGTGCAGCTCGAAGTGCAGATCCGCCATGCGCCGATGGTTCGGTTTGCCGACCTCGCGGCCGCCGATGTTCATGCCTCCGACGAAGCCCTGCTCGCCATCGACGAGCAGCAGCTTGCGATGATTGCGCAGATTCAGCGCCAGCATCGGCGGAAGCAGGCGCGGCGGCAGGAAGCGCGCGGCGCGCACGCCGGCGCGGCGCAGCAGCCGCACGGGGTGCGGCCAGCTGTACCACTCACCCACCCCGTCGATGAGCACGCGCACCTGCACGCCGCGGGCCGAGGCCTGCCCGAGCGCGTCGATGAATTGCCTGCCGATCGCATCGGTGTCGAAGATGTAGCTGGTCATCCATACCGAGCGACGTGCCTGACGAATCGCCGCCAGCATCGCGGGGAAGGCCCGCTCACCGTTTTCCAGCAGCCGCACGCTGTTGTCGGCCAGCAATGGCCGGTGGGTGACCGCATCACCGATGCGCCTCAGCTGCGCGGCAAAGCCGTCCGTGGATGCGACGCTGCCGTCACCGGCGGGGCGGGCCGTCAGGCCCGCGCGCAACTGCCGGGCGCGCGTGCGCACCCGATTGACCCCGAACAGCACATAGAGCGCCGGTCCCGCGAGCGGGAACAGCCAGCACAGCAGAATCCAGATGAAGGTGCCGCGCGGATCGGGCTTGGTCAGCAGCGCATGGATGGCCGCCACGCTCGCGCAGGCGACATACAGCCCGAAGAGCAGCGCCGCGCGGTGTCCCATCAGGCCGTGCAGATTCACGCCTGCCATCTGCAAGCCCGGTTGCGTGGCCGTTTCTCCCGTGCCGCCCGGGCGCATCTTGGCACAAGAGACCGGCTCGCGCCGCCCTCTGGTCGGCGAAAGGGTTCGACTCGAACTACACTAGCGCCATGGAGCTATCGCGATGGATGTGACCGCCGGCGCATTACCGACGCTCAGGGCCCTGGCGCGCCAGGTCATGCGCGAGCGCCACCTGCTGCCGGATTTCTCTGCCGCGGCGCTCAGACAGGTGCAGACGATCCGGGGCGCCGCCGCACCGCAGCCGGACGAGCCGGTGCGCGACCTGCGCGATCTGCTGTGGGCATCGATCGACAACGATGACTCGCGGGATCTCGATCAGCTCTCAGCCGCCACGGCGCTGGCTGACGGCGGCACGCGGCTGTTGGTGGCGGTGGCCGACGTCGATGCGCTGGTGGCGGCCGGCAGTGCGGTGGACGAGCACGCACGCGTCAATACCACCTCGGTCTATACCGTGGCTGAGACCTTTACGATGCTGCCCGAGAGGCTCTCGACCGATCTCACGTCGCTCGCGGAGCACCAGGAGCGGCTGGCGATCATCGTGGAGATGAACGTCGGCGCGGATGGGGTCGTGGGCAACTCCGATGTCTATCGCGCACGGGTGGTCAACCGCGCCAAGCTCGCCTATGCGGGTGTGGCGGCGTGGTTGGAAGGCACGGCGCCCGCTCCGGCGCGCCTGGCCGCCGTTCCGGGCCTGGAGCAGGGATTACGTCTGCAGGATGAGGCTGCGCAGCGCCTGCGGCGCGTGCGTCATCTGCATGGGGCGTTGACCCTCACGACCATCGAAGCACGCGCTGTCTTCGAGGGCGAACTGCTGCGCGATCTGCGCCCCGATGAGAAGAATCGCGCCAAGGAGCTGATCGAGGATCTGATGATCGCCGCGAACGCAGTGACGGCGCGATTTCTGGCCGCACGCCGGCTGCCGGCGCTGCGCCGGGTGCTGCGCGCGCCGCAGCGCTGGAGCCGCATCGTGTCGCTCGCCGCGACGCTGCAGGAGAGCCTGCCGGCGACGCCCGATGCACGCGCGCTCAACGAGCTGCTGATTCGCCGCCGGCAGGCCGACCCGGAGGGCTTCCCCGACCTGTGTCTGTCGATCGTGAAGCTGCTGGGTCGTGGCGAGTATGTCCTGGAGATGCCCGGGCAGACGGTGCCCGGGCACTTCGGCCTGGCCGTGCAGGACTACACGCATGCGACCGCGCCCAATCGCCGCTTCCCGGATCTGATCACGCAGCGGCTGATCAAGAGTGCGCTCAGTGGATGTGAGCCGCCCTACGCCGCCGAGCAGCTGCGCTCGCTTGCCGCGCACTGTACGCTGCAGGAAGATAACGCCGCCAAGGTGGAGCGGCAGGTGCGCAAGTCCGCCGCGGCGCTGCTGCTTGCAGCGCGCATCGGAGAGCGCTTCGAGGCGATCGTCACCGGCGCATCCGACAAGGGCACCTGGGTGCGGATCCTCGCGCCCACCACCGAGGGCCGGCTCGTGAAGGGATTCGAAGGACTGGAAGTGGGGGAGCGCGTGGCGGTGAGGCTGGTGCATACCGACGTGTCGCGGGGCTTCATCGACTTCGCGAGGGTGGCGTGAGCGTGCCATCCGGGCAGGCCGGTGGGGCGCCGCTGGCTTACGAGGACGAAGCCTTCCTGACCGGCGAGGACGGCCGTCCGCTGCGCATCCTGTCGGAGTACCTCGAGCCGCTGCACCGGTTTCGCCGCGCCGGCGTTCACGACACCATCGTGTTCTTCGGCTCCGCACGGCTGTCCGCGGACGGGCCACTCGGCCGCTACTATCACGAGGCGCGCGAGCTGGCGCGACTGCTGACGCTCTGGTCCAAGGGTCTGGCTTCCCACGTGCATCGCTATGTGGTGTGCTCCGGCGGCGGCGGCGGGATCATGGAGGCCGCGAATCGCGGCGCTTCCGAGGCCGGCGGCCGCAGCATCGGCCTGAACATCAGCCTGCCGCACGAGCAGCGGCCGAACGCGTACATCACGCGCGAGCTGAGTTTCGAATTCCATTATTTCTTCATGCGCAAGCTCTGGTTCGCGCATCTGGCGCGCGCGCTGGTGGTGTTCCCGGGCGGCTTCGGCACACTCGACGAACTCACCGAGATCCTCACCCTGGCGCAGACGCGCAAGCTCGAGCGTCCCATCCCGGTGGTGCTGTATGGCTCTGCCTACTGGCGCGAGATCCTCAACTTCGAGGCGCTGGTCCGTCACGGCATGATCGCCGCCACTGACCTGCAGCTGTTCCTGTATGCGGACGAGCCGGCGGGGGCACTCGCGCTGCTGCAGGCGCGCCTGCCCGCGGTCACCGAGGAGAGCAGTCCGGGCTTTGCACACTCGTGCACCGGCGGCGTGCGCTGAAGATGAGGCGCCGGCGTGCGCGCTTCAGCGCTGCCACAGCACGTAGGCAGCCTCCAGCGGCACCTCGACTCCGGGGTAGGCCGCAATGATGCGGGCGGTGTAGTCGCCGGCGGGGCGGGTCGCGGGGACATCGGCGGCGTAACGGTACTCGCCCGTCTGCGCCTCGTCGGGCTCGCGCAGCATCTGCTGGCGAAAGGGCTGCGCGGCCGCAGCCGAATCGGCCTCGCTCGCCTCCGGCGATTGGCCGTCGGCTGCCTCGGCGTACAACTCCACCCGCACCGACTGTGGACGCAGCGCGCCGAGGTATACGGCGGCGCTGAAGAAATGCCGGCCGTCGCGGCTCTCGACAGCGACGCGGCCGAAGCGCACCTGCGGCCAGTTGTACTCGAGGGCTGCCAGCCAGTTGGCAATCTGCTCACCCGGCTGTCCTCCCTGCTGCACGCGCTCACGATAGCGCGCCGCGGCTGGCAGGTAGCATTGCTCGACGTACTGGCGCACGCTGCGGTTGGCCGAGTACGCCGGCGTGAGGCGCGCCATGCTTTCGCGCACGCGTGCCACCCACGCGCGCGGTATCCCGTCCGCGTCGCGTTCGTAGAATTCGGGAACGATGCGGTTCTCGAGCAGCTCGTAGAGCTGCTGTGCCTCGTGCTCGTCCCAGGCTGGATCGTCGTCGTGCTCGCGGCCGTCACCCAGGGCCCAGCCCACGTCCGGTGAATAGGCCTCCGCCCACCATCCATCGAGCTCCGAGAGGTTCAGGCCGCCGTTGACGAGCACCTTCATGCCGCTGGTACCGCAGGCTTCCCAGGGCCGGCGCGGCGTGTTCAGCCACACATCCACTCCCTGCACCAGCTGTTCGGTCAGCAGCATGTCGTAATCGGCCAGGAAGATCGCGTGGGGGCGCACGTCCTGGCGACGCACGAAGCGCACCCACTCGGCGATCAGCGCCTGTCCCGGCTCGTCGGCAGGGTGGGCCTTGCCCGCGAGGATCAGCTGCACGGGCCGCTGTGGGTGGGTGAGCAGGCGCACCAGCCGTTCGGGATCCGACAGCAGCAGGTTCGGGCGCTTGTAGGTCGCGAAGCGGCGCGCGAATCCCAGCGTGAGCACGTCGGGTCGGAAGATATGACGCACCAGCTCGACCTGCTCGGGCGTCGCACCGGAGGCGTCCAGTTGCCGCGACAGCCGATCGCGCGCATAGACGATGAGTGCCGCCCGGCCCGCCGAGCGGTATTGCCAGATGCGCTCGGCGGCAACGGCGCGCAGCTGCGTCCCGACGGCCTCCAGCTCGCCGATCCAGCGTTTCTTTCCACACGCGCTGGTCCATAGCTCGTCGGAGGACGAGGAATCCCAGCTCGGAGTATGCACGCCGTTGGTCACATGTCCGATGGGGACCTCCTGCATGGGCCAGCGTGGGAACAGCGGCAGGAAGATGCGCCGGCTGACGACACCGTGCAGGCGGCTGACCCCATTGACCGTGGCGCTGCCACGCACGGCGAGGTAGGCCATGTTGAAAGGTTCCGAGTCATCGTGTGCATCCTGGCGGCCGAGAGCCAGCAGCTCGCGCGGGGACAGGTGCAGCTGCTCGGCCGCATACGTGCCCACATAGCGCTCGACCAGTTGCGGCGCGAAGCGATCGAAGCCGGCCGGCACTGCGGTGTGCGTGGTGAACACGTTACCCGCGCGTGTGATCGCCAGCGCGGTCGCAAACGGCTGCCCGGTCGTCTGCATGAGGCTGCGCGCGCGATCCAGGATCACCAGCGCCGCGTGACCCTCGTTCAGGTGACAGACTTCCGGGCTCTGGCCGAGCGCTTCCAGCAGCCGCCAGCCGCCAATGCCAAGCACCAGCTCCTGCTGCAGGCGCAGCTCGGGACCACCGCCGTAGAGCTCGCTGGTGATGCCGCGGTGAGCCGGGTAATTGGCGATGTCGTTGCTGTCGAGCAGGTACAGGCGCAGCCGTCCGACCGTCACCTCCCACGCGCGCAGCCACAGCGAATAGCCGGGCAGGTGGATCTGCAGCCGCAACCACTGTCCGTCGGAAGTGCGCAGCGGCGTCAGCGGCAGCTGATCGGGATCATTGTAGGGAAACAGCGCCTGTTGCGTGCCGTCCGCGGCGATGACCTGGCGGAAATAGCCCTGCTGGTACAGCAGCCCCACGCCCACGATCGGTACACCAAGATCGCTGGCGGCCTTCAGCTGGTCGCCGGCGACGTTGCCCAGGCCGCCGGCGTAGATCGGTAGCGCCTCGCTGAGCATGAATTCCATGCTGAAGTAGGCGACGCGGGTCAGCTCGGAAGGGGTGTGATTCTGCTGGAACCAGGCCGGCGTGGTGGCAGCGATCTGTCGCGCCGCGGCCAGATGCTCGACCTGTGCGCGAAATTCAGGCTCGCCGAGCCGCTCGGAGAGCTGGCGCGCCGACACCGTCTGCAGTACGACCCAGGGGTTGTGCGTGCGCGCCCACAGCTCCGGCTCGAGGCGGCTCCAGAGCGGGTCGGCCGCATGATTCCAGGTCCAGCGCAGATCGAGCGCGAGCTGGCGCAGCAGTTCCAGCGCGGCCGCGGTGCTCAGGGCGGCCGCGTCCGCGCCGGCGGGAATGTCGCCCATGGCACAGCTTGACGGATGGCGGCCCGATCTGTCCATGAGGGAACACCGAGGGGGTCGTAAAGCCTGCGCGGTGCGCGCATTGCCCGATCTGCACTGCGGCTACTACGAATTCAAAATGCCGCGGCGGCGCTGGCCTAATGGGCCATGTTCGAATTCGTCCGTGGATTGCCGCGTCGGGAAGGCTCCGGGCTCCTGCAGCCGGTGTCGGTCGTGTATGCCTGGCTGATCGTGTTCAACGTGGCGGTCTGGGTCTGGGCGGGGTTCGCCTTCCGCCTGCAGCCGGTCCTGCTCGGCACGGCGCTGCTCGCCTACGGCTTCGGCCTGCGCCATGCGGTGGACGCGGATCACATCGCGGCCATCGACAACGTCACGCGCAAGCTGATGCAGGAGGGCAAGCGGCCCGTGACCGTGGGCTTTTACTTCGCGATGGGTCACTCCACGGTGGTGATCCTCGCCGCGGCAGTGATTGCTGCGATGGCCACGGCGCTGAAGACGCATCTGCGGCAGGCGCACAGCATCGGCGGCATCGTCAGCACCTCGGTATCGGCGCTGTTCCTGCTGACCATCGCGGCGATGAATCTGCTGATCTTCCGCTCGGTATGGCAGACGTTCCGTCACGTGCGCCGCGGAGGCAGTTATGTCGAGGAGGACTTCGACCTGCTGCTGAATCGGCGCGGCTTCTCGGCTCGCCTGTTTCGGCCGCTGTTCCGGCTGGTCCGGCACAGCTGGCACATGTTTCCGCTGGGCCTGCTGTTCGGCCTCGGCTTCGATACGGCTACCGAAGTGGCGTTGCTGGGCATCTCGGCCACGCAGGCTGCGCGCGGCACATCCATCTGGGCCATCATGGTATTCCCCGCGCTGTTCGCGGCGGGCATGTCCCTGGTGGACACCACCGACGGCATCCTGATGCTGGGAGCCTACGATTGGGCGTTCGTCAAACCGATCCGCAAGCTCTTCTACAACATGGTGATCACGCTGGTGTCGGTACTGGTCGCGGTGCTGATCGGCGGCATCGAGGCGCTCGGGCTGCTGCAGGACAGGCTCGCTTTGTCGGGACGCTTCTGGGCGCTCATCGCGCAGCTGAACGGCAACTTCAACAGCCTCGGATTCGTCATCATCGGTCTCTTCATCGTCGCCTGGATCGGCTCGGTCCTCGTGTATCGCTACCGCGGATACGAGCGCATCGAGGTGAAGAGCGTGAGGCCGCGTTACATGGACGGGTGATGCCATGCGGGTTGCCTGCAGCACATATCCAAGCTCGCGCTGGAGATACCTGATCGGATGCGTCGCACTGTGCCTGCCCACCCTCGTGGGCTGGCCGCGCCCGGTCACCGCAGCCTCCGAGCTGCAGGGACAGTTGGCGTCGGCGCTGGCCAGTCGGCCGAACCGTGCCAACGGAGCGCGGCTGTTCGAGTACTGTGCGCGTTGTCACGGCGAAGACGCGGGCGGCAGTGCCGACGGGACGGTGCCGGCGATTGCGGCGCAGGCACCTCGCGTGCTGATCCGGCAGCTGCTCGAGTACCGTGTCGCCCAGCGCGCGGATCTGCGCATGAGCGCGGTGGCGCACACGAGGCACCTGCCGGATGCGCAGGCGCTCGCGGATGTCGCCGCGTATATCGGCGGCCTGCCGGCGCCGGTGCGTCCTGCCGTGGCCGGCAGGGCCGAGCGCGCAGGCGCCACGGCGATGTCACTCGCCGGCGCTCAATACGCACGGACGTGCGCCGCCTGTCACGGCGCCGCCGGCCAGGGCGCGGGCGAGGCGCCGCGCCTCGCCGGCCAGCGCTACCGCTTCCTGCTGCAGCGGCTCACGGACGCCGCTGCCGGCCGCAGCCTGCAGTCCGTACATGCACCACTGCTCGCTCCTTTGGCGCCTGAAGATCTGGCCGACCTCGCCGCCTACCTTGCACAGCTGTCTGCGACGGCGCAGGAGCGTTGAAACGCTAGCCGAAGTCAGCCCGGGAGGCGCTCGATCTCCATCAGCATGCGTACCAGCTGCGCCAGTGAGCGTGCCTGCATCTTCTCCATGACACGCGCACGGTGGATCTCGATGGTGCGCTGACTGACGTCCAGGTCGCCGGCCATCACCTTGTTCGGCTTGCCGGCGGTGACCAGATCGAGCACCTCACGTTCGCGCGGCGTGAGTGAGGCCAGGTGCTCGCGGATGCGGTCCGTGGCCTTGAGCTGTGCACGGATGCCGGCGTCGCGCTCCAGCGCGCGCTGCACCCGATCGATGAGGTCCTGGTCGCGAAACGGCTTCTGCAGAAAGTCGAATGCGCCATGCTGCATGGCCTCCACCGCCATGGGAATGTCTCCGTGTCCGGTGATGAACACCACGGGAATGGTCGCGCCCCGCACGTTCAGTTGCTGCTGCAGCTCCAGCCCGCTCATGCCCGGCATGCGGATGTCGAGTACCAGACAACCCGGATGACGCACGTCGTAGTTCGGCAGGAACTCCTGAGCCGAGGCGAACGTGCGCACCGGCAGTCCGATCGACTTCAGCAGCAGCCGCAGCGAATCGCGCACCGCTTCGTCGTCATCGACGATGAACACCGTGGCTGGAAGATCCTTCATGGCAGTGCTCAAGGATCCACGAACGGCTGTCGATCCGCAAGGCCGCCGCGTGTGATACGGATCCGAACTTATGCGTATTTCGCGATCCTTCCGCACACGATAGAAGCTTCGCCCAGGCATCTGGGCCTAGGTAGTTTCCGCTACCGTCGGCGGATACTGCGCATGGTTGCGCCGCGCCAGCTCCACGAGCATGTCGCGGTGGTTGCGCCGCAGGGAGGGCGGGGCACGGTGGGAGCTCGTCAGACGGATCGCCGGCGAGGCTCTTGAATGCGTGAGGGCGGGAGATCAAATGATAGATACCGGCGGAGAGATCGCGAATACCTGGTCCCTGGTGCTCGCCGCCGGAGAGGGCTCCCGGCTGCGCAGCCTGACGACCAGTGGGGACGACAGCGTCCCGAAGCAGTTCTGTTCGTTGCGCGGGGGTCCGTCTCTGCTGCACGAGGCCCTGGCGCGTGCCGGCGGTGTGGCCGAGCCGCAGCGCACGTGCGTGGTGATCGCCGAACAGCACCGGCGCTGGTGGGAGATGCCGCTGCGTCACCTGCCGCAGGCAAACCTGGTGGTGCAGCCGTGTAATCGGGGAACCGGACACGGGATCCTGCTGCCGTTGTTGCACCTGCTGGAGAGGGATCCGGCGGCACGACTGGTCATCTTTCCGTCCGATCACCACGTGCGGCAGGAACCGGTACTTGCGGGGGCCCTGCGGCGGGCCGTCGATCGATTGGCTCGAGGAGGCGAGGAGATCCTGTTGCTCGGGCTGGAGCCGGAGCAGACCGATCCCGAGCTTGGCTACATCGTGCCCGGGAACGGCGATGGTCGGGGTACATTTGCAGTTCGCCAGTTCGTCGAGAAGCCACCGCAGTCGGCGGCGCGCGAGCTGATCGCACATGGAGCGCTGTGGAACGCCTTCATCATTGCGACCAGCGCGCGGGCGCTGCTGTCGATGTTCCTGCGCTGCGCGCCCCGGCTGGTGCACGAGATGCGCGCCGCCGTGCGATCCGAGCGCGCGACGGCGGGCCGTGCCGGCCGCATTGCCGAGCTGTACGCGCGCCTGCCGCAGCTCGACTTCTCCCGCCATGTCCTCCCAGGCCAGGAGCAGCACCTGCGCGTCCTGCGGGTGCCGCATTGTGGCTGGAACGACCTTGGTACTGTACGACGCGTCGCCGAGGCGCTGCGTGGCGCATCGCACGAACCGGCCTATCAAGACTTCCCCAGCCAGGTCCCTGAAGAGGTATACACTGACCCGCCGCCGGCACCCCTCTGGGCTCGCGGCTACCTCAACCTCGCTGCACAGTTTGAAGCGCTGCGGGCGCGGCCCGGCTGAAGCAGATGACATCGGCCAACAACGATTCCGAGCCAGGAGGGTCGTCGGTAGCCGCAAGCGGCACACCGGTGGCTGCACCGGTCGAATCCCGCCCGGGCGGGCGAGTGCTCGCGGTGCATGGCTCGGTGGTGGAGGTCCGCTTCGCGCAGGAGGCGCTGCCCGCGCTCGGACAGGGCATCCTGATCGAGCGGGCCGCGGGCGACATCGTGATCGCCGAAGTCGCGCAGCACGTCGATCCGCATACGGTGCGTGCCGTGGCGCTGGGGGTCACTTCGGGACTGGCGCGCGGCGCCGGCGTGCGCGCCACGGGCGCTGCGATCCAGGTACCGGTCGGCGAGCCGGTCCTCGGACGGCTGTTGGGACCGACCGGCGATCCGATCGATCACGGACCCGCCTTCGCGCCGGGTATCGGGCACCGTCCGATCCACGCGCCTGCGCCGACCCTGGCGCGCCTGGGCGGTACGCTCGAGCGCTTTCACACCGGCATCAAGGTCATCGATCTGCTGGCGCCGCTGATCAGCGGCGGCAAGGCCGCCATGTTCGGGGGGGCGGGCGTCGGCAAGACGGTGCTGATCATGGAACTCATCCGCACCACCGTGGAGCGGCACGCCGGCATTTCCGTATTCGGAGGTATCGGTGAGCGATCCCGCGAGGGACACGAGCTGCTGCTCGAACTGTCGCAGTCCGGGGTGCTGGCACGCACGGCCCTGGTCTTCGGGCAGATGAACGAGCCGCCGGGGGCGCGCTGGCGCACCGGGCTGGCGGCGCTGGCGATCGCCGAGCACTTTCGCGATCAACTGCACGAGAGCGTGCTGCTGCTCATCGACAACGTCTACCGCCTCGTGCAGGCGGGCAGTGAGGTATCCGACCTGCTCGGACGACTGCCCTCGCGCGTCGGCTATCAGCCCACGCTGGCCTCCGAGATCGCCGAATTCGAAGAGCGCATCGCGTCGGTTGGCGGCACGGCCATCACCTCCATCCAGGCCGTCTACGTGCCCGCGGATGATTTCACCGACCCGGCGGTCGCCGAGCTCTTCAGCCACCTGGACTCCTCGATCGTGCTGTCGCGCGAGATGGCCGGCGAGGGCATGTATCCGGCGGTCGACCCGCTCGCATCCAGCTCGAACCTGCTCGATCCACGCCTGGTCGGCCAGACGCATTACCGTCTCGCCGAGGAGGTCCGCAAGACGATCGCGCATTACCGCGAGCTGCAGGAGATCATTGCACTGCTCGGCATCGAGGAGCTCAGTGCGCAGGACCGCCAGGTGGTCAAGCGCGCACGACGGTTGCAGCGATTTCTCACCCAGCCCTTCATGGTCACGGTGGCCTTTACCGGAAAGGCCGGCCGGACCGTGGAACTGGAGGCCACGCTCGCCGGCTGCCGTGCGATTCTCGAAGGGGAGACCGATGACTGGGCCGAGAGCTCGCTGTACATGGTCGGCGATCTCGAGGAGGCGCGCGCGCGCGAGACGGCTGCCGGGACATCGGCGACCGGGAAGCCGGCGGAATCGACGGCCGGGAAATCTGCGACCGCGAGATTGTCGTGAAGCTCACGGTCACGACCCCCTTGCGCGTCATCCTCGACATCGAGGGGGTGGCGCGACTGCGTGCCGAGGATGCAACCGGCTCCTTCGGCATCCTGGCGGGTCATGCGGATTTTCTGACCGTGCTCAGACCGTCGGTGATGGTGTGGCAGCAGGCGGATGCGCAGGCGCACTACCTCGCGGTGCGAGGCGGCGTGCTCTCGGTACAGGGCGGTCGCGTGATTTCGATCGCCACGCGCGAGGCAGTCGCCGGGGATGACCTGCAGCAGCTCGAGGAGCGCGTGCTCGCACAGTTCCGCCGCGACGCCGAGCAGGAGCGCACCGCCCGCAGCGATGCCTGGAAGCTGCAGGTCGCGGCGGTGCGGGAAATCTGCCGGCTGCTGCGCGCCGATCGGCGCCCGAGCGTCCCGGGAAGTCTGCAGCAATCGTTGAGAGCGCCACCGCCATGAGCGCACCTTCCCATCCCAGGGCCGATACCGAACCCGGGCAGCGACCCGTGCGGCCCGCCGGATCGGTCGAGTCCGCGCAGTCCGCGGACTCCACGGGATCTGCGGATTCCGCGCCTGATGCGCTGCACGCGGCCGTGCGGGCGCACCGGGTGCGCGAGGCGCGTCGCGAGCGGGAGGGCGAGGGCTCGCTCGCGCGCGATCTCGCCCTGGTGGGAGTGTTGGGATGGACCATCGTCGTGCCGGTTCTGCTCGGCCTGTTCGGCGGGCGCTGGCTCGATCGTCGCTGGGGCACGGGCATTTTCTGGACCGGGGCTCTGCTCGCGCTCGGCCTCGGCGTCGGGTGCCTGCTCGCCTGGCGGCGGGTGCGCGGCTCATGATGCCCGCCCTGCATTCCCCGCATTCCCTGCCTCCCCTGTATGGCCTGCATGCCGTGCATGCCGGCTCTGTGATCTGGGCTGTCATCATGGTGCCGGTCGGGTTTGCCTTCGGGCTGGCGTATTTCGCAATGCTGCGCGCCGGCTGTGCACGGCTGTCGGCCGGGCGGCGCGGCGCGCTGATGTTGACGGGCACCCGAATGGCGGCGGCGGTGTCGCTGCTGACCGTCGTTGCACACCACGGCGGCGCGGCGCTGCTGGCGCTGTTCGCAGGGTTCCTGCTGGCGCGCAGCTTCGCCGTACGCAGCGCCTCGGTTGCCGCGCGTGGCAGACGCTGATGCAGCCCTCGCCTCTCTCGAGCCCCGTGCTGTTTCACATCGGTCCGGTGCCGGTTGCCGAGCCGGTCGTGACCACCTGGGCGATCATGCTGGTGCTGTCGCTGCTGTCCCGCTACCTGACGCGGCGTCTGCAGCCGATGCCGGGGAAGGCGCAGATGCTGCTCGAGCTATTGGTGAGCGGCATCCAGCAGCAGATCGAGCAGATCATCGGGTCGGGCGCGCGCCGCTACCTGCCGTTGCTGGGGACCCTGTTCATATTTCTCACGGTCAGCAACCTGTGCGACCTGCTGCCCGGCGTGCAGGCGCCCACGGGCAAGCCCGAAACCCCGGCTGCGCTGGCGCTGGTGGTGTTCTTCGCCGTGCAGTATTACGGCGTGCGCACCCGCGGAATGCGCGGCTACCTCGCCAGCTTCGCCGAGCCCAAGGTGATCATGCTGCCGTTGAACATCCTGTCGCAGATCACGCGCACCTTCTCTCTCATGGTGCGCCTGTTCGGCAATGTGATGAGCGGCGGTTTCATCATCGCGCTGCTGGTCGCGCTGGTGGGACTGTTCGTGCCGGTTCCGCTGATGGCGCTGGAGATGCTCATCGGGCTGGTGCAGGCGTACATCTTCGCGGTGCTGGCCACGGTGTTCATCGGCGCCGCCATCGGCAGCGGTGAGACGGCATGAGGCATTGATGGCTTACAGGCATTGATGGGTTGCAGGCATTGATGGGTTGCAGAGCACCCAGGGAGGTTGCAGTGGATGCCAAGACGATCTCAATAATCGGGGCGGCGCTGGCCGTGGCGATCGGCTCGATCGGGCCGGCGCTCGGCGAGGGCCGTTCGGTGGCGGCGGCGATGGACGCACTCGCGCGCCAGCCGGAGGCTTCCGCCACGATATCGCGCACGCTGTTCGTGGGGCTGGCAATGATCGAGACGATGGCGATCTACTGCCTGGTCGTCGCGTTGTTGCTGCTGTTCGCGAACCCGCTGGTCTGAGTCATGCACCTGAATGGCTGGACGCTCATTCTGCAGACGGTGAATTTCGCCGTGCTGGTCTGGCTGCTGCAACGCTTTCTGTATGCGCCGGTGCAGCGGCTGATCGGTGCCCGTCAGGATGAGATCCAGCGCCAGCAGACGCAGATCCAGGCACTCAAGGCCGAGGTCCAGACACGGGTGGCGAGCCTGGATGCGGCACGCTCGGCAATCGCGCAAGAGCGCGCGTCGGCGCTCAAGGCCGCGGATGTCGAGGCGCAACGCTCCGCCGGGCAGCGTCGCGCCCAGGCCGAGCAGCAGGCGCAGGCGCTGATGGCCGAGGGACGCGCGACGCTGGCGAGCGAGCGCGGCCGTGCGCTCGAACAGGCGC
Organism: Gammaproteobacteria bacterium; assembly: GCA_030038755.1. GTDB lineage: Bacteria > Pseudomonadota > Gammaproteobacteria > Steroidobacterales > Steroidobacteraceae > FEN-1191. The sequence goes on from JASHSK010000071.1 coordinate 28,937, forward strand.
GACAGATGTCGCTCGATCTGGGCGCGGACGTGGCGCTGCGGCTGCTGGGAGAGCTGCCACAGCCGCTGCGGCAGGAGGCCTGGATCGAGCGCATCACGCAGCATCTGGCGGCGCTGAGCGCCGAGGAGCGCGCCGCACTCGCGCATCAGCTCGCGCAGGGCGCGCCGCTGCGGGTGATCACGGCGACGGCGCTGTCCGCGCAGATTGCCGCGCGCTGGCGTGAGCGCCTCGAGGGACTCCTCGGCGCCGGCACGCAGTTGAGTTTCGAGGTCGATGAGCGGCTGCTGGCCGGTGTCGAGCTGCGCTTCCCACAGGCGCGGTTGCAGTTCACCTGGCAGGGCGTGCTCGCGGCCCTGCGCGCGCAGCTGGATACCCGTGCTCAGCCGGATACCCATGCTCAGCCAGACACTCGCGCTCAGCCGGATACCCATGCTCAGCCAGACACCCGCGCTCAGCCGGATACCCATGCCCACGCTCAGTGAGGAGCTCGGTGCCTGGGAGGATCAGGTGCGGCCGCGGCTCTCGCAGCTGCGCGTGCAGCCGCAGCTCGAGCAGATCGGGCGCGTGCGTCAGGTGGGCGATGGCGTGGCGCTGGTCGAGGGGCTGCCGGGCACGCGGCTCGATGAGCTGCTGCTGTTCGACGGCGGCGTGCATGGCATGGCCGTGGACCTCGCCGAGGATCTCATCGGATGCGTGTTGCTGGGGGACGCATCGGCCGTCGCCGCCGGCAGTGAGGTGCGCGGCAGCGGTGCAGTGGCGCGCGTGCCGATCGGCGAGGCGCTGCTCGGTCGCGTGGTGGACGCGCTCGGTGCACCGCTCGACGACGGGCCGCCGATCGCCACCGAGTCGTTCGCGCCGATCGAACAGCCGGCGCCGATGATCGTCGAGCGAGCGCTGGTGACGCGCCCGCTCGCCACGGGGCTCGTGGTCGTCGATGCGATGATTCCCCTGGGACGTGGGCAGCGCGAGCTGATCATCGGTGACCGCGGTACCGGCAAGACGGCGATCGCGCTGGATACCATCATCAACCAGCGCGGCAGCGACGTGATCTGCGTGTACGCGGCGGTCGGCCAGAAGACCGCGGCGGTCGCGCGCGTCATCGAGGCGGTACGCCAGCATGGGGCGCCGGAGCGCTGTCTGTTCGTCGTCGGAGAGGCGAGCGCCGCGCCGGGACTGCAGTGGCTGGCTCCCTATGCGGCCTGCAGCATGGCCGAGTACTTCATGTACCGCGGTCGCGACGTGCTGCTGGTGATCGACGATCTCACCAAACATGCCGCCGTCTATCGGCAGCTGTCGCTGCTGCTGCGCCGCCCGCCGGGCCGTGAAGCCTATCCGGGTGACATCTTTTATATCCATTCGCGGCTGCTCGAGCGCGCGGCCCATCTGGCACCCGAGCGCGGCGGCGGCTCGCTGACCGCCTTGCCCATCGCGGAGACGCAGGAGGGCAACATCAGCGCCTACATCCCGACGAATCTCATCTCGATCACCGACGGTCAGATCTACCTGGATCCGCGTCTGTTTCACGCGGATCAGAAGCCGGCCGTCGACGTCGGTAAGAGCGTGTCGCGCGTGGGCGGCAAGACGCAGGCCGCGCCCTTGCAGGCGCTCGCCGAGAGTCTGCGGCTCGAGTACGCGCAGTTTCTGGAGCTCGAGGTGTTCACGCGCTTCGGTACCATGGTCGACGAGCGCACGCGCAAGGTTATCGAGCATGGCCGGCGCATTCGGGCCGTGCTCGGGCAACGCCAGTTCGAGCCGCAGTCCCTGGGTGTGCAGGTGGCCCTGTTGCACGCACTCGGCAGCGGCGTGCTCGACACGCTGCCGCTGGAGCGAATCGATGCTTTCCGGGACGGACTCGAGGCCTGGCTGCGCGAGCACGACCCGGCGGTGCTGCTGCTGAACGATGCGGCTGTGGCGCTGGACGCCGCGGCGCTGGCGGCGCTGGGCGCGGCACTGCAGGGGCTCGCCGCGAGTCTCGCCGGCCCGGCGCCGAACCCGCAGGTCTCATGACGCAGCTGTCCGACATCCGGCTGCGCATCGCCAGCCTGCAGGAGCTGACGGACGTGGTGGGCGCGATGCGCGCGCTGGCGGGGATGCGTTTGCAGGAGGCGCAGCAGGCTCTGCCCGGCATCCGCCGCTATGCGCACAGCGTCGCCGGCGCGCTCGGCGCGGCCCTGCCGCTGTTGCCCGACGACGACGCCCCGCCCGCCGGCGCACGAGCCTCGCGCGCCACCCGCGCCGTGATCCTGTGCACGGCGGAGCACGGGTTCGTGGGAGGCTACAACGAGCGGCTTCTCGAGGCTGCGCAGGCGCTGTCGAGGCCGCCGCGGCCGACGTCGCAGGACCGCTTCTATGTGCTCGGCAGCCGCGGAGCGGCACTCGCGCTCGAGCGCGGCTGGCGGCTGGCGTGGCATCAAGCGGCGGCCACGCGTCTGGACGGCACGCCGGGCAGCGTCGGACAGCTGACAACGGAGCTCTACGCGAGCCTCGCTCGCGGGGACATTGGTCGCATCGACTGTCTGTTCGCCCGTCACCGGCAGGGCGGTGCTTCACGCGTGGAGTGCAGCACGCTGTTGCCGCTGGATACCGCGGCTCTGGCCGCTGCCGCGGGCCCGGTCACGGTTCAGCAGCCGCTGCATCACCTGACTCCGCGGGAGCTGCTCGAGGGCCTCGCCGCGGAGTACCTGTTCGCGCGGCTGACGGAGGCGGCCGTCGAGTCGCTGGCGAGCGAGAATGCCGCGCGCCTGGAGGCGATGGAATCGGCGCGCGACAATGTTTCACGCAAGGTCGATGAGCTGCGGCGCGCCGCGCAGCAGGCGCGGCAGGAGGAGATCACCGCGGAGCTGCTGGATCTGATCGTCGGGGCCGAGGCGCTGTCCGGCGGGTCCTACGGAGCACCGGCTCGGGCGATATGAGTCTTCGTGTGCAGTGCCTTCTGCAGCTCCGCGACGTCGACGATCGGGTGCGTCGTGATGTCGACGGTACCGCGCGACCCCACGTCCAGCGCCAGATGAGCCACGGTCACTGTGTCGCTCGCCTCGATGATGGTGAGAAAGTCCGGATTGCCGAGCAGGGCGTACTGCGCCAGAACCTTGCAGCCGAGCTTTTCAATCTCCTTGTTCACGTCGTTGATCCGCTCGGGGTTGTGATGCAACGACTGCCGTCCTTCGGTCGTCAGTGTGCTGAAGAGCGCGAACTTGGCCATTGGGCACCTCCGGTGTGGCGAATGCGCACGACTGTCATGACACTGTAGCGCCGGATCCGCGCGCTGCAATGAGTATTTGCACCTATCATGAGCGGCCGCGGGATGCATACGTGCTGGTATCCGGGATGGCTGTATTGCGCCGGTAGTCCGTCGTGCGGATCGGTGCGATACTCTGAAAAATATACAGGGATGCCACACTGATCATGCGCTCCATGTCCGGCGAACTGGCTCGCAGCGTGCTGGAGGCGGCACCGGACGCCACGCTGATCATTGACGAGACCGGCGCGATTTGCTTCTCGAATCGCCAAACCAGGGCGATGTTCGGGTATGGCGATGACATCATCGGGATGAACGTCGAACAGCTGTTGCCGGCGCGCTTCCGGGCGCGTCATGTCGGTCACCGCCAGGGCTTCTTTCGGAGCGGGCGTGTACGCCCCATGGGGCTTGGCCTCGATCTGTTCGCGCTGCGCAGCGACGGCACGGAGTTTCCGGTCGAAATCAGCCTGAGTCCGCTGCAGGACGATGGCCAGATGCTGGTCGCCGCCTCGATCCGGGACGCGACCGAACGCAAGCGCGTCGAGACCGAGCTGCGCTATCTGCAATCGATTGCAGACGCGGCGCTGTCGAGCCAGAGCACCGAGACGCTGATCGGCGAGGTGCTCGCTCGCGTGCGGGCCGCGCTGCGTAGCGACACCACCACCATTCTGCTCGTCGATCCAGAAGGCCGGTACCTGTTGCCTCTCGCATCGGACGGCTTGGGGGCTGAACTTGGCGGAGAGATCAAGGTCCCCATCGGACAAGGTGTGGCCGGACGAATCGCGCTGAGCGAGGGTCCCGTGATCTTCGAGGATCTGAGCGAGATCGACGTCGTGAGTCCCGTCCTCCGCCGCGTCCGATCGCTGATCGGCATGGCCCTGAGGAGCAACGGGCATTTGGTCGGAGTCATACACGCCGGTTCCTCATCCCCCCGCAGATTCACCGAGGACGAGGCCCGCCTGCTGTCGCTGGCTGCCGAACGCATCGGCCTGGCGATCGAGCGCGCACGCCTGCAGGAGAGCGAGCAGGCGGCGCGGCGAGCCGCCGAGGCGGCCAACCGCCAGAAAAGCTCCTTTCTTTCGACCGCGAGCCACGATCTGAGGCAGCCGCTGCAGACATTGAGTCTCCTGAATGGAGCTCTGAGCCGGCTGATCGGGGAGGGGGAGGCCGCGCAGGCTCTCAGGGGTCAGGAGGCGGCGATCGACGCGATGTCGCGGTTGCTGAATGCGCTGCTGGACATCAGCAAGCTCGAATCCGGCGCCATCCGGCCTGATCCCAGCGACTTCACCGTCAGCGAGATCTTTGAGGAACTGCGGCGCGAGTTTTCCAGTCTCGCCCAGAACAAGGGCCTGGATCTCAGGGTGACGGCCGACCGGGAATCCGTGCACAGCGACCGCTCTCTCGTCGGGCAGATTCTGCGCAACCTCCTCTCCAACGCGATCAAGTACACGCGCTCCGGGTGGGTAACGTTGCGCGCTCTGCAGGCGCCGTCCTTCGTGCGCCTGGAGGTGCTGGATACGGGCATCGGCATAGCCGCCGATCAGCTGCAGTATATCTATGACGAGTTCTATCAGGTGGGAGTACCGATCAATTCCACGCGCGATGGCTACGGGCTTGGATTGAGTATCGTGCGCCGGCTGGTGACGCTGCTCGGCGCGACATTGGAGGTGCAATCAGAGCCTGGCAAGGGGTCGGTCTTCGCACTGACGTTGCCGGTCGGCAGTGCGATCGCGCATCAACGTCGCGCCACCTCGAAGCCGGACGAACCCGCGGAGCGGGCACCGGTGCGAGTGCTGCTGGTGGAGGACGACCATGCGGTGCGCAACGCAATGAGCATGCTGCTCAGGAGCGAGGGCTTCCAGGTCGTGGCGGCGGTGTCCATGGATGACGCATTACAACGGGTAGCCGCCCAGCCACGGATAGATCTGCTGGTGACCGACTATCACCTTCAGGACGGCAAGACCGGCGCGGACGTCATTGTCGCCGTTCGGGCAGCGCTGGGTTGCCAGCTCAGGGCGGTGCTGATCACCGGGGATACGTCCTCGGCAGTCGCCGGGTTGACCCGTGATCACCTGATGCGCGTGGCCAGCAAGCCCGTCAACGCGGAGCAGTTGTTGGGCCTGCTCAGAGCCCTGCTCGCGACCGATTAGCGCGCCATCCGGGCGACGCTGCGCGCCAGGTCGCTTTTACCGCCCGGACCGATATGTAAAGTTTGCGGCGCCGACGAGCGCTTACGTGGAAACCCGTATGCGGCAGCGTCTGTCCGGCATGTAGCATTGCCTGATGCATCAGGACGACGGCTATGAGCGGCACTCGATCGATGGACTGCTGACCGCCGCGGAATATGGCGAGCCCACTGCGCTCGGCGCATTGAAGGACTTCCTTCGACTGCGGACGGCCGGCCGCAGCGTGGTAGTCGAGCGCAGCCCACAGTACGGATGGCGCGTCCGGGATCCCCTGTCAGCCGACGAGTAGGATAGCTGAGCGCTCTTAGCGATCCGGATCTCCAACAACTGGTTTGAATGCGACCATACCGGAAAGCGCGTATGGGCAAGGCCTATGACCCTGGTCCACGCTAGCACTGCAGGACAGGCAAAGGGAGACAGACCTTGAACGTAACCGCTGAGGTGAATGCGATTATCCGAGAACCCTGGACTGCTTCCGCAGCGCGCGCAGCGCGGCAGCTGTGCGCCCTCACGGGCCTGTTGGTATTCGGGCTGCTGGCGGGCGCTGCCGGCGCGGCGCAGCCTGGCGGCGGACACGGGGGAGGTATCCATGCAGGCGGCGGAGGGGTACACGCAGGCGGCGCATCCGCCGGCGCACCCGCACGTGGTGCCGTCGGCCCTGGACGCGCTGTCGGCCCTGGCCGCGCCGTCGGCCACGGCGAGGTATTCGATGACCGCTATCACCACGGGTATTTTTATCCACCGCGGGGCGCCGCGGTGCGCACCCTGCCGCAGGGTTACCGCCCGTTCGACTATCACGGGCGGCACTATTATTTTTATGGCGGCGTCTGGTACACGCTCGGCCCGCTCGGTTTCGAGGTGATCAGTCCGCCGGTGGGACTGTTCCTGACGGTGCTGCCTCCGTATTACACCACGCTCTGGTTCGATGGCGTCCCTTATTACTATGCCGACGACACCTATTATCAATGGGACTCCGATATGAATGGCTACGTCGTGGTGTCTCCGCCCGCGGATGCGCAGCCGGGCAGCGCACCGGCGAATGTGAATCAGCCTTCGGAGGATCTGTTCATCTATCCCGAGAACGGCCAGAGCGCCGAGCAGCAGGCGGCCGACCGTTACGAGTGCCGCATGTGGGCGCAGGGGCAGACCGGATTCGATCCGACACATCCCCCGGCGCTTCCCGCCGATCAGCTCGCGGACAAGACCGTGCAGTACGATCGTGCGATGAGCGCGTGCCTGAAGGCGCGCGGTTACAGCGTCGACTAGCGTTGAGGGACCCTGGAAAGGACCCTAGTCGATCCGGATGAAGCGCAGCACGCAGACCTTCACCTGATCCACGGCCAGCACGAACAGGATGGTGACGGTGAGCAGACCGAGAATCATGCCGGGCGGCAATGGCGAAGTGAGAAATCCGAAAGTCGCGACCGCGCAGATCACGATGATGTCGGCGAACGAGAACGCCATCAGCAGCAGGCTCGGGCGCGAGCGCCAGAGCCGCCCGCGCTCGCGAAGCACGAACATCATGCCCTGTCCGGCAAAGACCAGCATGGCGAAGGTCAGGGTCTGAAGCTGACCGGGATTCAGGCGGAAATGGAAGGCGCCTGCTGCGACCACACCGATCGAGAACAGTAGCTTGAACGCTGCGAGCGGAATGGCGGCGAGCACCAGGCTTCGCGACCGCCAGGCGTTGGGATGCGGCGAGGGGGTTGCGCGGTCCGCGGCACGTGCCATGCTGGCGAAGTCGCCCGCGAACATCGACATGGCCTGCAGGACCGGTGTCAGTACTGCGTGTCCGGTCATGATCAATCCGGCACCGAGCACGATCAGTGTGACGCATTTGTTCACCAGTATGGTGAGTGCGTAGGTGAGCACGCGCTGGAAAACCGTACGGCCCTCGCGTATGGCCGTCACGATGCCGCCGAGGCCGGGAGTGGTCAGCACGATGCCGGCCGCGGCTTTGGCCACGTCCGTCGCGCTCGACACGGCGATCCCCATCTGGGCCTGGCGAAGCGCCGGCGCATCGTTGGCGCCATCGCCACACATGCCTACGGCGTGGCCGGCGCGCTGCAGGGCGAGCACCAGATGGAACTTGTCCTCGGGGAACACGCCTGCATAGACCGCGTAGTCCGCCGAGCTCAGGTGATCGGAAATACTGCCGGGCGGGCTGACGCGGCCCGCGAGGCCAATCGCGTGCGCGACGGTCGCGGCGGTCGCGGGCGCATCGCCGGTGACCATGATCGTGCGTACACCGAGGGAGTGCAGCTGCCCGAGCAGGTCTGCCGAGTCGGAACGCGGCGGATCGCTCAGGGCGATGAGGCCCAGCAGGCGTATCCCACCCGGCGGCCCACTGGCGACGGCGAGTGTCCGGTAACCGGCCGCGTCGAGCGCCTGCAGCGCCGCCTGTGCCTCAGCCGTCCGGGGCGCGGAGCCAAGAACGCCGGGAGTACCCAGCGTGCCCGGGGCACCCTTCACGATCGTGACAGCGTGGCCTTCGGCGTCCTGCGCCGTGGCTTCGGCGCACTTGCTCGCCGGATCGAAGGGCCGGAAATGGGTGACACGGGGCAGAGCACGGGTCGCAGGCAGCAGTCGCGATGCGGTGCGGATCGCTGCATCGACGGGATCACCACCCTCGCGCGAGCTGGCGAGCGCCGCAATGGCGAGCACATCGGCATCGGTCATGCCCTCGGCCAGGGGCACGATCTTCGTCACGGTGAGCTCGTTGGCCGTGAGCGTACCGGTTTTGTCGGCGCACAGGACGTCGATCATCGCGGCTTCGTGGAGCGCCGAGAGCCGCGTGAGCAGCACGCCCTTGAGCGCGACGGCCCGCGCCCCCAGAGCCGCGGCCAGCGAGAAGGTCGCGGGCAGGGCCACCGGTACGGCTGCCAGCATCGCGGTCAGCACCAGCAGCAGGATCTGCGAGGTCGGCAGACCTTTGAGTTCGGCATAGGCGACCAGTACCACCGCGATGGCCGCATTGAGTACGGTCAGGTCGCGGGCAAGACCCATGACCGCCTTGAGTTCCGTGCTCTCCACATGCGCGATGCGCACGAGTTCGGCCGTGCGACCGAAATAGGTGCGTGCTCCGGTGGCGGTGACCACGCCCGTGGCCTCTCCACGACGAACCGGTGCACCCGCGTAGGCGAGCTGGCCCGCTTCCGCCTGGACGGGGATGGATTCGCCCGTCAGCATGGACTGATCGAGCAGTAGCGACCCCTCGAGGATGCGGATGTCGGCCGGCACGACGTTGCCCAGTGACAGCGCTACCAGGTCGCCGGCGACCAGCGTGGCCGCGGGCAGCTGCGTCCACTGCCCGTCACGCCGCACGCGCGCCTTGAGCGTGAGGTGCTGCTTCAGCAGCGCGAGCGCGGCATCGGCGCGATTCTCCTGGAACACGCCGAGCGCGACGTTGAAGATCAGGATCGCGGCGATCAGAGCGGCTTCGATATAGCCTCGAATCGCAAGCTGCAGAACTACGGTCGCTTCCAGCATCCACGGCACCGGTGCCCAGAAGTGCCGCAGGACGCGTCGCGCGGCCGACTCGCGCGCCTCGGTAACCTCGTTGGGACCGTCCGCCGCCAGGCGCCTGGTCGCCTCGGCGGAGCTCAGGCCGGAAGCTTCCGCCGGCGTGGCGTGCGCAGATGGCATCATGGCCGGGCGGTGGCGTCCTCGCGCATCCGGGGAGAAGCGCAGATCACGGCTGGCCCGCCGCGATCTCCCCGGGCAGCGTCACGATGAAGATCGCGCCCTGCGGCTGGTTGGGCTGAAAGTCGAGCCGTCCGCGATGAGCCTCCACGATGCTGCGGCTGATCGCCAGGCCCAGACCGGTGCCATGCTGCTTGGTAGTCAGGAACGGCGTGAACAGCTGCCCGCGCAGCTCCTCGGGGACGCCGGCGCCATTGTCGAGCACCAGGATCTGCAGCTGGCCGGCAGGGGTGCTGCGCGTGCGGATGTGCACCTCACGCTGACCGGACGGCAGGGACTGCACGGCATCGATTCCATTGCGCAGCAGATTCAATACGACCTGCTGCATCTGAATGCGATCAAGGTGGGCGCGCGGCAATGCCGGATCGAGATCCAGCACCACGCGCACATCACTGGCCCGGGCGTCGGCGCGCGTGAGAGGCCCGAGCTCGCGGATGACCTCGTTCAGATCGGCCCATTCACGCGCGGTGGCACGATTGCGCACCAGGCTGCGCAGCCGCCGGATGATCTCCCCGGCGCGCAGCGCCTGCTCGGCGATCTGCCGCAGAGCTTCGCGTATCTCCGCGAGATCCGGATCGTTCATCGCGAGCAGGCGACTGCCGGCCTGTGCATAGGTCGTGATGGCGGCGAGCGGCTGGTTGAGCTCGTGGGAGATGCCGCTGGCCATCTCGCCCATGGTCGCCAGCCGTGACACGTGCATGACGCGCTCACGCGCCTCGCGCACTTCCTGCTCGGCGCGGCGGCTGTCGGTGATGTCATCGCCGGAGCAGAGCACACCGTTGACGACGCCGTGCGCATCCTCGATGGCCACACAGCGCCAGGCGATCTCCCGGACGGCACCCTCACGGGCGAGCACCGGGCACTCGAAATGACGCGGCTCGCGCGGGCGGTGCCGCAGCAGAGCATCGAATTCCGCGCTCAGCGCAGCGCGCCGTTCGGCCGGGACGACCGCTTCGCTCCAGCCGGCTCCGAGCAGCGATGCCTCGTCACGACCGAGGACCTCGCAGCCCTTGCGATTGACCATCGTCACGCGCAACTGCGCGTCCAGCCCCACGAGCATCGTCTGCGCCGCCTCGAGGTAGCGATTGGTCCGCTCGCGCTCGCTCTCCAGCGCGGTGAGTGCCTGCTGGCGCAGTGTCATGTCCTGGATGAACCCGACGAAGCGCGGCGGGTCCGAGCCGCTGATACGGCCAACCGATAGGAAGGCCGGGAAGACGCTGCCGTCCTTGCGACATGCCTGCACCTCGCGGCCGATGCCGATGATGTGCGCCACTCCGGTGCGCAGATAGCGGTTCAGGTAGGCATCGTGCTGATCGCGGTCGCGCTCGGTCATCAGCATCCTGACGTTGTGGCCGAGCGTTTCTGCCGCCGTATAGCCGAACAGGCGCTCGGCGGAGCGGTTGAATACCTGCACGATCCCCCGGTGATCGATGAGTATGACGGCATCGACCGTCGCATCGAGCAGCGCCTGGGCTTCCAGCGAGTGAGCGGCAGCGGCATTCATGGCTCAAACGCCATCCGTACAAACCACAGGGGGGTAGGCGAAGGATCGCATGGAATCACCACGCCCTTACTATCAGTATGCAGTCCTGTGATGCCCTTGTCATGCATTCTGCTGGTTGTCGAACGTGGTCCGGCCCCGCATCGGGGCCTGAGCAAGGCGTTGCTGCTGGCGCGTCACCTCGGATTGCGACTGGAGCTGCTGCTTTGTGAGACGCAGCGTGCGGTCGCGGGGTTGCCGGGGGATGAGTGCGGCGCGGAGCGTGTCCACCCCGGCAGCAACGACGAGGGCGAACAATATCTGGAGGCCCTGCGTCAGACCATGATGTCTCCAGGCGTGGAGATCGGGTCCGAGGTGATACGTGCGCCGTCGCTGGCTGCAGGACTCGCGCAGAAGCTGCACTACACACACGCTCAGATCGTGGTCAAGGCCGGGCGCGTCACGCCGAGTCTGGTCGGCCCGTTCGAGTGGCAGCTGCTGGGGCGCTGTGCGGCACCACTGTTGTTGACGACCGGGCGACCGTGGCGCGCGACGCCGCGATTTGGCGCAGCGCTCGATCTGGGCGAGCGCGCCCCCGGAACCCCGGGAAATGTCGTCGGTCTGTCCGAGGCGCTCGCCCGGCATTGCAATGCCGAGCTGGATTATCTGTATGCCGCGCCCGCGCGCGGGAGCGACGGACGCGCAGCCAGCGAAGCTCATCGGCGCCTGTGCGCGCTGCTGCCGGCGGGCAGCCCGGGAGTGGGGCGGCTGCAGTACTGCAGCGGAGAGCCTGCGGGGGTTCTGCCGCGGCTCGTCGCCGGACGCGACTACGATCTGCTGGCGGTCGGGGCAGGATCGAGCTCTTGCCTCGCGGATTGCGGCCATGTCACTGCGGCATTGCTGCGTGCCAGCGCGGGCGATGTGCTGCTGGTGCCGGTGGCGGGTGCGATGACCGTCGCCGGCGTACACTGAGAGCTGTATGGATGCGGAACCCGTTGAATGGATGTCATATGTCAGCCGAAAATCCTGAGCGTCGCCGCTTCCTGAGCACGCTGGGCGCCTGCGGAGTTGCCGCGGCGACGAAGGCACATGCCTTGCCCGCGGCTGCCGCTCTCCCCGCAGCTGCCGCTCTCCCCGCGGCTGCGGCTCTCCCTGTGGCTGCCGATGTGCGCAGCGTGTCCTTCGTGCACACCCACACCGGTGAGCGGCTGACCGCCGAGTACTTCGCAGCGGGCCGCTATCAGCCCGACTGTCTCGAGCGCGTGAACCATCTGCTGCGCGACTTCCGCACGGGCGAGGTGCATCCCATCGATCCGGCGCTGCTCGATATCCTGTTCCATCTGCGGCTGCAGGCGCGCCACGCGGCGGCTTTCGAGGTGATCTCGGGCTATCGATCCGCGGCCACCAACCAGATGCTGCGACGTACGACCGAAGGGGTCGCGCAGCACAGCATGCATCTGCTGGGTCGGGCGATCGACGTTCGGTTCCAGGGGTTTCCGACATCACGGCTGCATCTGCTCGCGCGTTCGCTGGCTCGCGGTGGCGTCGGTTACTATCCGCTGTCCGACTTCGTGCACCTGGATACCGGTCGCGTACGTTTCTGGTAGCGTCCGCGGCGGCGGCAGTCCCAGCACGGCCTGCAGGCGCCGGTCCTGCCCGTAGAGGTCGTCGAAGAAGTGCAGCTGTCCGTCTTCGCTGGCAATGGCCGTGCCGTAGAGGATCAGTACGTGGGTGGATTGTGCCAGCAGAACGCGCTGCGTGTGCGCGCCGTTCATGGCCGAGAGAATATTCGCGCGTGTCCAGTTTCCCGGCGTGCCGCGCAACACGTACTGCGCAAGAGCGACGGGATCGCTGACGCGGATGCAGCCGTGACTGAATGCCCGTTCGGCCTGTCCGAACAGCTGCACGGCGGGCGTGGAATGCAGGTACACGTCGTGAGCGTTGGGTAGCAGGAACTTGATCAGGCCGAGGGCGTTATCGGGTCCCGGCTCCTGCCGCAGGCGCAACGCACCACTCGCCAGTAACTGAAGATTCTGCGGCGTCGCCGGTACCACCGGCGAATCATCGGCGGGCCCACGCACCAGCTGCATGTGCTGCCGCTGCAGCAAGTGCGGGTCTCGGGCCAGTGCCGGCAGGATCTCGCGTCTCACGATGCTGCGTGGGACGTCCCAGTAGGGACGGAACACCACCGTGCGTATATCGGCCATGAAGACCGGCGTGCGGGTGCGCGGATATTCCTGCCCGACGATCACGTCCATGCGCAGCATGCCCTGCTCGGTGTCGCTGTCACCGTCGAAGGCGAACAGTCGGAACTCGGGAATATTCACCATGATGGTCGGATGATGCAGCGGCGGCAGCCACCGCCAGCGCTCCAGCGTCAGTTCCATCTGCCGCACTCGCGCATCGAGCGGTACCGCGAGGGCCGCATAGGTGCGTGCTCCGAGCACGCCGTCCGCCTGCAGACCATGCAGCCACTGAAACTGTCTGAGCGCAGGGACGAGCGCGCCGTCGAGACGCTGCGAGTCCGGGGAGAGAGCGGGTGCAGACCGGCCCGTGGAGGACGTCGGCGCATCGGCAAACGGGGCTATCGACGCCGGTAGACAGCCGAGCGCGCGCAGCAGCGCCCGCAGCTGCTGCGCTCCCGCGTAGCGCGCGCCCGGCTTGATCGAATGTCCAGGCAGCGGCGGCAGGTCGGTCAGTTGCGGCTGGCGGGCGAGTGCGCGATATCGGGGCAGCGCCGCTTCGAGCAGGCGGTAATGAATGAATGCCGGCTCGATGCCGGCAAGGATCGTCCGCGGATGGGCGGCGTTCGAAAGCTCCTCGAGCGCCGCGAGAGCATCGAAACCGTCGGATCTGGGGGATAGCTCGAAGCCGGCGGCACGTGGATCGATGCGTCCGGAGTGCAGATCGTCGATGAACGCAAGCAGCGAGGTCGAGAACTGCAGGTCCCAGGCCGCCTCGGCACCGGTCCGATCGGGCTGCATGGCTGCGGTGGGATCCGCCCTGCCGCCTGAGGTCGGTCGGGGATCCTGCAAGGCCGCGAGAGCGCTCGTCAGGGCATCGACCCGGTAATCCTCGGGAACCAGGCCGTAGTCGCCAGCGCCGCGCAGAATCTGCAGCAGCGCGCGCGCCTGAGCGCTGAGCTCACCGGCGTGAAGCCACGGCGGCGCGGTGCCGCCCGCGGCATAGAACCCCTTCAGCCGCTGCTGTTCGAATGCGAGGGAGTGCAGCCGTGCAGAGGCGGCATGGCCGGTGGTGCTGAGACCGGCTCCGAGTAATCCGATCGCGGCCGCGGCGGCGAGCCGCCGACGCACCCCCCGCTGTTCACGTACGCCGTTCATCACAGCGCTATGCAGGCCTCGAGGAGAGCCTGCCCGCCGCCACCAGCTGCTCGACAGCACCGGCGTGCACCGCGTCGGTGAGGGCGGCGGCGATTCGCTGCACGAACTGCCGCGTCTGGTGCGCGCGCGCGTGGCTCTCGCCCCCGGTCGCATGATGCGCCGTGGCGCCTCGCCGGCCGCCCTGCAGGGGGGCGCGATCGCACTTGCGGCCGGGTCGATCCGTGACGAGGTCGCGTTCGTGCAGATGCGCCGCGGGGTCGCTGAGTTGCTCGGAAATGTGCAGTGGAGAGCTCAGATGCCGTAGCTCGCTGCGATGAGCGAAGTCATAGAACAGTGCACTGGCCTCATCGGCCACGACGATCCGAATACTCATCTTGTACCTCTGCTCATACCCGGTACCTCTGCCCATGCCAGGCACCTGATCCGACCTTGCGGCCAGCGGGTACACGCGCGATTAGGCGTCCGACTCCCGATCGGGACAATGCGTAGCTGTTCGCACCCCCATAGGTATCAATGCGGATGGACAGGCGCGGCAGGGGGCGCCACGGAATAGGTAGTCATCACAGAACCCGTAGGCACAGCTCCGAATCGCGCCGCCGGACCTGCCGGAGCACAGTGTCTTCCAGGCCCGAGCCCTGAAGGAGTTGTCATGAATCTGTCCGTCTCGCCCCGACCGGCACCCGAGCTGCCGCAGCATCTGGCCTGCGGGAGTGTGCCGTCACCGTATGGGCCATACGAGCCGCAACGAACTCATGGCGCCGCCGCTCGAGTCGCGGATACCTGGCTGTTCTGCGACCCGGAGTATCGGCACGAGATGATCGCGCAAGCCGCCTACTTTCGCGCCAAGCACCGTGGGTTCGCGCCCGGCCACGAACTCGAGGACTGGCTGGCCGCCGAGGCGCAGGTCGACGCCGAGTTGACCAACGGTCCACGACTGTAAGTCCGCACCGAGCGCATCGCGCAATGCCGCCCATGAGCCCCAGGCTCGAACCGGGGATTCTTCGGATCGCCTACAAGCTGCTGGTCAACGACCGGCCGAAGTTCGTGGCACTGCTCGTGGGGATCACCTTCGCGGTGTTCCTGATGATCGAGATGACCTCCCTGTTCGCCGGCATCCTGCTGCGCTCCTCATCGACGGTGATCAACATCGGCTCATCCATCTGGGTGATGGACCCCGCCGTGCAGACTGTGGCCAACACGATTCCGCTGCCGAACTATGTCCTCGATGAGGTGCGCAGCATTCCCGGCGTGAAGTATGCCGTGCCGCTGTACTCGGGCAGCGCACTCCTCAAGCTGCGCGACGGCACGTACCAGGCGGCGAATGTCGTCGGACTGGACGACACCAGTCTGGTGGGAAGCCCGCAGATGGTCAGCGGCAACATCCAGGACATCTTCGCAGAGAACGCCTTCATCGCCGTCGAAGACTCCGAGTTCTACAAGCTCGGGAATCCCCATATCGGCACCGAATTCGAGCTCAACGATCACCGCGGCAGGATCGTCGCCCTCGCGCGGGTGGCCTCGAGCTCCCTGTTCGGCGTTCCCACGCTCTACACGACCTATTACCGCGCGCTGCAGTACATTCCCAACACCCGCTTCACCATTTCCTACGTGCTGGTCGAGCCGAAGACGGCGGCGGACGTCAACACGATCAAGGCGCGGGTCGCGGCTGACGGTTATCTCGCCCTGACCAGGGACGAGTTCATGAGCAAGATCTCCAGGTTCTACATGTACCAGACGGGCATCGGCACCAACATGCTGCTGATGACGCTCATCAGCTTCATCGTGGGGCTGTCGATCTCGGGTCAGACTTTCTATACGTTCATTCTGGAGAATATCGACCGTTTCGGAGCGCTGAAGGCGATCGGTGCCAAATCGCACGAGCTCGTGTCGATGATCCTGTTCCAGGCGACTTTCGTCGCCCTGACCGGATACGGCTTCGGAGTGGGGCTCTGCGCCCTGATCATCTGGCTGGCCCGTGCGCACCTGCCCGACTACGCCGCGATCATCACGTTTCCGAACCTTGGGCTCGCGTTCGCCATGGTGGTGGTCATCGCCGCCTCCTCCAGCTACTTCGGCGTGCGCCGCGTGCTGGTCATAGAGCCCTTCGATATCTTCCGGGGCTGACGATGGCAGTCAGGGCAATCGAGGCCGTCGGCATCAACAAATGGTTTGGGGAGAGCGAGCCCCGCACCCATGCGGTCAAGGACGTCAACTTCGAGGCGAACTTCGGTGAGATCGTGTACGTGGTCGGGCCGTCGGGAAGCGGCAAGACGACCATGCTCAGCATGATCTCCGGCATCCTGCGGCCCAACTCGGGAACCGTGAAGATCGAGGGCACGGAGATCTGGAATATGTCTGCGGATGCGCTCGCTGACTTCCGGCTGCACAAGATCGGCTTCGTTTTCCAGGACTATCACCTGTTTCCCAGGCTCACCACCGCCGAGAACGTCGCGATCCCGCTGGTGCTGCAGCGCCGTGACTGGGACGAGTCATTGGCCGAGGCGCGGCGCGACCTGGAAGTGGTGGGGTTACGCGACCGCGCGCAGCTGCCGCCGGTGAAGCTCAGCGGTGGTGAGCAGCAGCGTGTTGCCATTGCCCGCGCCATCATCAGCCGCCCGGACATCATGATCTTCGACGAGCCGACAGCCTCGCTCGACGGTGAGACCGGCCGCAACATCGTGCAATTCGTGCGCGAGCATCTGCTCTCGGACAAGCGCTGCATCGTCATCGTCACGCACGACAGCCGCATATACGAATTCGCCGACCGGATCCTGAGAATGGAGGACGGCAGGATGACGGGAGTCGAACGGAGTCAGTTGAATGCACAATAAGATCATCTTCATCGCCTCGGGACTCGCGCTGGTGCTGGCGCTGGTCAGCGCTTTCATCTTCAGCGAGCAGCCGAAGGCTCAGTCACCGGTCTTCAACCCGACCGTCGACCCGTACGCGCACGGGATCTACTCCGAGGGCATGATCGAGAGCGACCAGGCTCAGGGCGAGAACATCAATCTGTATCCGGAGGTGCCGGGACCGATCACGCGGGTGCTGGTCGCCGAGGGTCAGAAGGTGCACAAGGGCGACGCGCTGCTCACCATCGACGACTCGGTGCAGCGCGCCACCACCGCGCAGCTGCAGGCCCAGGCCGAGGGTGCTCTGGCGATGCTGCATGAACTGCGGGCCGAGCCGCGTCCCGAGACGCTCGCCGTGTCCGTCGCGCAGGTCGATAACGCGCGTGCGACGCTGCAGAACGCGCGCGATCAGCTCGAGAAGGAGCAGCACTCCTACCAGATGGATCCGAAATCCGTGAGCCGCAACGACCTCGATAACGCGATCAACGCCGAGCGCATTGCGGCCACCAATCTCGAGGTGGTCGACAGGCAGTACCAGCTCACCAGGGCGGGCGCGTGGATTTACGACATCCAGAACCAGGAGAGAACCTATACGAGCCTGCAGAGATCCTACCTGTCGGCGGCGGCGCTGCTGGCGAAGTACACGATTCGCGCCCCCAACGACGGCGTCGTCCTTGCGGTGCAGGCCACCGCCGGCAGCTACGTTTCCTCGCAGGGCGCGTACGACTCCTACACACAGGGATTCGATCCGCTCATCGTGATGGGCAGGGCCGAGAGCAGCCTCGAGGTGCGGGCCTACATCGACGAGATTCTCATCCACGAGATGCCGGATCCCTCCAGGATGCAGGCGGAGATGTTCATTCGCGGCACCAGCGATCACGTGCCCCTGAGCTTCGTGCGCATCCAGCCGTACATCTCGCCGAAGATCGAACTCTCCGACGAGCGTCAGGAGCTCGTGGACGTGCGCGTTCTGCCGGTGATCTTCCGCTTCACGAACCCCGCGACCCTGCACCTTTATCCAGGGCAGCTGGTGGATGTGTATGTCAAATCCCAGTGATGCACGCGGCGCCGTGCGCGCGATCGGGCCGCTGTCGTTGCTGACGGCGGTGGCGTGCGGCGTTGCGGGTTGCGCGGTCGGGCCGAATTTTCGCTCCCCGGCAGCCCCGGCGGTGACCCACTACGCGTTCGCGGCGGATCCGTCCGGCACTGCCGCTGCCGGGGGAATCGCGCAGCGCTTCACCGCCGGCGGGGCCGTGGCGGGTGATTGGTGGCGTCTGTTCGACTCCGCGCAGCTGCAGGCCGTGATCGCGGAAGCGCTCAGCAACAACCCCGGGCTGCAGGCCGCGCAGGCAAGTCTGCGCGCGAGCGAGTCCAGCCTGCGGGCCGGCTACGGCATCTTTTACCCGCAAGTCCACGGGGATGCCGAGGCGATGCGCGAGCGCTTCTCGCCCGTGGAGCTGGGACAGAGCACACCAGGCAGTGTCTTCAACCTGTTTACGCTGTCGGCCTCAGCGAGCTACGCGCTCGACCTGTTCGGCGGCGAGCGCCGGCAGCTGGAGAGTCTGGCCGCTCAGGTGGACGTGCAGCGCGCGAACGAGCACGCCACCTACGTCGCATTACTCTCCAATGTCGTGAACACCGTGGTCGCCGAAGCGGCCTATGCCGCCGAGATTGATGCGACCCGGCAGCTCGTCGAGCTGCAGCGCGAACAGGTGCGGCTGGCGCAGGTGCAATATCAGGCCGGCACCCAGCCGTATTCCGGGGTGCTGAGTCTGCAGAGCCAGCTGGCCACATACGAGGCCACCGTCCCGCAGCTTCAGCAGAAGCTCACACAGAGCGACGACCTGCTGGCGACGCTCGTCGGCCACGTGCCGGCAGAGCAGCGCCCGCCGCAGATCGATCTGAAGGATCTCAAGCTGCCCGCGGATCTGCCCGTGAGTCTACCCTCGGATCTGATCCGTCAGCGTCCGGACATACTCGTCGCCGAGGCGACCGCCCATGCGGCGAGCGCCAATATCGGGGTCGCGACGGCCGCGATGCTTCCGAGCGTGACGTTGAGTGGTGACTACGCGGCGGAAGGTACCGCGGCGAGCCGCATCTTTGCCCCGGGCGGCAAGGCCTGGAGCTTCGGTGCGGACGTGACGGCACCGCTGTTCGAGGGAGGTACGCTGTGGTTCAACCGCAAGGCGGCCATCGAAAACTATCGCCAGGCGATGGCGCTCTACCGGCAGACCGTCCTCGGCGCGTTCGAGCAGGTCGCCGACACGCTGCGCGCGCTCGATCACGATGCCTCTGCCCTGGCGGCGGAGAATGAGGCCCTGAGCACCGCGCAGCAGGCGTTGCACCTGGTGCAGACCAACTACCAGGCGGGCCTGGATACGTATCTGGATGTCCTGAACGCCGACGCCCAGTACCACCAGGCCGTGATCAACGATGTGCAGGCCATCGCCGCGCGCTATCAGGACACCGTTGCACTCTATGTCGCCCTGGGCGGCGGCTGGTGGAATGCGTCCCGTCAATAGAACGGGCGCGTGCCGGTGCAGGGATTACGCAGAGGGTTACGCAGGGGTTGTCGGAAATATCCGCCCGTCGCTCAGGGTGAAGCGCCCGCCTGACTGGCCACCACGGCGGCGAGGCCGCTGATCTGCTGCGCGATGTGCTGCAGCAGATCGTCGGTCGATATCATGCCAACGGGCGCACCGAGCTCATCGACCACCGGCGCGCGGCGCACCCGGCGGGCGCGCAGCTTTTGCAGTGCTTGCGCGGCGTCATCCGCGGTGCGCACCACCAGGGGGTTGTGCGTCATCGCATCGGCGATGCTCAGCTGTGAAAAATCAGCCACCTGCTCGAGCTGCCGGCGCACGATATCGCGATCGGTGAGGATGCCGGCGACGGTCGCGTGACCTGCCACGGCTCGCGTCACGATCACCGTGCCGACGCGCTCGCCATACATCAGAGTGACCGCATCGGACAACGACGTGCCGAGGGGGACGGCGACGACGCGGTGACTGCAAATATCTGCGACGTTCATGAGATTCGCTCCATCTCCAGGCCATGGCCGGTGCTCTTGCGCGGCTGACCAATGGCGATTGTCCGGCGGGCATTCGGCCATGGGTCAGGACGCCCGGCAATGCGTAGCTGTGCGGAGCGCATGCGTAACAATGCGGATAGGCAGGCGGACGCAGCGCTCGTAGTGTGAATCCATGAACGTTGCACAAATCTGTACGCGCGAGGTCCTGCTGATCAAGGCCGGGCAGCCGCTGGTCGAGGCTGCACGACTGATGCAGCAGCGGCGGGTGGGAGGGCTGGTGGTGATCGAGGAGCATGCCGGTTCGGTGCGTCCGGTCGGCATGTTGACCGATCGGGACATCATCTGCGGTCAGTTCGCGCATCAGGCCGATCTGCATTGCCTGACGGTCGCGGAGGTCATGGCGGCACCGGCCGCCACGGTTACCGAGAATCAGAGTCTCGAGGAGGCCATCGCGGTGCTGCGTGCCCGAGGCGTGCGGCGTGCCCCCGTGATCAATGGCAGCGGGGAGCTGGTCGGCATTGTGACGCTGGATGATCTGTTGCCGGCGGTAGCCGGCGAGCTCGATGCGCTGGCGCAGCTGATCGGTGCGCAGGCCTCACACGAGCACGCTGCCGATTGAGCAAGACAAATCCTGGATTTCGCGCGGACGGGTAGATCATGCCGCGATTGGCCGTGGTGACGAGCGGCGGAGATGCTCCGGGCATGAATGCCGCGGTGCGGGCGGTGGTGCGCGCCGCCGTGGCGCACGGCTGGGAAGTGCACGGAGTGCCACACGGTTATACCGGACTGATCGGCGGCGAACTACGCACCCTTGGTCTGCGTGACGTGGGCGGTATCATCGAGCAGGGGGGCACCGTCCTGGGCACATCACGGTGTGAGCGTCTCAAGAGCGGCGAGGGGCTGGAACTGGCGCTCGCGACACTGCGCACGCTTGACATCGCCGCGCTCGTGGTGATCGGCGGCAACGGTTCGCAGACCGGCGCCTGGGAACTGGCGCAACACGGCGCGCCGGTCGTCGGCATCGCCTCCACCATCGATAACGACCTGTATGGCACGGACATCAGCATCGGAGCCACGACCGCTACCGACGTCGCGTTGCAGGCCATCAATCAGCTGCGAGTCACTGCCTCGGCGATGACGCGAGCGTTTCTCGTCGAGGTCATGGGTCGCAGCTGCGGTTACCTGGCCTTGATGGCGGGTATCGCCGGCGGCGCGGAGGCCATTGTCATCCCGGAGGCGGAACTGCCGCCCGAGGAGCTCGCGCGGGAGCTGCGCGCGGGGTACCTGCGCGGCAAGAGCCATGCCATCGCAGTGGTGGCGGAAGGCGCCCGCTATCCTGCCGAGGCACTGCTGAGCTACTTCCGCGAGCATCGCGACCGATTGGGATTCGATGTGCGTGCGACGCGCCTGGGTCACGTGCAGCGCGGCGGCGCCCCTGGCGCCTTCGACCGGATGCTCGGTACGCAGCTGGGTGTGGCCGCAGTCTCGGCGGCGATGGAAGGGCGCTTCGGCACACTCGTCGGCCTGCGAGCGGGGGAGCCGACCCTCACGACCCTGGCCCAGGTGGCAGGCAGGACGCGACCGGCAGACAGGCGTCTGCTGGAGCTGGCTCGGATGATGGCGATGTAAGGGATCTGAGACGGGACTACCGCTTAGGCGCTCGCAAGTCGGGCAGGAAGGATAGAGCCATGTTGCTGAAGGAAGTGTGCACGCTGGATGCGATCTGCGCTGACCCGCAGACGCGCGTGCTGGCTGCCGCGCATCTCATGCGCACCCATCATGTGGGTGACCTGGTGGTCGTCGAGGAACCCGATGCCGAACGCGTGCCGCTGGGGGTGATCACCGACCGGGATCTGGCACTCGAGGTACTTGGCAACGGCCTCGATCCGGCTACCACGACCCTGGGTAGTCTGATCCATCGGCCGGTGGTGATCGCCCACGAGGATGAAGATACCTCAGTGATCGTGGAGCGCATGCACACTCATGGCGTGCGCAGAGTCCCCGTGGTGGACTCTCGCGGCGCGGTTGTCGGCATCATTACGTTGGACGATCTGCTACGGGTGTTCGTGGACGAGGCCGCGAAGCTGGTGCAAATCATGTCCCGTGGCCGGGATCGCGAGCAGCGTACGCGCCGCTAGCGTCGGGTAGCGCACTGTTGCTGACTGTGCGGTCAAGGCGCGTGTCAGGAATACGCGAAAACCGCAGTACCCTGCGCCATGCCCGGATGGCCTCGCCCGAGCAGCGGACCTAGGCTGGATTCAGCAGCGGGAGACAGTCATGGCC
The DNA here is from genome assembly GCA_030038755.1 of Gammaproteobacteria bacterium. Taxonomy (GTDB): domain Bacteria; phylum Pseudomonadota; class Gammaproteobacteria; order Steroidobacterales; family Steroidobacteraceae; genus FEN-1191. The sequence continues at coordinate 51,047 of JASHSK010000071.1, forward strand.
GATGCGGCGTATCGTTACATTCGTTTCTTTCAGGACATCGGCATCGACGACGTGCCGCTGGTCGGGGGCAAGAACGCGGCGCTCGGTGAGATGTATCGCGCCCTCGGCGGTCAGGGCATGCGTATTCCCAACGGCTTTGCCATCACGGCCGATGCATACCGCTATATGCTCGATGAGGCGCACGCCTGGCCGCAGCTGCATGCGGCGCTCGACGGACTCGACCCCAACGACAGCGCGGACCTGGCGGCGCGCGGTGAGCGCGCCCGCTCCGTCATCCTCGGGGCGGCGCTGCCCGCGCCGCTACGCGCGGAAATTTTGCGTGCCTACGCGCAGCTGCGCGCGCAGTATGGCGACACCCTGAGCGTTGCCGTGCGCAGCTCCGCCACCGCCGAGGATCTGCCCACGGCGAGCTTCGCCGGCCAGCAGGACACCTATCTGAACATCAGCGGCGAGCAGGCGCTGCTGGCCGCCTGTCAACGCTGCTTTGCGAGTCTGTTCACCGATCGTGCCATCCACTATCGGGTCGACCAGCACTTCGATCACTTCCGTGTCGCGCTGTCGATCGGCGTGATGAAAATGGTGCGCTCCGACCTCGCCGCCAGCGGCATCATGTTCTCGCTGGACACCGACAGCGGTTTTCGCGATGTGGTCCTGATCAGCGCCTCCTACGGGCTCGGCGAGAACATCGTACAGGGCAACGTCGACCCGGATGATTTCTACGTCTTCAAGCCGACGCTGGCGCGCGGCTTTCGGCAGGTGCTGCGCCGCGAGCTCGGCGGCAAGGAGATGAAACTGATCTATGGCGAGGGGATGGAGACGACGCGCAATACGCCGACCTCGGCCGACGAGCGCGCGCGATTCTGTCTGAGCGATGAAGAGGTGCTGCAGCTGGCCGACTACGCGGTGCGCATCGAGCAGCACTTCAGCACACATGCGGGACATGCGGTACCGATGGACATGGAGTGGGCCAAGGACGGCGTGGACGGTCAGCTGTACCTGCTGCAGGCGCGTCCCGAAACGGTGGCTTCTCAGAAGGCCACCGGCCGCATCGAGGAGTATCACCTGCGCGGCCACGGTGCGCAGCGGCTCACCGGATTGGCCATCGGCAGCCGCATCGGCCACGGCCGCGCTCATGTGATCGCCTCGGCAGCGCACATGGCCGACTTTCACGACGGCGAGGTGCTGGTGACGGATAACACCACGCCGGACTGGGAACCGATCATGCGGCGCGCCGCAGCCGTGGTTACCAACCGCGGAGGCCGCACCTGTCATGCGGCGATCGTGGCCCGCGAGCTGGGGATTCCGGCCATCGTCGGCACCGGCCGGGCCACCGAGACGCTGCGCAGCGGCGAGGAGCTCACCGTGGACTGCAGCGCGGGCGAAACCGGGCA
>JASHSK010000072.1 GCA_030038755.1 Gammaproteobacteria bacterium
GATATACACATGGCTTGGAACGCAATGCGCACCAATATCGTGATTGATCCGAAGCTCATGAACGAGGCGCTCCGGCTAACGGGTGCGCCTACGAAACGCCAGGTCGTCGAGGATTCCCTGCGCTTGCTCATTCAAGTCAAGCGGCAGGAACGGCTCCGCAAGGTCCGCGGGAAACTGAAGTGGGTTGGTGATCTGGAGTCCATGCGAACTGACCGCTGAGCCGCCGCAATGGTGCTCATCGACACGTCTGTCTGGGTCGACTTCTTCAACGGCACCACGACGCCACAGTCCGACCAGCTGGATGCCCTGCTCGGGAGCGGCAGAGTCCTGACCGGCGATTTGATCCTCGCGGAACTCCTTCAGGGATTCGCCAGAGACGCCGATTACCATCGCGCCAGAGAACTGCTGACGGACCTTCCTTACATGGATCTCGTCGGCAGGGAGTTAGCCCTCGCGGCTGCGGACAACTATCGCAAGCTGCGTGCGCGTGGGATCACGGTTCGGAAGACCATCGACGTTCTCATCGGTACGGCTTGCATTGCTCACGGTCATGAACTCTTGCACTCCGATCGGGATTTCGATCCGATGGAAAAAGCGCTCGGCCTTAAGGTGTTCCGCGCAAAAACATGATCGGGGCGGCACACCCGCTCGAGGTCCGTTCGGGATGTGATCTGCTGGGCAGGTCTCCATGGAGCGAGTGCAGCGGGTGATGGGAATCGAACCCATGGCTGGATGGCACCTTTATCTAGATACTTCAATGACTTACGTAACCCGTACCGCCCTGCGTGTGATTTGTGTGTGATCCGGTCGCCGGCTCTTGTGCCGTCGCCTTTACAGATATGTACACTCTCGGGGTACACTTAACGGCCGCCGGTTATTAGGTATGGAGTTGCCATGAAGCATGTCGGAATCAAACAGGCCCGGCAGGAACTGCCGGACCTTGTCGATCGCGCCGAGGCTGGAGAGGAAATCGTGATCACCCGCCAGGGCAGACCCGTGGCGAAGATCACAGCCATGCCACGTTCACCTAGAGCCCTCCCGTCGCTGGCACAGTTCAGGCAGGCACTGCGCGGCAACGGGACACCCGCCGTAGAACTCCTGCGCCGTGAGCGCGATGGCCATTGAGAGCGCTTATGTCGACACGAGCGTTCTTGGCGCCTACTACTGCCCTGAGCTACTAAGCTCCGCGGCTGAAGCCGCGCTGCGGGACGTCCACACTCCCGTCATCAGCAATCTAACCTTGGTAGAATTCACTTCTTTGGTTGCACGAAAACGCCAACTCAGAGAGCTGGACGCACGCGAGGCTTCACGAGTCGCAAGCGCGTTCGGCGACCACGTCGATGGAGGCTTCTATCGGCGAGTGCCCATGGGGGCAGAGCACTTCATCAGGGCACAGCAGCTGATCGAATCCGTGATCTCACTTCGAACCCTGGATGCACTGCATCTTGCCGTTGCCATCATCGAGGAGACCCCGATCCTGACCGCAGATGGCCAACTGGCCCGCGCAGCCAAGAAGCTCGGGGCCCGCGCAATGCTTATTTCGCAGCTCAGAGCTTAAAGCGAACGAAGCAGGGGACATCGCAGCTTGTCAGGCGAAGACCTCGGACTGGAGCGGGTGATGGGAATCGAACCCACGTTAGCAGCTTGGGAAGCTGCAGTTCTACCATTGAACTACACCCGCAGGCCCGCGGCCCGCTCATTTTAGGGGCCGGACCGGGGCACAGTCCAACCGTAAGTCGGCGTCCGGCTGCCGCGCGGCCGGACCCTGCGGCCGTCCTCGCGCGAGCGCCGGTCAGGACCTGGGTGGGGCGGGACGGCGGGGCACCTTGCGCGCCCCCGGCGCGGACGCGGCCGCCGGCGCACCCGCACGCACCTGCTCGGTCTGGGTGCTGCGGATGAAGTCGGCGACGTTCTTGTGCAGCTGCTCGAGCGCGTCCTCGCTGACGTACACCATGTGACCGGTCTGGTAGAAGTCGAAGCTGATGTTGCCGGTCAGGGACTTCGGGATGCGCAGATGCTGCATCTCGTAGATGCCCTCGTAGAACGGCGTGGCCAGATCGAAGTAGCCGGCGTTCAGCAGCACGTGCAGCTGCGGGTCGTATTTGAGGGCAATCTCCAGATCCGGCATGACGTTGGTGGTCTGCGGTAGCGGACTGCCACTGCCGGGCGGCGCGTGCTGGTAGTCCCAGTCCCCGATGTTGATCTCCGGCTTGTAGATCTGATCGCTGCCATAATGCAGTTGCCGGCGGACGTAATCATTGAACGCGGATACATACGCCGAGCTGATCGCCGCGGACTGTGGGTCGTACTCCGCTTCCTCGGCCAGCGGATCGAAGCTCGGCCCCGAGAAGCGCGTGTCGAGCCGTCCCGTGGTGATGTCGGGCCCCTGCAGGCTCTTTTCGAACTCCCCGCCGTCGATGCGCAGGTTCGCATCCAGGATGTACTGCACCGGCAGCCCGGTGTAGTCGTGCAGCTGCTGCGCGATCTGCGCCCGCTGCGCGTCGGGCAGCGCCGTGCCCTGCTCGAGCGCCAGCGCATAATCATTCATCGCAAAATGCTCGACCTCGGCGAGCAGCGCATCCAGATCGCGCTGCGGCCCGGGCAGGCGGTGGTGGAACCAGGCGGTCGCTGCGTAGGTAGGCAGCGCCAGCTCGTAGGGCAGGTCCACGCCGGGATTGAACTGCGGTGCATCCACGCTGTCGTCGAAGTTCAGGATCTGCGAGAGCAGGATCACCCCGTTGAGATCCAGCTCCCGATCGTTCTCCAGCATGTTCGCCAGCACCGCCGAGCGGGTCGTACCGTAGCTCTCCCCGAACAGGTACTTCGGCGAATTCCAGCGCCCGTATTTGGCGAGGAACTGCACGATGAAATCGGAGTACGCGTAGGCGTCCTGGTCGACTCCGTAGAATTCCTTGTCACGGTTCTTGCCGGCGATACGCGAAAACCCCGTGCCGGGCGCATCGATGAACACCAGGTCGCTGGCGTCGAGTAGGCTGTCATCGTTGTTGACCAGTCGATACGGCGCGGCCGGGGTGTGCATCTCGCCGTTGGTGATCACGCGACGTGGGCCGAAGGCGCCCATGTGCAGCCACACCGAGGAGGAGCCGGGACCGCCGTTGTAGAGGAAGGTGATCGGCCGGGATGGGTCGCCCACCGAGGCCAGGTCGGTGGGCGCGGGGCCCGCCTGCCCGGATGAGCGGGCGGTGCGCGCGGCGGCGCCGGACCTGCCGGCATCGGCCTTGCCGCCATCGGACCCGCCGGGATCGGCCTTGCCGGCCGCCGCGCGGCCCGACGGCACCCGGAAATAGGCGACGTAGAACATGGAGGCTTCCGGGATGTCGCGCGGCTGCTCGTCGGCGGGGTGGTTCTGCGGTACGTCGTCCCAGTCCTTGGGGTGCACGACGATCGTGCCGGCATAGGCGACGTAATCGATGCGCTGTCCGTTGACCACGACCGACCCGGTGCTGCGCTGCTGGCCCGGGCTGAACGTCACGTTGCCACGCTCTTCGTCCTCTTCGTGCTGCTGTTCGTGCTGATCCTGCTGTCCCGAATGCGCGCTATCTTCGTCGGCGCGCAGGGCCGGCGCCTGCACTATCATGGCGAGCATGCCGAGCAGGGCGATGGCCAGCACCAGCGGACGGGAGCGAATCAGGCCCATGAGGACTCCATCCTTGCGGCGCTCACGGGCGCCACGTGAAGCTTCTGCCGTCATTGTGCACAGTCAGCCGCCCGAGTGCAGCAGGACAATCGCCTGCGCGGCGGCAGGCCGGGTGTGACCGGGGTCGATCCGCAGGCGGTGGCAGGCGCGGACACGCCGGCGCCGGCCCTCAGTCGCAGCCTCGCCCCGCGGCACGTGACGATGATCAGCATCGGCGGGATCATCGGTGCCGGACTGTTCGTGGGCAGCTCGGCGGCGATCGCCGCGGTCGGACCGGCGGTGGTTCTGAGCTATCTGATCGCCGGCGCGCTGATCCTGCTGGTCATGCGGATGCTCGCGGAGATGGCGAGCTCGCTGCCCGGCGCACGCACTTTCACCGAATTCACGCGCGCGGGGCTCGGGCGCGGCGCGGGCTTCGTGGCCGGCTGGCTGTACTGGTACTTCTGGGTGATCGTGGTGCCCGTGGAGGCGATCGCCGGCGCGGGGCTGCTGCAGCAGCTGCTGCACCCGTGGATCACGGTGCCCGCGCCGATGCTGGGCGCTGTGCTGGTCATCATCATGACCGGCGTCAA
>JASHSK010000073.1 GCA_030038755.1 Gammaproteobacteria bacterium
TCCTGGCCCACGGGGTTGTCCGGAATGTCGAAAGTGCCCACGATGTCGAACGTCCAGTCCGAGGTGCCGTCTTTCTTGGTCGCGTTGATCAGCCCATGAACCGGCACGTGGTCACCGATCTTCCACTGCAACCGCTGCGCCAGCGTCTGCGAGATGAGCGCACCGGTGCGCGTGCGCCGCAACGCCTCGAGCTGCGCGGGCGCCACCGTGTACATCGAATTGACTGCAAAGAAGCTGTCGGGATCGATCGGCAGAGCGATCACGAGATTGCGCACCGACTGATAGTCACCGAGGAGCAGTGATTGATAGGTCACGCTCCGCACCCCGTGAACCGCCTGGATCTGCTGCAGGTCCGCGATGGGCAGCTGCTGGCCCGCCGGGCTGCTGGTCACCAGGACATTGAGACGTCCCTGGTCGACCAGTTGCTTGAAAGTGGTATCGATCCCCTGCAGCAGGCCGAACAGCAGAAACGCCACGACGATCGCCAGCACCGTAAAGATCGTGCGGGCGGGCTTGCGCCACAATCCAACCCAGACGAGGTGCAGATACTTCACGCGGCGGTCCTCACGGGTGGTCCTCTCGGGTGGTCCTCACGCGGCGATCCTCACGCGGCGGTCCTGGCCTCCGCATCGACCAGCTGACCCTTGTCGACGTGCAGGATGCGCGAGGCGTAGTCCGCCGCCTTCTGGTCGTGCGTCACCATCACGATGGTCTTGTGCTGCTCGCGATTGAGCGTCTGCAGCAGACCCAGGATCTCGCCGGCGGTGGCGCGGTCGAGATCGCCGGTGGGCTCATCACACACCAGCAGTGTCGGATCGGAGATCAGCGCGCGGGCGATGGCGACCCGCTGCTGCTGGCCGCCGGAGAGCTCGGCGGGCTTGTGCTTGGCATGGTCGGTCAGCCCGACGAGCTGCAGGGCGGCGGCGACGTTGCGCCTGCGCTGTTCGCCCGACAGCGACGTGAGCAGCAGCGGCAGCTCGATGTTGCGCTCGGCGGAGAGCATCGGCATGAGGTTGTAGAACTGGAACACGAAGCCCACGTGCCGGGCGCGCCATTTGGCGAGCTGGCCGCTCGAGAGGTGCTCGATGCGCTCGCCAGCGACCGTGACCTCGCCGGCCGTGGGGCGATCCAGTCCGCCGATGAGATTGAGCAGCGTGGTCTTGCCCGAGCCGGAAGGACCCATCAGTGCCAGAAACTGCCCGGCAGGCACGTCGAGATCCAGCTGGTGCAGCACTTCGATGATCTGCTTGCCGCGCACGTAGCGCTTGACCACGTTGCGCAGGGATACGAGTGATTCCATGAATGCCGCCCTCTTGTTGAAACCTCGCGCGACGGTCGACCGGGGTCTCGTGCGGGTACGCGCCCGACTACCACCTACTGCGTAATACGGACTCTCACCCCGTCGTGAAGCTTGCTGAAATCCCCGATCGCCACGTTCGCGCCGGGGTCGAGACCCGAGAGGATCCACTGGTTGTCGCCGCTGCGCGCCCCGAGCCGCACAGCGCGCCCCGCCACCGTGTCGCCGGCGATCACGAATACCGTGCCCGTGCTCGGGTCGGTGTTGGTCTCGACGGCCGCCGAGGGAACGGTGACGGCCGTGTTGCCCGCGCCCGACGGGCCGGAGGTCGATGAGCCCGATGCCCCCGACGCCCCTGATGCCGTGGAGTCCGCGCTCGAGGAGTCGCCGGCAGGCGCATCGGCCAGGAACGACACGCGCGCGCCCATCTGGGGCAGCACGCGCGGGTCCCCCGGCTTGAAGCCCACGCGCACCGACACCGTCGCCTTGGATTTATCCGCGGTCGGGACGATCGCGATCACATGGGCGGGAATGTGCCAGTCGGGGTAGGCGTCCAGCGTGATCGTCGCCGGCTGGCCCGCGTGCACGCGGCTGATGTAGTTCTCGCTCACGTCCACATCGACTTCGAGCGAGTTCATATCGACGATCTCGGCTATTCCGCCTCCGCTCGAGAACGAGTACGAGACGATCTGCCCAGGCTGAGCGTCCTTCGCCGTGACTATTCCGTCGAACGGCGCGCGGATGACGGTGTAATCCAGGTTGCGCTGGTTGACCACGACGGCTGCTTCGGCGGCCGCGAGATTCTCCGCGTCCACTTCGACCGCCGCCTGCGCGGCGTCGTAGCTCGCCTTGGTGGTATCGAAGGTATCCTGACTGATGAGGCCCGCGGCCAGCTCCTTCTGCTCGCGCGCGTAGGTCGGCCGGGCGTCGTCAGCGGCGAGCTTCGCCTGGGCGAGCGTGGCGCGGGCTGCCGCGACCTGCACCACGGACTGTTCGAGGCTCGCGCGATACATGCTGTCGTCGAGTCTCGCGACAATCTGGCCCTGCTTGACCTTCTCGCCCGCCTCGATCGGCACCGCATCGACCCTGGCGATCAGCTGGGACGAGACGACGGCGTCCCGCATCGCGACGACGTACCCCGAGGCGTCGAGCAGGGAGCCGACCACGGGGGAGTCCGTGCTGCCCGAGCTGATCGCGCGCGCGACCACCTCCTGCACGGGAACGGCCCCCGCCTGTGACACTTTCCAGTACGCGAAGCCGCCACCCGCGGCCAGCGCAACGACGACGATCCCGAGAATGACGCCCGTGCGTCCCCCGCGCCCGCCGGTACCGACGGGCGCCGCCGGCGGCCGCTCGATCCGTAATTGCTCCAGAAGCGAGGTCTTCTGCTCCACGTGCGCCCCCTGCTAGCGCAGCCCCGGCAGCGTGCCGGGGTCGTCGCGATGCCACCAGCCGCCACCCAGTGCTGCGAACAGCGTGACGGTGTCAGTGTAGCGGCTCGCAAGCGCAACTACATAGTTGAGTCGATCCTGTTGATAGGTCTGCTGCGCCTGCAACACCGTCACGGTGTCCACTGCGCCGACGGCGTACTGCTGCTCGGTCAGGTTGAGACTGGCCTGGGCAGCTTCGACCGCATCCCGCTGCGCCTTGAGCGCCTGCGCATCGTTCTGAAGCGCGGTGAGCGCATCAGCGACTTTCTGGAACGCCTGCAGCACCACCAACCGGTATTGTGCGATCGCCTGATCATAGGCGGCGATCGCCGCGCGTCGCTTGGCGCGCAGCATGCCGCCCTGGAACAGCGGCGCGGTGATCTGGCCGCCAACGCTCCAGATGCCGGAGCTGGGCTCGGCCAGGGTATTCGCGTGCGTGGATTCATTACCGAGATCCGTCGCGTACAGGGTGAGCTGGGGCAGCATGTTCGCCGTGGCGACGCCGATCTGGGCGCTCATCTGATGCACCACGGCCGCCTGTTGACGGATATCCGGCCGCTGTGCCACGAGCGAGGAGGGCAGGCTCACCGGCAGGTCCTGCGGCAGCTTGAGATCGGAGAGTTGCAGCTCGAGCGGGGTGGCGTCCTGCGGAGAACGGCCGGTGAGCACGGCGAGGTTATGCCCGGCCGCCGCGAGCTGCTGCTGCAGCGGCGGTAGCGTCGCGCGCACGCTGGCGAGACTTGTCTGCTGCTGGAGAACGTCCGCGCGAGTCTTGCTGCC
>JASHSK010000074.1 GCA_030038755.1 Gammaproteobacteria bacterium
GAGCCGCCTTGAACACGGAGGCGGCCGTGAGGCACGGCCATTGCATCCTGATGCAGGGCCGGGGCACCGGGTACATCCGTGCTGCGGTGCACGCTGAAGCGCGGCCCATCGGGTTATCCTTGGGGACAGGGATCGATGAGACGAATGGAGCACGAGCGATGAGCACGCATCCGGGCGCGAACGGGCAGGCGGAGCCAGGCGCCGCGGCAAATCTTGCCAAGGCGGCCGCTGAGGCTGCGGCCCCTGAGGGCCCCGGGGCTGCCGCCTCCGGGGCTGCCGCCGCTGGGGCTGCCGCCGCTGGGGCTACTGCCGTTACCGGGGCTGCCGCTACCGGGGCTGCCGCTGCCGGGGTCGCGGACCGCGCGCTGCTGCTGCCACCGGCGGCGGTGCAGGCGCTCGTGGGCGGCCGCGCGGGCGACCCATTCGCGTGGCTGGGGCCGCACAGGGGCGGTCAGGACAGCATCGTGCGCGCGTACCTGCCGCCGGCCGAGGCGGTCGAGGCGCTCGACGCGGGCGGGCGGGTATTGTGCCGCCTGACGGCCGTGCAGACGCCGGGTCTGTTCGCGGGGCGTATCCCCTCGGGGGAGAAGTATCTGCTCCGCATCCACTGGCCCGGCGGCGCCGTACAGGAGACCGAGGATCCCTACGCCTTCGGCCTGCTGATTGGCGATCTGGACCTGTACCTGTTCGCGGAGGGCACGCACCTGTCGCTCGGCCGCTGCCTCGGCGCGCATGCGATGAGCATCGAGGGCGTGGCGGGGGTGCGATTTGCCGTGTGGGCACCGAACGCGCGCCGCGTGTCGGTCGTCGGGGACTTCAACGGCTGGGACGGCCGGCGTCACGCCATGCGCATGCGCGTGGAGGCGGGCATCTGGGAACTGTTCATCCCGCGGCTCACACCCGGCACTCTCTACAAATTTGAAATCCTCGGGCCTTCGGGGCTGCTGCCGCTCAAGGCGGATCCCTTCGCCTGGCAGATCGAGCCGCCGCCGCGCACCGCCTCGGTGGTCTGCGATCCGGCGCCGCTGCACTGGAGCGATGCCGCCTGGCTCGAGGCGCGCGCTGCCGGCGCAGGCCTGGCGCATGCACCGCTGTCGATCTACGAGGTGCATGTGGGTTCCTGGCGCCGCGTGGGCGGCAGCGACGCACAGCCGGCGCGGCCGCTGAACTGGGACGAGCTCGGCGATCAGCTGATTGCCTACGTCACACAGCTCGGGTTCACGCACATCGAGCTGCTGCCGATCATGGGGCACCCCTTCGGGGGCTCGTGGGGCTACCAGGTGCTGAGCCAGTATGCGCCCACGGCGAGCTACGGCAGCCCGGCGCAGTTCGCGCGCTTCGTCGATCGCTGCCACGCCGCGGGCATCGGCGTGATCCTCGACTGGGTACCGGGGCACTTTCCGACCGATCCTCACGGTCTCGCCGGCTTCGACGGCACGGCGCTCTACGAGCACGCGGACCCGCGCGAGGGCTACCATCCCGAGTGGAACACCGCCGTCTACAACCTCGGCCGTCACGAAGTACGCGCCTTCCTGCTGTCCGGCGCGCTGCACTGGCTCGAGCACTACCACGTCGATGGCCTGCGCGTCGACGCGGTGGCCTCGATGCTGTACCGGGACTATTCGCGTGCGGAGGGTCAGTGGATTGCGAATCGGTACGGCGGGCGCGAAAACATCGAGGCGATCGATTTCCTGCGCGCGCTCAACGACGCGGTCGCGCAGCGCGTGCCCGGCGCACTGACGATCGCCGAAGAGTCCACCGCCTGGCCCGGTGTCTCGCAGGCCACGCGCTATGGGGGACTGGGATTCTCGTTCAAGTGGAACATGGGCTGGATGCACGACACGCTGCGCTACATGTCGCACGACCCGCTGTATCGCTCCCACGATCATCACGACATGACCTTCGGTCTGCTGTACGCGTTCTACGAGCGCTTCATCCTGCCGCTCTCGCACGACGAGGTGGTGCACGGCAAGGGCTCGCTGATCGGGCGCATGCCGGGAGATACCTGGCAGCGCTTTGCCAACCTGCGCGCTTATTTCGCCTTCATGTGGACGCAGCCCGGCAAGAAGCTGCTGTTCATGGGCGGTGAGATCGCCCAGGACTGGGAGTGGAGCCATGACGGCGAGGTCGACTGGGTGGCCCTCGAGCACCCGCTGCACCTGGGAGTGCAGCGGGTGGTGGCGGATCTGAACCGCCTGTACCGCGAGGAGCCCGCGCTGCATCGACTCGACTGCGATGCGGAGGGCTTCCGCTGGCTGGTGGTGGACGATTACGGCAACAGCGTCTACGCCTATTACCGCAGCGGCGGACCGGGTGCCGCGCCGGTGATCGCCGTGTGTAACTTCACGCCGGTGCCGCGCCTGAACTACCGCCTCGGCGTGCCGCTCGGCGGCGGCTGGCGCGAGATCCTGAACACGGACGCCGGACACTACGGCGGCACCAACCTCGGCAACGGCGGATGGGTGCAGGCCGCGCATGACGAGTCGCACGGCCATGCGTACAGCCTCGAACTGACGCTGCCCCCGCTGGCGACCATCGTGCTGCGGCATGCCGGCTGAGCCCCCGGCATCCCCGCTATCCGCGCTACCGGGTGTGCCCTGGCCGCTCGGGGCGCGCTGCGATGCCGAGGGTGCGCACTTCGCCGTGTATGCGGGCAATGCGGAGCAGGTGCTGGTGTGCCTGTTCGATGCGAGCGGCGCCGAGCGCCGCGTCGCGCTGCCGGAGTGCAGCGACGGCGTATGGCACGGCTATCTGCCGGGGGTGCGCGTGGGGCAGCTCTACGGCTACCGCGTGAATGGCCCCTACGAGCCCGAACGCGGCCATCGCCACAACGTCAACAAGCTGCTCGTGGACCCTTATGCGCGCAGGCTCGCGGGGGCGCTGCGCTGGTCGGATGCGCTGTTCGGGTATCGGATGGGCTCCCCGCGAGCCGATCTGTCGTTCGACCGACGCGACAGCGCGCCGGGCGTGCCCAAGGGCGTGGTGACCGACGAGCGCTTCGACTGGGGTGACGATCAGCTGCCGCGCATCCCCTGGTCGCAGACGGTGATCTACGAAGCGCACCTGCGCGGCCTGACGATGCGGCTCGACGGCATCCCGGAGGCGCTGCGCGGCACGGCCGCGGCGCTCGGACACGAACGCACGCTCGCGCACCTCAAGGGCCTGGGCATCACGGCGCTCGAGCTGCTGCCGATCCATTGCATGGTTCACGATCGCCCGCTGGTCGATCGCGGCCTGGTGAACTACTGGGGATACAACACACTCGGCTACTTTGCTCCGGAGCCGCGCTATCTGTCGAACGGCGATCCCGCCGAGCTCAAGACCGCGATCCGCGCGCTGCATGCCGCGGGCATCGAAGTGCTGCTGGACGTGGTCTACAACCACACCTGCGAGGGCAGCGAGCGTGGCCCGACCCTGAGCCTGCGCGGGCTGGATAACCTGGCCTACTACCGCCTGCAGGCCGACAACCCGCGCTTCTGCGTCAACGACACCGGTACCGGCAACACGGTCAACTTCCAGCATCCGCGCGTGGTGCAGCTCACGCTCGACTCGCTGCGCCACTGGGTGACGCACTATCACGTCGACGGTTTCCGCTTCGATCTGGCAGTGACGCTCGGGCGCGAGGCGAACGGCTTCGATCAGGGCGCGGGCTTCTTCGATGCGCTGCTGCAGGACCCGGTGCTCGCCGGCGTGAAGCTCATCGCCGAGCCCTGGGATCTCGGCCCGGGCGGCTATCAGCTCGGCAACCACCCGCCGGGCATGGCGGAGTGGAACGATCGCTTTCGCGACGACGTGCGGCGGTTCTGGCGCGGGGACTCGGGGCTGCGCGGCGCGCTCGCGGCGCGCCTGCAGGGCTCGGCGGATGTGTTCGATCACCAGCGCCGCCGCCCATGGGCCTCGATCAACTTCGTCACCGCGCACGACGGCTTCACCCTGCAGGATTGGGTGAGCTACAACCAGAAGCACAACGAGGCCAACGGCGAGAACAACCAGGACGGCAGCAACGACAACGAGAGCAACAACTGGGGCGTCGAGGGTCCCACGGAGGATGCGCAGATCCGCGAGCGGCGCGAGCGTGTCAAGCGCGCCATGCTCGCGACGCTGTTGTTCTCGCACGGCACACCGATGCTGCTCGCCGGGGACGAGTTCGCCCGTACGCAGGACGGCAACAACAATGCCTACTGCCAGGACTCCGGGCTCTCGTGGCTCGACTGGTCGCTCGCCGCGTCCGCGCCGGGGCGCGAGCAGCAGGCCCTGGTCACGCGCCTCATCGCCCTGCGGCGCGAGCAGCGCTGCCTGCGCAGCGATTACTTTCAGCACGGACTGGTCGAGCCGCTGCCGCAGGTGCGCGACATCGAGTGGTTCGATGAAAACGGCGATACGATGCGGCAGGAGGACTGGCAGTACTGGGAGGGGCGGCTGCTGTGCGTGCGACGTGCGGTGCGCCTGCCCGACGGGCCCGCGCAATTGTGCCTGCTGCTCGCGAACAATACCGCTGATGCGCATACCTTCCAGTTGCCCCAGCCGGTGTTCGAGTGGATGCTGCGTGTCGATACCGCCGATCTGCAGGCCGTCGACCGGCCCGTGCGGGAGCTGCAGCGTGAGGTCGCCGCACACAGCGTGCAGCTGCTGACCGCGCAGGTGGAGGCGCCGGCGGCGGCGGCGATCGTGCATGCAGCCGAGTCGGCAATGCAGCCGGAGAAGGCCCCGCGCCCGGTGATGCCCAAGGCGCAGGAATAGGGTCCGGACGGCGGCGGGGACCGCCAGCTATCGCGCGCTCACCTCGAGCCGGTCGTTCCACCAGCCGCCGCCCATGGCGACGATGAGTCCCGCGGTGTCCTCGAACTGCTGCACCTGGGCGGTGACGTAGCTGAGCCGCGCCTGCGCGTAGGTGCGCTGCGCGGTGATCAGGCTCAATACGGTGGTCGTGCCGACCGTGTAACTCTGTTGCTGCAGCTGCAGCGCCTCGAAGGCCACGTCCTGGGAATGGCGGTCGACGGTCAACAGCTGCGCGTCGTACTGCAGCGCCCACAGATCATCGGCGACCTGTCCGAGCGCCTCGAGCACCGTCGAGCGATAGGTGGCGGCCTGCGCTCTGAACGCATCCTGTGCCGAGCGCACCTGCGCGCGCAGCGCCCCACCCTTGAAGAGCGGCTGGGTGAGCGAGCCGCCGAGGCCCCAGAGCGTATCGAACTGATGGAACAGGTCGGCCGCCTGCAGCGCCTGGCGGGTGAGGGAGGCCGACAGGGTGATGTCCGGCAGCTCCTGCGCCACGGCCACGCCGATCGCGGCGCTGGCCGCGTGCAGCTGCGACTGCGCGGCCAGGATGTCGGGCCGCTGGCGCACCAGGCGCGAGGGCAGGCTCAGCGGCAGGTCGTGCGGCAGCGTGAACTGCTGGATATCAATTGGCTGCACCTTCCATCGGGCAGGCGTCTGACCGGCGAGCACCGCGAGCTCATCGTATGCCTGATCGAGCTGCTTCTGCAGGGTCGGCAGTTGCGTCAGATCGGAGGCGAGCTGTGCATCGGCCGTCAGCACGTCCGCGCGCGTGGCGATTCCCACCGCGAATTCGCGCTGCGTGAGGGCGAGGTTCTTGCGATCCACGCCGATCAGGTCATCGGTCGTCGAGAGCTGCAGGCGCGTGGAGGCGATCGTGAGCACCTCGTTCACGACGTCGCCCGTGAGTGTCAGGTAGGCGGCGGCCAGCTCGTCGCGCTGGTACTCGGCGAGCGCCTGCTGCTGCTCGATCCCGCGGCGCGTGCCACCGAACACATCCGGGCTGTAGCTGGCGGCGGCGCCGATGCTGTAGAGACTGGAGGTATCGGCGGCGCCCTCGAGCGCACCGCCCGAGCGCGAGCGCTGCACTCCGGCGCTGGCGCTGGCGCTCGGCAGCAATGCCGCGCGTGCCACGTTCACCTGCTCGCGAGCCTGCGCCAGCGTGGCGTTGGCGGCGGCCAACGTCGGACTTGCCGCGAGGGCAGAGCGCACCACCGCGTCCAGTTGGGTTGAGTGGAACAGCTGCCACCACTGCCCGGTGAGCTCGGTGCCCGGATGCAATTGCTGCACGTCGCGCGCCTGCGCCTGGGCCTGATTCGCCTTCGCAGTGGCGCTCGCGTGCAGGTAGTCGCCCGTCGCAGGTGCAGCAGGTGTGTGAAAGTCCGGCCCGACCGCGCAGCCGGCGAGCAGCGCCACCGCGGTGCCCAGGGCTGCGATGCGCGCAGTGGCCCAGACGGTGGCCGGGGCAGCGGCGACGGCCCGCCGGCTTGCCGGGCGGGCGCTACTCGTAGCGCAGCGCATCGATCGGGTTGAGCCGTGAGGCCTGGCGCGCCGGATAGAAGCCGAAGAACACCCCGACCGCACCGGAGAACGCGAATGCCAGCACCACGACCCGCAGCTGCAGCAGGATCGGCCAACCCGCGAAACGCGAGATCAGCAGCGAGGCGAGAGCGCCGGCCGCGATGCCGACACCCCCACCAATCAGCGCCAATAACATCGCCTCGATGAGGAATTGCGTCAGCACGTGCAGCCGGCGCGCCCCGGTGGCCATGCGGATACCAATCTCGCGCGTGCGCTCGGTCACGGACACCAGCAGGATGTTCATGATGCCGATCCCGCCGACCACCAGCGAGATCGATGCGATCGCGGCGAGCAACAGCTCCATCGCCTTGGAGCTCTCCTCGGCGACCTGCGCGATCTCGGTCAGATCTCGTACAAAGAA
The DNA here is from genome assembly GCA_030038755.1 of Gammaproteobacteria bacterium. GTDB lineage: Bacteria > Pseudomonadota > Gammaproteobacteria > Steroidobacterales > Steroidobacteraceae > FEN-1191. The sequence continues at coordinate 6,719 of JASHSK010000074.1, forward strand.
ATCATCGGGCTTCCCCGGCAGAATGCGATGCGCGCGCTCGAGCGTGTGCGTCACCTGATCGAGCGCCACGGGCACCAGGGCGGTACTGCGCGCCTGTACATAGATCGTATTGACGAAGCCCTCGAGCTTCGGCACGACCCCGAACGGATTCGGGGGAGGTCCGATCGTCGCGAACACGTTATTCGCCAGCGTCTGGGTCGAGCTTGGAGTGGACACGCCGAGGATGCGTTCCTGGGAGGTGGAGAAAGGGATGAACACCACGTCGTCCTGATCCTGACCGGTGGCTGAATTGCCCTTGGCGGCCAGCACGCCAACGACGGTCATCGGCACGTTCTTGACCAGCACGGTGGCGCCGATGGGATCAGAGAACTGGCCGAAGAGGTTGGCCACCACCGTTTGCCCGAGCACACAGACCACCGCGCCGTCATGATCGTCCTGCGGCGTGAGCGCACGGCCGGCGATCACCGGCCAGCGGCGGATCGACAGATAGCTCGCCGACACGCCCTGTACGGTGGTACTCCAGTTCTGATTGCCATACACGACCTGCGTACTCTGGTGATTCACGTAGCTGACATCCGCCACGGCGCTGTCCTCCTCGAGGATCGCGCCCACATCGCTCACGCGCAGGCTCTCCGCGCTGCCGTGACCCGCGCGCACGCCGTTGATGCGTGTCGTGCCCGGCAGCACCACCAGCAGGTCGGTGCCGAGGCTCTGCACGCGCGCCTCGACCGCGGCACGCGCGCCTTCGCCCACTGCGACCATGGCGATCAGCGCCGCCACTCCGATGAACATGCCGAGCATCGTCAGGCCGGCGCGCATCTTGTTGCGCCCGATGGCGCGCAGCGCCGCGAGCACCCCCATCCATCCGATGGAGCCTGCCTCATGCAACAGGTTGTCCATGCGGCTGCTGAAGCGACGCTCCTGGTAAGGCTTGACGGCGGGCAGCGTGCGCCGCGCCAGCGGTGTGGGGGCGTGCGCGGTGGCCTCGTCGGATAGGATCTGGCCGTCGCGCAGGGTGATGATGCGGTCGGCCAGCTCGGCCAGCTCGCGCTCGTGCGTCACCAGTACGACGGTGACGCCGCGCTCGCGATTCAGGGCGCGGATGGTCGCGAGGATGTCGAGCGCGTTCTGCGAGTCCAGATTGCCGGTGGGCTCATCGGCCAGCAGGATCGCCGGATCGTTCACGAGCGCACGGGCGATGGCGACGCGCTGCTGCTGGCCGCCGGAGAGCTGGTTGGGCTGGTTGCGCTCGCGATCGGCGAGCCCGAGCATGTGCAGCATGTCGCGCGCCCGCGCGGTGTTGCCCTCGATCTGCGCGGCATAGAACAGCGGTAGCTCGACATTCTCCAGCGCGCTGGTTCGCGCCAGCAGATTGAAGGTCTGGAAGACGAAGCCGATGCGGCGGCCGCGGATGCGCGCCAGCGCCGGCTCATCCAGGTGCGCAACGTTGATGCCCTCGAGCAGGTACTCGCCGCTGGTCGGTCGATCCAGGCAACCGAGGATGTTCATCAGCGTGGATTTGCCCGAGCCCGAGGCACCCATGATGGCGAGGAACTCACCGCGCGCGACCGTCAGGCTGACTCCGCGCAGGGCGTGCACATCCGCGCCGCCCAGGCGATAGACCTTGGTCACGTTGCGCACGCTCAGGACCGGCTCCGCGGCGCTCGAGTTGCTCACAGCGAGTTGCTCACAGCCGGAAACCTCCTCCTCCGCGGAAGCCTGGGACCGCGCCGGGCTGATTGCCCTGGGGCGCGGTGGGCGCGGCGTTCGGCCGCACCGCGTTCACGACGACCTCATCACCGACTTGTAAGCCACCTCCCGAGACCTCGATCAGAGTGCCGTCATCCAGGCCGGTGCGCACCGATACCTCGACGAGCTTGCCATCGCGCAGCAGCCATAGATGGGCCAGGCTGCCGGAAGCCCCCGGAGCGCGGCGACCGCGGGCTCCGCCGGGACCGCCCGGTCCGCCGCGTCCGCCGGGACCACCGGGACCACCGGGACCGCCGCGTCCGCCCGCTGCCGCGCCGAAGGCGCCTCTCTGGCCGGAACGGGGTCCGCCACCGCCTTGTCCCTGCTGTCGCGCGCCTTCCGGCCGTGCTCCCGTCTCCCGGGGGCCGTTGGGTTGCGGCCCTGCGCCGGCGCGCCCACCGCCCGTCAGTCCCTGGGGGTTGAAGCGGATCGCCGGCAGGGGCACGCGCAGGACGTCGCGACTCTGGGCCGTGATGATATGGGCGTCCGCCGTCATGCCGGGGAACAGCGCCATATCCTCGTTGGGCACGTCGACGACCACGTCGTATGTGACCACGTTCTGCACGGTGATCGGCCCTTCGCGGATCTGCCGCACCAGGCCGCGGAACGTGCGGTTCGGATATGCCTGCACGGTGAAATAAGCCTGCGCCCCGGGCCGCACGCCTCCGACGTCCGCCTCGCTGACGTTGGTATCCACCTGCATGGAGTGCATGTCCTTGCCGATCAGGAACAGCGGCGAGGCCGACAGGCTCGATACGACCGTCTGGCCCACGTCGATGTAGCGCGTGATGACCATGCCGTTGACGGGCGAGACGATGCGCGTGTATCCAAGGTTGACGCGCGCACCATGCAGGGCCGCCTGCTGCTGCGCCACGGTAGCCTGATCGAGCTGTATCTGTGCGCGATCCTGATCGAGGGTCGCCTTGTCAGTATTGATGGTCTCCTGCGAGACGATGCCCTGGCCGATCAGCTTCTGATCATAGGCATAGACGAGTGCCTGATTGGCGGCCGCGACGCGGTCCTTGGCCAGCTGTGCCATCCCCGAGTGCAGCGAAGCGGTGTCCTGATCGACGATCACCTGGAATGGCAGTGGATCGATGAGCGCACAGAGCTGACCGATCTTGACGGGCGTGTTGTAGTCGCAATACCAGGCCTTGATATCGCCCGAGACATACGACTCGACCTGGGCGGTTACCACGGGGTTGAGCGCGCCGGTCATGCTGACCGTGCGCTGGATATCTCCCCGCGAGACGGTCGCAGTGACATAGCGCAGCGGCGGATCGCTCCCACGCCACCACCACACGCCGACCGCGCCCAGAGCGATGGCCAGCGCCCCCGCGATCCAGGGCAGGAAACGGTAGCGGGGGGAAGGTAGCTCGGAGTGCGGCGGTGCTGAAGCTTGCATTGCTGGGGGAGACTGATGCCCCCACTTTAAACGGTGCCCGAGCCCATCGGTTGGCAGGGCCCCCACAGTCCGATTGAAAGAAACTGAAAAGTTATATCAAGAACGCGTGTTATATCAAGAACGCGCGGGGGAGGATCTATTGTGCCCTGGCATGGGCCGCCAGCAGGTTGTAGGGCGCGAACTGCGGCTGTCGCAGCGCTGCACGTCGAATAATGAGTGTCGTCACCAGCGCGTGCTGGCCCGACAGGCTCGCGTGGCTGAGCCCATCGGTGAACACCATCCACGCGGAGCCCGGTGGAAAGCGGATCTCCTCGTAGCCGCGCATGTCCGACTTGAAGGTTTCACTGTCCTTCATGTAGTTGTGCAGTTGGCGCATCGCCCGGTCGTAGGGGCTCGAATCGAGCGCGCGCGCCGATCCGTTCAGGCCCACGAGCCCGCGCACCGCGAAGCTGAACGCGCGATCGGCCAGCGACGGGTCGATACGCAGCCGCAGCCGCCCGCTGTCATCGAGAAGTCCCGCGTCCCGGCCATGGCGCGCCAGCACTTCTTCGAGGCTGCCCTTGGTGGCCCAGACGCGATCCTCATGATCATTGATGTTCACGAAGAAGCGCAGGATGCGATCGCCATGAGTCGCGCCATAGGCGCCGGCGTCGATGTGCACCAGCTCGTTGCTCGCGTGCGGCGACAGGTTGCGGCCGCGCTCCTGAATCGGACGGAAGCTGCACTTGCCGACCGTCCAGTCGGTGGACAGGTGCGGCATGACCCGCCGCAGGAACCCCGTGACGGCATCGAGGTGTCCCTGTAATAGTTCCCGGGTGCGCGCATGCAGGTCGGCATCCGCATCCAGACCGCGCAATTGCCGTCCGCTCGGGTGGTAGCTGACGTTCTTCAGCCGCAGGCGCCGGGGCAGCTCCATGCGCAAATGCCGCAGCTGCATCTCATCGGGCAGCGGGAAGGGGCAGCGCGCGAAACGCACGATGCGGTTGCTCTCCAGCGCGGCGCCGATCGCTTCGCTCGGGGCGGAGTCGATATCGCTATCGCTCGCATCGAAGACATTGAGCAAGCGCGCGTCCCGCGAAGGCTGCGGCGGCGGGACTGACGGGAAGGCGGCGCTGGCGTACTGCATGGCTGCGGACACCGTGCCAGGGATTGTGGTTCCCCAGGGATTTGGGGTTCCCCTCCTGGCCCCGGGGTTACTTTACCATTGTTGCGCCGAAACAGGTTGCATTGCACGACCTGTTTCTACGGGTCGGCGGATCCTACAGACCGATGCCCGCACGGCCTTACGGTTTAGAAAGGTTGCAGGGCACTCCCGCAGGGTGCGCTTTGTCCCGCAGAGGCCTACGGGGTCTCGACCGGGACAGAGTCTCGCGCAGCCAGCGCGCGCACCGAACGCGCCAGCCGCTCGATGTCCGCTGCGGTATGCGCCGCCGACAGGAAGCCCACTTCGAAGGCGCTCGGGGCGAGGTAGATACCACGGCCGAGCAGCCCATGAAACAGCGGCGCGAAGCTCGCGGCGGCGTCGGGCGGAAAGCCGCGCGGCGTGCGGATGGGCGTCGCGGGGCGAGTGGCGCGCGAGGTGACCAGCCAGAAGATCGAACCCACGCGCTGCACGGCGAGGTTCGGCACATCGGCGAGGGCGCGCTCCAATCGAGCACCGAGCATGTCGAGTCGGTCGTACAGCCGACCGTCCGCGAGCTGTCGGAGGGTTGCGAGCCCCGCGCACATCGCGAGCGGATTGGCGCTGAGCGTGCCGGCCTGGTAGACCGGCCCCGCAGGGGCGACCTGCTCCATCAGATCGCGCCGCCCACCATAGGCGCCGACCGGGAAGCCGCCGCCGATGACCTTCCCATAGGTCACCAGGTCGGGATGGATTCCCGTCAGGCCGGCAAACCCCTGCAGACCGACGCGGAAACCCGTGATGACCTCATCGAAGATCAGCAACGCCCCGTGCGAGCGCGCGAGGCTGGCAAGCCTGTGCAGAAACTGCGGCCGCTGCGGCAGCAGCCCGTAGTTGGCCGGCAGCGGCTCGATGATGACGGCGGCGATGCGCTGCCCCTCACGCGCGAACAGCGCCTCGAGGGCCGTCTCATCGTCGAGCGGTGCGACCAGTGTCTCCTGCAGCACCTCGGGGGGCAGCCCTGCGCTATCGGGCAGCGGCGCCTCCGCCAGCCCGGAGCCGGCCCGCAACAGCATGGAATCGGCGTGGCCGTGGTAGCAGCCCTCGAACTTCAAGATCTTGGCGCGCCCTGTCGCCGCGCGCGCCACGCGCAGCGCCGACATCACGGCCTCGGTGCCGGAGTTGACGAAGCGGATGCTCTGCACCCAGGGGACCTGACCGGTGATGAATTCCGCCAGCTCGAGGCTGTAGGGCTCGACGGTGCCCAGGCTCCAGCCGCGAGCGAGCGCTGCCTCGGCCGCGGCGCGCACGGCGGCGGGCGCGTGTCCGAGGATCAGTGGCCCGAAGGCCATGCAGAAGTCCAGGTATCGGCGGCCGTCGACGTCCTGCAGGCGGGCACCCGCCCCTCCGGTCATGAAGCGCGGGACTCCACCGACGCCGCGAAACGCGCGTACCGGAGAGTGCACGCCGCCGGGAGAGACCGCGCGTGCGCGCGCGAACAGCGCCTCGGAGCTGCGCCCCTGGGGGCGCGGATCGGCGATGGCTGCGACGCGGGCGCCCCGGCGGGCGCCGGCCCTCACGCGGCCAGCCATTCGCCGGCAAAGCGCGCGCCGTAGGTGATGATCATATTGGCGCCGGCGCGACGGAAGGCAGTCAGGATCTCACGGTGCAGGGCGGCGCGCGGAGCGAGCCCCTGGGCGGCGAGCGCCTCGAGTGCGGCGAACTCGCCGCTGACGTGGTAGACGGCCCAGGGTTTGCGGATCGAGCGTGACAGCTCACGCAGCAGATCCAGGTAGGGCAGGCCGGGCTTGACCATGAGGATGTCCGCGCCCTCGGCGGCGTCGCGCTCCGCGCACAGCCAGGCATCGCTGGGACGCGCCGGATCGAGCTGATAGGTTGCGCGGTCGCGCAGCGCACCGGCGCGCGGTGTGGAGTCGGCGGCGACACGGAACGGCCCATACAGCGTCGAGTGGAACTTTGCCGCGTAGCTCATCAGCACCACGCGCGCGAGCCCTGCCGTATCGAGCGCCGCGCGAATCGCGCCGATGCGGCCATCCATCATATCGCTCGGCGCGACGCAGTCGGCACCGGCCTGCGCATAGGCGACCGCAGCCTGCGAGAGCTCCTCGAGGCTGGCGTCGTTGTCCACATGATCGCCCTCGGCATTGAGCACCCCGCAGTGACCGTGCGGCGTGGAGGAGCACAGACACACATCGGCAGCGAGCCACACGTCGCGCCCGAAGCGACGCTTGAGGGCTTGCAGCTGGCCGGCGGTGAAGGACCAGTCGATCTGCCGCTCGCGACGCGCGGCGGGGACGCCGAACAGGATGAATTTGCGCACTCCGGCCTGCAGGTCCGATTCCACCTGCCGCGCGAGCGAATCGCTCGTGTCCTGGTGCACTCCCGTCAGCCCCGGCACGGGCACCGGGCTCGCGGCACCCTCGGCCACGAACAGCGGTTGGATCAGCTGCTCGAGCCGTACGTGCACCTCGCGCGTGAGCGCGCGCACGTGCTCATCCTGGCGCAGACGGCGCAGGTTCAGCGAGCTTCTTCGAGAGGTACTCATGGCCACAGCGGGTGCCTTCCCCAGACGGCCAAGTTTGCCCCGACCGCGGCCCGCGCCGGTCACATAATGTCACGGCATACGCGTGCGTCTGCGCGCCCGGGTCGCTGGGTACGGGCCGGCCCTTAACTTATGAGCCAAAGTTATGACGCCCGGCGGCACACTTGGCCATGGCCCGGACTCTGGCTAAGCCGACGGTTCAGCTGTTGCACCCGTCGATGACGGCGCAGCTGAACGCCTCCCTGTCCCCGACGGGGCGGGCCGGTGCAGCGTCGGCGACAGCGGGGGACGAAGCGGCATCGACCGGCGGCGCCGCGACCTTCGGGCCTCTGGCGGCGCCGGTGCCGCCCGTCATCCATGAGGCACTGGCACGGCAGGTCGAGGACAGCGTGGCGCTGCTGCGCGAGTCCGTCGAACGCTTCGGCCGTGTGGTTTACGCCAGCAGTCTGGGTGCCGAAGCCATCGTGCTCACCGACCTGATCTGCACCCAGGTACCGCAGATCGACATCGTCACGATCGACACGGGCCGATTGCCCGAGGAGACGCTCGAGCTGCTCGAGCGGCTCGAGCGCCGCTATCACCGACGCATGCAGGTCTACTACCCCGATGCCCAGGCCGTGGAGCGCTACGTGCGCCAGCACGGCATCAATGGCTTCTACAATGGACTGGAGGAGCGGCTGAGCTGTTGTCAGATACGTAAGCTCGAGCCGTTCCGGCGGGCCATTGCGGGGTATGGGGCGTGGATCACCGGAGTGCGCCGTGCGCAGTCCGCGGAACGCGCCGCGGGCCAGGCGATCACGCACGACCCCCAGCATGGACTTACGAAGGTCAGTCCGCTGCTCGAGTGGAGCGAGGCGGGCGTCTGGACCTATATCCTGGCAAAGAAGCTGCCGTACAGCCCGTTGCATGATCGTGGCTACCCGAGCATCGGCTGTGCGCCGTGCACGCGAGCGATCGAGCCCGGGCAGGATCAGCGCGCGGGCCGCTGGTGGTGGGAACAGGCCGATTCGCGCGAGTGCGGGCTGCACCCGCGCCGCCGTCCTGCCGCCGCGGGCTGAGCCGCCACCCGACGGCGCCACCTGCCACAGCCGCGCGACCGGTGTCAGTTGCGCGGAGGGTGAGTCGAGCGTCAGCCGTCCGAGCCTCAGCAGTCCGAGCGTCAGCCGTCCGCATCCGCATCGTCCCCCATGGATTATCTGCCGGTTTTTCTCGATCTGGCCGCACGCCGCGCGCTGGTGGTCGGCGGCGGAGCGGTGGCTGCACGCAAGGTGGAGCTGCTGCTGAAGGCGCATGCGCGCGTGCGCGTCGTCGCTCCTGCGCTGCATCCGGAGCTGGTGCTCTACCGTGACGCGGGACGCATCGAGCACATCGCCTCGGCGTTCGAGCCGAGCCACCTCGAAGATACGGTATTCGCGATCGCGGCGACCGATCGGCCGGACGTCAACCGGGCCGTCGCGGCAGCGGGGGCGGCACGCAATGTGTTCGTAAACGTCGTCGACGACGTCGCCGCATCGTCCTGCATCCTGCCGGCGATCGTGGACCGCTCACCGGTGATCGTCGCCGTGGGCACCTCGGGGCAGTCCCCGACGCTCGCGCGGCGCGTGCGCTCACAGCTGGAAACGGTGCTGCCGGAGCGACTCGGCGAGCTCGCGCGGTTTGCCGGACAGGCGCGCGAGCGCGTACGGCGCGCATTGCCCGATGCACAGCGCCGGCGCCAGTTCTGGGATCGTCTGTTCGCGGGCCGCGTCGCGACGCAGGTGCTGGCGGGACAGAAGGCCGCCGCCGAGGCGCTGCTGGAGCAGGAACTGGCGGACGTGGCCCGTGCGGCAGACGTAGCAGGCGCGGCCGACGTGGCCGGTGCGGCCGGCGCGCGGGGTCGCGGGGAGGTCTACCTCATCGGTGCCGGGCCGGGCGATGCGGATCTGCTCACCGTGCGAGCGCAGCAGCTGCTGCAGCAGGCGGACGTGGTGCTCTATGACCGGCTGATCGGTCCGTCGGTCCTGGAGCGCGTACGGCGCGACGCGCTGCGGGTGTTTGTCGGCAAGCAGACCGGACGACATCGCGTGACGCAGGAGCGTATTCATGCGCTGCTGCTGGAGTATGCCGGGCGCGGGCTGCGCGTGGCGCGATTGAAGGGTGGGGATCCGTTCGTGTTCGGTCGCGGCGGCGAGGAGATCGACGTACTGCGCCGCGCCGGCGTGCCGGTGATCATCGTGCCCGGGATTACGGCCGCGCTGGGAGCGGCCGCCAGCGCCGGACTGCCGCTGACGCAGCGGGGCGTCGCACAGGCGGTCACGCTCGTGACCGCGATGGGCGAGGGTGCCGAAGCGCTCGACTGGCGTGCGCTGGCGGCGCCGCTGCAGACCGTGGTGGTCTATATGGGCGTCGCGCAGCTGCCGCGTATCGTGGAGCGCCTGCTCGCACACGGCGCGCCGGGCGAGCGGCCCGCGGCCATCGTCGAGCAGGCCACACTGCCCGACGAGCGCGTGATCGCCGGTACGCTCGCGACCATTGCCGGGCAGGCACAGGCGGCGCAGGTTGGCGCTCCGGCGCTGCTGATCGTGGGGGAAGTCGCGGCGCGGGCTTGCCAGGCGCAGTCGCACGGCGAATCATTGCCGGTGACGACAGATCGTGGGACGGGGCAGGGGGAGGGTCGCAGAGCGTGAGCGTGCGGAGCCAGGACCTGCGGAGCCAGAACGTACGGAGCGTCAGCGTGCAGAGCCAAGGCGAGTCGGGCGGAGCGGTCGTGCAGGATTTCGTCGAGGCGATCGGGCACACGCCGCTGATCCGCCTGCGACGTCTGAGCGAGGAGACGGGCTGCGAAATCCTCGGCAAGGCCGAATTCATGAACCCGGGCGGCTCGGTGAAGGACCGTGCGGCACGCGGCATCATCCTGGATGCCGAACGGCGCGGGGTGCTCAAGCCCGGCGGCATCGTCGTGGAAGGCACGGCCGGCAATACCGGTATCGGTCTTGCGCACGTGTGCAATGCACGCGGCTACCGCTGCATCATCGTCATGCCCGACAACCAATCACCGGAGAAGTACGGGCTGATCGAGGCGCTGGGGGCGGAAGTACGGCGCGTGAAGACCGTGCCCTACAGCGATCCGAATCACTATCAGAAAGTCGCCGGCAGGCTCGCCGATGAGCTGCCCAATGCGATCTGGTCCAATCAGTTCGACAACACCGCCAATCGCCGCGCGCACGTCGAGACCACCGGCCCGGAGATCTGGGCGCAGACCGATGGGAAGATCGATGCCTTCGTGTCCGCGAGCGGCACGGGTGGCACGATCGCGGGTGTGTCCGAGTATCTCAAGTCGCGCAACCCGCGAGTGCGCACGGTGCTGGCCGATCCTCCCGGCAGCTCATTGTACGAATACATCCGCAACGGCGTGGTGAAGGCTACCGGCAGCGGTTCGATCACCGAGGGGATCGGCATCGGCCGCGTCACGGCCAACATGCAGGGCGCGCCGGTGGATGACGCCGTGCACGTACCGGACGCGGAAACGGTGCGCTACGTCTATCGACTGCTGCGCGAGGAGGGACTGTTCGTCAGCAGCACCAGCGGCATCAACGTGGCGGGAGCGGTGCGCGTCGCCAGGGAGATGGGGCCCGGGCACCTCATCGTGACCGTGTTGTGTGATACGGGATCGAAGTACCTTTCCCGGCTATTCAATCGCGAGTGGCTGCAGCAGAAGGGGTTGCTCGAGGCGGCGGGGCTGGCCGGGGAGCCGGAAGCCAGGGAATCTTAAGTCTTCATTTCATGAAGTTACGATAATATATTAATCTCATTTAGAGATAGCGCGCGAGCGCGTGTGTGCGGGTGCGCGGCGCAGGCAATGTCGCGCGGCGCACGCTGAAGGATGCGGCGCAGTCGCTGGACCGTGAACGACGGTGCCGCTACGCTCTGGGCATGCGGAACAATCATCGTCCACTCGCTTCGGCCTCCCTGGCGTTGCTGCTGGCGTTCGCTCTCGCGCCCGCCGCCCACGCCGGTCAATGGATGTCGCGCACCGTCGACGGCATCATGGGCACACGCATCTTCGTGGAGCTGTGGGCCGACGATCCGCAGCAGGGCCAGCAGGCCATCGACGCGGTGATGGCGGAAATGCGCCACATCGATGACACGATGAGCACCTTCAAGCCCACCAGCGAGGTGTCGAAAGTGAATCGCCTGGCCGCCAGGGGGCCGGTGGTGATCAGTCCCGAGCTGTTCAACCTGCTCGAGACGGCGCTGTATTACTCCCGCCTCACGCACGGCGCCTTCGACATCACCTATGCCAGCGTCGGCTACATGTACGATTTCCATACCCACAAGCGGCCCACCGCGGCGCAGATCAAGGCGGCGCTGCCGGCCATCGGCTACAAACACCTGCTGCTGGATCCGAAGACGCATACGGTGCGCTTCTCGATGCCCGGCGTGCGCATCGATCTGGGCGGCATCGCCAAGGGTTATTCGGTCGATCAGGGGATCAACATTCTGCTGGCGCGCGGCTTCAAGCACGCACTGGTCAACGCCGGCGGCGACAGCCGCGTGATCGGTGACCGGATGGGGCGGCCGTGGATGGTGGGCATCCAGCATCCCGATCATCCCGATGAGGTGGTCACGCGCGTGCCGCTGGTGAACGAGGCGTTCTCCACGTCAGGCGACTACGAGCGCTACTTCATCCAGAACGGCGTGCGCTACCACCACATCATCAATCCGCACACCGGCGATTCGGCGCGCCAGGTACGCAGCGCCACCATCATCGCGCCGACGGCGACGCGCACCGACGGACTGTCGAAGACCGCGTTCGTGCTGGGAGCCGAGGGCGCGCTGAAGATCTACAACAGCCTGCCGGATGTCTCGGCCATCATCATCAAGCCCAACGGTCAGATGCTCTACACCGACAACCTGCAGCCGGGCAATCTGCCGCCCGCCGCGCCGCCGGAAGCGGGCGCCGCGCCGGGGCCGGCCTCGGGCCCGCTGGGCGGAGGCGACGATGCGGCCCTCACGCCACCCCAGGGTGCGTCGGTGCCGCCGCCGGGATCGACCGCAGTGGTGAGCGGTGCGGCCGCGGCGACGACCAACTCCGGACACTGATGGCCGCGCCGGCCTGCACGATCAGGCCGTGCGCACCGGGGGATGAGGGTGCGCTCTCGCTGCTCGGACAGGCGACCTTCCTCGAGGCCTTTGCCGGCACTCTGCGCGGCGGCGATATCTTCGGGCACTGTGCTCGCAAGCACTCGCCGCAGGTGTACCGCGACTGGCTGCACGATCCGGCGATGCACCTGTGGATAGCCGAGACGGCACACGGCGCAGCCCCGGTGGGCTACCTCGTGCTCTCGCCGCCGGCGGAACTGCCGCTGCCGGATCTGAGCGAGACCGATGCGGAGGTCAGGCGTGTGTATCTCCTGCACCGCTTCCAGGGGCTCGGGCTCGGCCGGCGGCTGATGGACATGGCCCGTGATCACGCGCGGCGGCTCGGTCGCCGCCGCCTGCTGCTCGGTGTGTATGCGCAGAACCATGCGGCGATCGGTTTCTACCAGGCGCTCGGCTACCGCCCGGTTGGGACGCGCACCTTCCGCGTCGGGGAGACCGACTGCCAGGACCTGATCCTCGCGCTCGC
>JASHSK010000075.1 GCA_030038755.1 Gammaproteobacteria bacterium
CCGCCTGGGCTCGTGAGCCCGCCTGGGGACCAGAGCAGCGCCTGGGGTTGCTCGGGGAGATGTTCTCCCAGGACGCTGCAGTGCTGCATGTCACGGGTGAGGCGCGCGTGGAGGTGGTATTCGTCACGACCGCGCGCGCCGGCGGCGCCGGCATCTATCCGCGCCTGACGCTGGAGCTTGCGCCCGGCAGCCGCCTGACGCTGGTGGAGCGACACATCGGTGCGCCCGCGGGCACCGCATTTGTCTGCGCGAGCGTGACGGCGGAGCTCGCGCGCGCGGCGCACCTGACCCACTACCGCCTGCAGCAGTGCGGTAGCCAGGTGCTGTTCAACGACACTCTCGGCGCACGCCTGCAGGAGGATGCCGTCTACCGCGTGCGACAGATCGCCACCGGCGCACTCGCCGCACGCACCAGCGCTCGCGTACGGCTTGCAGGCCGCGGTGCGTCGCTGAGCTGGCAGGCGATCGCGATCGGTCGCGGCGAGCAGGTGCACGACACGACGCTCACGGTCGAGCACGGCGCACCCGCCACGCACACCGAGGAGACTTTCCGCGGCATCGCGGATGAGCGCGCACGCCTGGCCTGCAGCGCGCACATTCACATCGAGCCGGGCGCGCCCGGCGCCGAGGCACGCCAGTCGCTGCGCGGATTGATCGAGGGTGCCGGAGCCGAGATCGACCTGCGGCCACGTCTGCAGATCGACACCGACGAGGTGGTGGCACAGCACGGCGCGACCACCGGGCGGCTCGACGAACAGCTGCTGTTCTACCTGCTTGCGCGCGGCATCGACCGCGCGACCGCGCGCTCGCTGTTGAAGTGGGCGTTCCTCAGCGATGTGCTGCGGGCCATCGAGCTGCCGGAGCTGCGCTCGCAGGCCGAGCGCAGCGCGGCCGGACAGCTGCAGGATGTGCTTGCCGTGGGCGCCGTGCTCGCCGCGGGCGCTGCGGGAGCCCCGGTAGCCCCGGTAGCCCCGGGAACCCCGGGGGCTGCGGGAGCTGCGGGAGCTGCGCCATGAGTTCCGCGATGAGCAGCGTCGCGCTCGCGCGCACCGCCGGCGCAGGCACCCCAGTCGCCGGCGCAAGCGGCCCGGCCACCGCCGCAAGCGCGGCGGACCCTCTGGACGTGGAGCGCATCCGCGCGGATTTTCCGATCCTGTCGCGCCAGATCAACGGCCGGCCGCTGGTGTATCTGGACAGCGCCGCTTCCGCGCAGTGCCCGACGGTGGTGCTGCAGGCGGTGGATCGCTACCGCACCGCCTTGCACGCGAACGTACACCGCGGGGTGCACAGCCTCTCGCAATGGGCCACCGAGGCCTACGAGGGGGCGCGCGAGCGCGTGCGCCGCTTCCTGAATGCGCGCTCCACGCGCGAGATCATCTTCGTCCGTGGTACCACGGAGGCGATCAACCTGGTCGCCAACAGCTACGGGCGCGGGCATCTGGCGAGTGGCGATGAGGTGCTGATCACCCAGCTGGAGCACCACGCCAACATCGTACCCTGGCAGCTGGTCTGTGCCGCGACCGGGGCACGGCTGCGCGCGGCGCCGGTGCTGGACAACGGCGAGCTGGACCTCGCGGGCTTCGAGGCGCTGCTCACGCCCCGTACGCGTCTGGTGGCGGTGGCGCACGTGTCCAACGCGCTCGGCACGATCCTGCCCGTGGCCCGCCTCGTGCAGCTCGCGCACGCGCGCGGCATCCCGGTGCTGCTCGATGGTGCCCAGGCGGTGCCGCACGCGGCGGTGGACGTGCAGGCGCTGGACTGCGATTTCTATGCATTCTCCGGGCACAAGCTCTATGGCCCGACGGGTATCGGCGTGCTCTACGGGCGCGAATCGCTGCTCGCGGCGATGCCGCCCTGGCAGGGCGGCGGTGACATGATCCTCTCCGTCAGTATCGAGCACACGACGTTCAACGAGCTGCCCTGGAAGTTCGAGGCCGGTACACCGGACATCTCCGGCGCCATCGGCCTGGCCGCCGCGCTCGACTACGTCGACTCACTGGGAATGAAGCGCATCGCGGCGCATGAGCACACGCTGCTCGAGCTCGCCACGGCGCGCCTGTCCGCCCTGCCCGGCCTGCGGCTGATCGGCACGGCCGCGGACAAGGCCGCGGTCCTGTCCTTCACGATGGACGGCATTCACCCCCACGACATCGGCACCATTCTCGACAGCGAAGGCATTGCCATCCGCACCGGACATCATTGCGCGATGCCGGTCATGCAGCGCTTCGGACTGCCGGCCACGGCACGCGCCTCCTTCGCGCTCTACAACCGCGCCGACGAGGTCGAGCGGCTGGCCGCGGGACTCGTCAAGGTGCGCGAGGTGTTCGGATGAGCAGCGGTGTCCCGATGAGCAGCGGTGTCCCGATGGGCGGCCCGGCAACCGGCGAGCGGGACACGGCATGGACCTGAAGGACCTGTATCGCGAGGTGATCCTGGATCACAACCGCAGCCCGCGGAACTTCGGCACGCTGCAGCCGGCCGACGCGCAGGCCAACGGGCACAACCCGCTGTGCGGCGACCGCCTGCATCTGACGCTGCGGCTGGACGGGGATCGCCTGACAGACGTGCGCTTCCAGGGTCAGGGCTGCGCCATCTCGGTGGCGTCGGCCTCGCTGATGAGCGAGGCGGTCAAGGGCAAGAGCCGCGCCGAGGTCGACAGCCTGTACGGCCAGGTGCATGCACTGCTGACCGGTCGCCCGTCCTCGGGCGCCGCCGACCTCGGCAAACTCGCGGCGCTCGGCGGCGTCGCCGAATTCCCTGCGCGCGTCAAGTGCGCAAGTTTGTGCTGGCACACGCTCGAGGCTGCGCTCGCACAGGCGCCCACGCGGCACTCGCGGACAGCGGGCGGCGGGGCAGCCGGCGAACCGCCAGAGAGCAACGGGTCGGCCGCCGACACGAACCACACCGGGCAGTCACCGGCCACGGTATCGACGGAGTGAATGGCTGATGCGCGCCTATGAAAATGAGCCGGT
>JASHSK010000076.1 GCA_030038755.1 Gammaproteobacteria bacterium
GCGCGCGCCGGCCTTGAGCTTCCTGGGTCCGCCGACGGCCGTGTGATTCAGCAGCATGCCGCGCACGCGCTGATACAGGTCATCCTCGAGGATGCGGCGCTGATCCTGCAGGTCCTTGCGCACCCGCTCGATCTCCGCCTTCTCGATCGCCTGCGCGCGCGAGTCCTTCTCGATGCCGTCGCGCGTGAACACGCGCACGTCGATCACTGTGCCGTCCATGCCGGGTGGCACGCGCAGCGAGGTGTCCTTCACGTCCGAGGCCTTCTCGCCGAAGATCGCGCGCAGCAGCTTCTCCTCGGGCGTCAGCTGGGTCTCACCCTTGGGCGTGACCTTGCCGACCAGGATATCCCCGGCGCGCACTTCCGCGCCGATGAAGGCGATCCCCGCCTCATCGAGCTTGGCGAGCGCCGCGTCGCCGACGTTGGGAATGTCGGCGGTGATCTCCTCGGGGCCGAGCTTGGTGTCGCGTGCGACGCAGGTCAGCTCCTCGATGTGAATGGTCGTGAAGCGATCCTCCTCGACGACGCGCTCGCTGATCAGGATCGAGTCCTCGAAGTTGTAGCCGTTCCACGGCATGAACGCGACCAGCATGTTCTGTCCGAGCGCGAGCTCGCCCAGATGCGTCGAGGGTCCGTCGGCGAGCACATCGCCGCGGGCGATGACGTCACCGGCCTTCACCAGCGGGCGCTGGTTGATGCAGGTGTTCTGATTCGAGCGCGTGTACTTGGTCAGGTTGTAGATGTCCACGCCGGGCTCGCCGGCCGCCGTCTCCGCATCGTTCACGCGCACCACGATGCGCGAGGCGTCCACGGAATCCACGGTCCCGCCGCGGCGCGCGACCACGGCCACGCCCGAGTCGATCGCCACCGGGCGCTCCATGCCGGTGCCCACCAGCGGGGTCTGCGAGCGCAGCGTCGGCACGGCCTGACGCTGCATGTTCGAGCCCATGAGGGCGCGGTTGGCGTCGTCATGCTCCAGGAACGGGATCAGCGAGGCGGCCACCGACACGATCTGCTTGGGGCTGACGTCCATGTAGTTGATGCGCTCGCGCGGCATCAGCGTGAACTCGCTCTGGTAGCGGCAGGACACCAGCTCGTCCACCAGCTCGCCGTTGGCGCCGGTGCGCGCGTTGGCCTGCGCGATCGCGAACTCGCCCTCCTCGATCGCCGAGAGGAAATCCATCTGATCGGTGACGCGACCGTTCTCCACCCGCCGGTAGGGGGTCTCGAGAAAGCCGTACTGGTTGGTGCGCGCATACACGGACAGCGAATTGATCAGGCCGATGTTCGGGCCTTCCGGGGTCTCGATCGGGCAGACGCGCCCGTAGTGCGTCGGGTGCACGTCGCGCACCTCGAAGCCCGCGCGCTCGCGCGTGAGGCCGCCGGGGCCCAGCGCCGAGACGCGCCGCTTGTGCGTGACCTCGGACAGCGGATTGTTCTGATCCATGAACTGCGAGAGCTGCGAGGAGCCGAAGAACTCCTTGACGGCGGCGGCCACCGGCTTGGCGTTGATCATCTCCTGCGGCATCAGCGGCTCGGACTCGGCGATCGTCAGCCGCTCCTTGACGGCGCGCTCCACGCGCACCAGTCCCACGCGGAAGGCGTTCTCCGCCATCTCCCCGACGCTGCGCACGCGGCGGTTGCCCAGGTGATCGATGTCGTCCACGGTGCCGTTGCCGTTTCTGATGTCGATCAGCACCT
This sequence comes from Gammaproteobacteria bacterium, assembly GCA_030038755.1. GTDB lineage: Bacteria > Pseudomonadota > Gammaproteobacteria > Steroidobacterales > Steroidobacteraceae > FEN-1191. The sequence goes on from JASHSK010000076.1 coordinate 1,701, forward strand.
TGAGCACATCCAGGATGTCCTCGCGCGACAGGATCGGCGAGCCGGTGATCTCCTTGCGGCCGACACGGCGGTTGAACTTCATGCGGCCCACGGCCGACAGGTCGTAGCGCTCGTTGTTGAAGAACAGGTTGTTGAACAGGTTCTCTGCGGCGTCCTTGGTCGGGGGCTCTCCGGGGCGCATCATGCGGTAGATCTCCACGAGCGCCTCCAGGCGCGTGCGGGTCGGATCGATGCGCAGGGTGTCGGAGATGTAGGGACCGCGATCCAGGTCGTTCACGTACAGCGTGCGGATCTCGCTGATGCCGGCCTCGATGAGCTTCTGCAGGCTCGCCGCGGTGAGCACCTCGTTGGCCTTGGCGATGATCTCGCCGGTGCCGGTGTTGACCACGTCGTGCGCCAGAATCTTGCCGTACAGGTACTCGCGCGGCACCGGCAGCTGCGAGAGCCCCGCCTCCTCGAGCTGCCGCACGTGGCGCGCCGTGATGCGGCGGCCCTCCTCGACGATCACCTGATCGCCGATGCGGATCTCGAAGGTCGCGGTCTCGCCGCGCAGCCGCTGCGGCACCAGGCGCATCGCCACCGCGTCGGCCTTGAGCTCGAAGGTGTTCTTCTCGAAGAAGGTGTCCAGGATCTCGGCCTCGCTCATGCCGAGGGCGCGCAGGATGATCGACACCGGGAGCTTGCGCCGCCGGTCGATGCGCGCGAACACGCAGTCCTTGGGATCGAACTCGAAGTCCAGCCACGAGCCGCGATACGGGATGATGCGCGCCGAGAACAGCAGCTTGCCCGAGGAGTGCGTCTTGCCGCGGTCGTGATCGAAGAACACGCCCGGGGAGCGATGCAGCTGGCTGACGATGACGCGCTCGGTGCCGTTGACGATGAACGTGCCGTTCTCGGTCATCAGCGGCAGCTCACCGAGGTACACCTCCTGCTCGCGCACGTCCTTCACCGGCTTCTTCGCCCCGGCGGCCTCCTTGTCGTACACGATCAGGCGCACCTTGACGCGCAGCGGCGCCGCATACGTCAGGCCGCGTGACTGGCACTCCTTCACGTCGAACACGGGCTCGCCGAGCCGGTAGTTCACGTACTCGAGCACCGCGTTGCCCGAATAGCTGGAGATCGGGAACACGCTCCTGAAGGCCGCATGCAGCCCGGCGCTCTGCCGCGCTTCCTCGGCCACGTCCGCCTGCAGGAAGCTGCGGTACGAGTCCAGCTGGATCGCGAGCAGATACGGCACATCGAGAATCCCCGGCTGGCGGCCGAAGTTCTTGCGGATGCGCTTCTTCTCCGTGAATGAATACGGCATCGTGTCACCCTCTCAAAAGCATGAATGCGCCGGTACCGGCGCGCGGCCGGCACAGAGCGCCGGCCACGCACCCGGGCGCGGCGGTGCGGGACGCACGGGCGACGGGCGCTGCATGCGCACCGCCGCGCCGACCGCTCCCGGTGGGGGGCATGGAGGTTATTTGACCTCCACCTTGGCGCCGGCTTCTTCGAGCTTCTTCTTGATGATTTCGACGTCGGCCTTGGCAATGGCCTCCTTGACCGTCGAGGGCACGCCCTCGACCAGGTCCTTGGCCTCCTTCAGCCCCAGCCCGGTGATCTCGCGGATCACCTTGATGACCGTCACCTTCTTGTCGGCCGGATATTCCTTGAGCGTCACCGTGAATTCGGTCTGCTCTTCGACCGGCGCCGCCGCGGCGGCCGGTGCCCCACCCCCGGCCGCCATGGCCACCGGGGCCGCGGCGGTCACGCCGAACTTCTTCTCCATGTCGGCGATCAGTTCGACCACCTCGAGAACGCTCATCTTGGAGATCGCGTCCAGGATCTCGTCTTTGGAAACAGCCATTGTCCTCTCCTCGGATACGGTTGCAGTCGCGCCGCTGCCGGCGCTTGCCCTATACGGTTGTCGATGCGTTACGGTTGCCCATGCGATTCGCTGCCCATGCCCGCGCGTGCGCTGCTGCGCGCGCTCAGGCGGCGGCCGCCTGCTTCTGGTCGCGTACGGCCGCGAGCGTGCGCACGAGCTTGGAAGGCGCGGCCGCCAGCGTTCCCACCAGCTTCTGGATCGGTGCACGCATCACGCCCATGAGCGTCGCGAGCGCCTGCTCGCGCGTGGGCAGATTCGCCACGCGATCCAGATCCCGGGCAGAGAGCAATTGCCCGGAGAGCGACACCGCGGTGGGCACCAGCTTCTCGTTGTCCTTCGAGAACGCCTTGAATACCCGCGCCGCGGCGCCCGGATCGTCCCTCGAAAATGCCAGTACCAGCGGTCCCTTGAGCGCCGGGCCCATGCATTCGAAGGACGTGCCAGCCACCGCGCGGCGCGCGAGCGAGTTCTTGACCACCCGCACGTACACCCCGGCGGCGCGCGCCTTGGAGCGCAGCTCCGTCAGCTGCGACACCGACAGCCCGCGGTACTCGGCCGCCACCGCGGACTGCGCCCGCGAGGCCACCGCCGCCACCTCGGCCACCAGTGTCTTCTTGTCTTCCAGGTTGAGAGCCACTTGACCTCCTGCCTCGAAGATCACCCTGGAACGGCCGCGCCGGCAGTCTCGCCACCGCGCCGCTCCGCCACGGAAGGGACTTGGCAGCCCCTTCCACCCTCGACGGTGATCCCCTTGCCGCCCGAGCGCGTTGCCAACTGCCGCCCGGTCGCTGAAGGCTTCACCATCATCTGCGCAGGCACCTCATTAAGAGCCACGCTCTGCGCGCCGCGGAGTGCGGGGCCGTGCGGCCCGCTGCCACCCGCGGCGCGATGAACGCGCTCGCCTGCGGTCTTCGATGATGGCCGGCACTGCCGCCGGCCCGCATCAAACTCCATGTACTCGATCAAAGTCCTGCCGTCTGTCGCGCTTGCCTACCACTACAGTCCGAGAACGACTACAGTCCGAGACTCGCCTGATCCACCGCGATCCCCGGCCCCATGGTCGAGGACAGCGTGACGCGCTTGAGATACACGCCCTTGGAAGCGGCCGGCTTCGCCTTCTGCAGGTCGGCCAGCAGCGCCTGCAGGTTGTCGCGCAGCGCGGGGACCTCGAAGGTCGCCCGTCCGATCGGACAGTGCACGACGCCGGCCTTGTCGACGCGGTAGCGCACCTGACCCGCCTTGGCGTTACGCACCGCGGCCGCGACATCGGCGGTCACGGTGCCGACCTTCGGATTGGGCATCAGGCCGCGGGGACCGAGGATCTGTCCGAGCTGCCCGACCACGCGCATCGCATCGGGGCTCGCGACCACCACGTCGAAATTGATCTCGCCGGCTTTCACCTTCGCGGCGAGGTCCTCCAGCCCGACGATGTCGGCGCCGGCCTCACGCGCTGCGTCCTGATTCTTGCCGCCCGTGAACACCGCCACGCGCACCGACTTGCCGATGCCGTGCGGCATGACCGTCGAGCCGCGCACCTGCTGGTCGGATTTGCTCGCATCGATGCCGAGGTTGACCGCGGCGTCGATCGACTCGGGAAACTTCGCGGTCGCGAACTGCTTGATGAGGCCGAGCGCCTCGTCGAGCGGATAGAACTTGCCCGGCGTCAGCTTGTCTTTCCACGCCTTCGCCCGCTTGGGAGTAGCCGCCATGTCAGAGGCCCTCCACGTCCACGCCCATGCTGCGGGCGCTGCCGGCGATGGTGCGCACCGCGGCCGCAAGGTCCGCGGCCGTGAGGTCCGGCTGCTTGGCCTTGGCGATCTCTTCGAGCTGCTTGCGCGTGATCTTGCCGACCTTGGCCGTATTGGGGGTGCCGCTGCCTTTTTCAATGCCGATCGCCTTACGGATCAGCACCGAGGCGGGCGGCGTCTTCATGATGAAGGTGAAGCTGCGGTCCGAGTAGACCGTGATCACCACCGGAATGGGCAGCCCCTTCTCCTGCTTCGCGGTCTGCGCGTTGAACTGCTTGCAGAACTCCATGATGTTCACGCCCTGCTGGCCCAGCGCGGGGCCGATCGGCGGCGACGGGTTCGCCGAACCCGCGGGCACCTGCAGCTTGATGTAACCCTGTACCTTCTTGGCCATCTATCCTCGTCCTTCGGGTGCAAACGCCGTGAGGCTCCCCGTGCACTGCGGCCTGCGATGCGATGCGCCCACGGGCGCGCTGCCCGTCGCCGTGCCGCTCAAACCTTCTCCACCTGTGAAAAATCCAGCTCCACCGGCGTGGAACGACCGAGGATCTGCACCGCCACCTGCAGGCGGTTCTTCTCGTAATTGACGCTCTCGACCACGCCGTTGAAGTCGTTGAACGGGCCGTGCACGACGCGCACCACCTGTCCCGGCTCGAAGGACACCTTCGGGCGCGGCTTGTCCACGCCTTCCTCGACACGCTGCAGAATGCGCATCGCCTCCTTCTCGGAGATCGCCGCCGGCCGGTCGCTGGTGCCGCCGATGAAGCCGAGCACCTTGGGCACGTCACGCACCAGGTGCCAGGTCTGCTCATCCATCTCCATCTGCACCAGCACGTAGCCGGGATAGAACTTGCGCTCGCTGCGACGCTTCTGCCCGTCGCGCATCTCCACGACCTCCTCGGTCGGCACGAGAATCTCCCCGAACTTGCCTTCCACACCCTCGCGCCTGATGCGATCCTTGAGCGCCTCGGCGACGCGGTGCTCGAAGTTCGAGTAGGCATGTACGACGTACCAGCGCAGCGCCACGGTCATCCTCCCTGTCCGGTCAGAAACTTCGTGGCCCACGACAGGAACAGGTCCAGTGCCCAGAAGAACACGCCCATCACGATCGCGAAGATGAAGACGGCGAAGGTGGTCGTGGTGGTCTCCTGGCGGTTGGGCCACGACACCTTGCGCAGCTCCAGGCGCGAGTCGAGCACGAACTGCCACACCTCGCGGCCGCGGGCCGAGCTGGCGAACACCGCCACGGCCAGCACGATGCCGGCGGCGACCGCGCCCCAGCGCACCCAGTCCGACTGGGTCGGCAGCACGTAGAACGCGACGATGCCGGCGATCACGAGCAGCGCCGCCGCGACGAGCTTGACGGCATCGGCGCTGCCGCCGACGCCTGGTTGTGGAGTCGCATCGTTCATCGAATTAACCGTCGCCTCGAACTACTGTGATGCGCAGCTGGCAGGCCAGGAGGGAATCGAACCCCCAACCTGCGGTTTTGGAGACCGCCGCTCTGCCAATTGAGCTACTGGCCTGTGGGCCTCGAACGCCTGTCAACCGCACCACCTGACCGCCGAGCCTCGCCGAGCCGCCGCCTGACCGAATCACGCCACCTACTTCAGAATCTTGGCCACCACCCCGGCGCCCACCGTGCGTCCGCCCTCGCGGATCGCAAAGCGCAGCCCTTCCTCCATCGCAATCGGGGCGATCAGCTCCACCGTCATCTTGATGTTGTCCCCGGGCATCACCATCTCCACGCTGCCCGGCAGCTCGATCGTGCCCGTCACGTCCGTGGTGCGAAAATAAAACTGCGGCCGGTACCCCTTGAAAAA
>JASHSK010000077.1 GCA_030038755.1 Gammaproteobacteria bacterium
ATCTTCTCCAACAATGGCAAGCGCTATAACTACGTTGCCACCTTCACCGATCCCGCCGCCTTCACGCGGCCGTTCACCGTCACCGTCCCGGCACGCCGCTGGACGGTCGCCGATCGCCCCAACGGCTGGCACTACGAGGTACAGACGGCGCACGTGCCCCCCGGCGATCACCGGGTGATTCCCGATCACTACGAGCGCATCTGCTACGAGAACAACGGCGGCTTCGGCCAGCAGGCTTCCAACGGCGCACCGACCGCCGCGGCATTGCAGTCCCACTGACTGACGCATGTCGTCGTCCGGTGATCAGCGCTGCGGCTGCGGCAGCTGACGCCAAACCGCAGTGACGGGACCGTCGAGATCGGTGGGGCCGCTGCGTTAAAAGCAGCAGATTGAGCAGTTCACTGTGGCCTCAGCAACAGCCACGTTGCCGGCTGATCGCCGTATTGCGCCTGCTTTGCAATACGGACCAGAGTGAACGACGAAATATTCCTTGTCCCGCCACGACTTCCTCGCTCCGACCCGATGTCCGTACGTAGAAATCGGCTGAGAAGCTGATTGGCATGCTAGCTGCATTCTCCCCTGATCTACAACAAGTAGCTGTGATGATAGGGAGAAAGGTAGATGTCGGCTTCCGCTTCCGATGGATCGTGGTATTTGGCCAACGCGCGCTCCCATTCTGCAGGGCCCGTGGGCGCGGTGCTATTGATAGGAGCTGCCTTACTGGTGGTGACTCCCCAGGCCCGAGCCGCAGATGGCGCTCCCCAGCAAACACCGGCTGTAACGGCTGCAACCCCTCCCGCGGATACGGTGGCGGCCAATGCCAGCGGCGCAGCCACCATTACCGACACCAACGGTAACGCCACCACTGCCAATACAACGATAGCCAGCAATGCTGCGACGGCTGCCAATGCGACGACCGCCAGCAATGCAACGACGGCCAGCGACACGGCGGCGGCCGACAGCACAGCGGACAATAGCTCGCAGTTGAGTGAGGTGACCGTACAGGGCACCAAAATCGCGGAACAACAGTACGTCGCGCCTCTGCAGGCCGAGAAGAATGTACCCCAGTCGATTTCGATCGTAAGCGGCCAGGAGCTACAGTCGCTGGATGCGCTGAACATAACCGAGGTGTTCCAGCGCCTCGGCAATATCCAGTGGAACTTCGGCAACCCCATGACCGGCAGCCTGTCCATTCGAGGTGTGTCTTCAAGCGCCGGTGGCGGCTCAGGCAGTACCATCGACCCCAGTCTGGGCATAGTCGTCGATGGGGTGCCCTATGCGACTCTGCCGCTCGCCACTCAGATTGATTTGGTGGACGTAGCCACGGTAGCGGTGGATCGCGGGCCCCAGGGCACCACGGGTGGGATGAACACCAGTACCGGAACCATCACGGTCACCGACAATGCGCCGTCGTTCACGCCGGAGGCTGATGCCTCACTCACGCTGGGCCAGCTCCAGGCCGTGATCGGCCAAGCGGTGTTTGGCGGACCCGTGATCGACGACCTGCTCGCCTGGCGCGCCACATTTTACCGCGACCAGCAGGAAGGGCCTTACTTCGACTCTTATGAGGGGGACCCGCGACGTTATTCCTGGGATAACACCGATCGCACGCTGGGGCGGCTGCAATTTCTGTTGACTCCGACGGATGACTTCAACGCGCTCCTCGGAGTTACCAGCAAACCCAAGGGCATCGAATTCACCAACGGGCTGGCGCAACCGCTGCAGGAACCGGCTACGTATGCGAACGGCGCCCCGACATACATTGCGAATGGACTGCCGGGCGCTACCAACACCGTCCAGAACAAGCTGACGCGCCCCTATTTCACCAGCGCGAACCCGCAGGCCTACCAGGACTATCTCAACGATCCCGTCCTCGAGGCCACTGACCAGGGAATCCAAACCGGTGAAGATGGCGGCTTCCTGAAGTTGAACTGGAATCTGCCGGCGGTCACGCTGAATTCCACCTCCGGCTTCGAGCAGCTGTGGTTCCAGGCCTCGAATGGCACGACCGAATGGGACATCGACCCGGACAGCGGCGTCTACCAGCGTTATCGCCAGGAAAGCGAGCAAATAACCGCAACTTCAAAGCCCGGCGGCTTTGTCGACTACGTGGGCGGCCTGTTCTATCTGCAGGATAGCTCGGTGACCGATACGCGCTCCCTGTACGGCTCCGACGCCGGCGCATACGACGCCAATGCCTCTCAATACGCCACTCTGGGCACGAACGGCACGGGACTGTCGCTGATGGAGGACTCCCTGGATGGACTCTATTCGCAGGCATACACTTACGCGCACAACAAGACGGCGGCGGCTTTTGCCGAAGCCAACTGGCATTTAACCTCACCACTCACTCTGACTACCGGTTTTCGCGAGACCCACGAGAATCGCCAAACCTCGCAGAACAGTCTGATCACGAGTAACGGCTTTGGAGCGCTCCTGGATCCCACGGCTTTCCTTACCAGTTCATCCGGCGCGTTGTCGGCCAGCAATACCGCCGCGCAGATTGCTGCTGCAAATGCCCTGGCCCAGGAGTACTTCGATGTATCGTCCTATAGCAGTCTCACTGCGGCTCAGCAGGCAGAAGTCGCTGCGGCCAAGGCGATACGATCCGGGAACGCGTATCACAACCTGTACGGTACGACTGCCGCCCAGCCGTACATCGGCACTTTGCCCTCCGGTGATGTCCGTCTGAGCTATCAGTTCGATGCCGATCGAACCGGGTACATCTCGTGGCAGCGAGGTGTCAAACCCGGCATATCCCAGATCAGCAATGTCGGTACGAACGGCGTGCCGATCTCCCGGCTGATCGCCCCGGAGCAATCCAACTCCTATGAGATAGGCCTCAAGGGAGACTACCTGCACCAGACGCTGACGGCGAATGCCGACTTCTTCTATGACCTGTTACACAATTTCCAGCAGACAGTCACGATCTACGATCCGGTGCTCAGTGCGGAAAACGGTGTTGCTACATACGACTCGATCACCGGCAACGCGCCCATGGTCGAGATCAACGGCTTCGAGCTGGACTCAGCGTATGCAGGCATCAGGAATCTCACGCTGAGATTCGCCGGTGACTACAATCACGCCTTCTACCGGGACAGCATATTGCTCGCCGACCCCGTGGAGGATGGCAATCTCGCAACGTCCTATTACAACGCGAAAGGCCAGGATCTGGCGAACGCACCGAAGTTCAGCGGTAACCTGTCGGGTGAGTACGCGGTTCCGGTACTGGGCAGCAAGATATTTCACCTCAACTTCAACTATCACTATATCGGCCGTACCAACTCGGACCCCTCGAACTCCGAATACGCATGGGTCCCCGGCTATGGATTGGCCGATTTCGGCATCGGTATTGGACGACAGGACAGAAAATTCGACGTCAATTTTCTCGTAAAGAATGCCTTCAACACGGAATACTATGAGTCGCGGACCTGGACGCAATACATCCCCGGCATTCCACGCTGGTTCGGGATTAACTTCAGTGGCTCGCTCTAATTGAGCATCCGATCGCCGGCCCCGCACCCTTTGTGCGGGGCCGCGGCTTTCGGCGAAACGACCGCGGTGCTCGAACGCGACCTTTGACCCGCCGTCCAGGCCTTCGCGACAGACCACGATACTGGCCGGGGATGCGCCGATCCTCGTGCCGGCGATGGATCTGACGGATCTTGAGGTCTTCAGTGCCGAAATCATCCTCGCGAGCGCGCGATAACGCCCGCTTGGTACATGGCCTCGTTATCAAGGCGCGGCAGGGTGGCCCTATTTTCGCTGCACAGGAGTTGAAGCGAGCAGATCCCCTATTGCGCTATCGGTCGGCGATCGAGCCAAGGGCGAACCCGTCGTTGTTCTCGACGCACTCGTGCACCTTGGGCTCTAGAACTCGCTTTTTGTCCCGGCGCTTCTCGAGCGTCGCTGCAAAAGCCCACTCGTTCGGCTGATCCTGATTGGTCCATTTGCGCGCCGGAATGGTCACCGTGAACGGCCGGGTGAAGACACTCGGGTCCGTGATGACCGCCTCGTAGGTGTAGCGAAGACCGTCCTGGGCAAAGATATATCTCTCCTTGACCGTGGCGTTCTCGCTGAAGAATTCTCCCGACCTGCCAAATAAGGCCTTCCCGTTGAGATTGCTGACGTCGACTATCAGCGTGTTGCCTTTCCAGCGGCCGCGCGAATCGCCGTTCCACAGCTTCAGGTTGTCCGGTAGGTGTGGCCTGCCATCCAGGGGAATGATCCGGCTTCCGGTCTCGAAGGTGAATACGACATACCCGGGGTATTGGCCGATTTCGTAGCCGTAGTAATAGAGAGACTTCGGTACGCCCCCGGGAGCGCAACGCTCCAACGGCTCGATGTATTGCGGGGCCGTCGGATTCCAGAAGTGCGCCTGAAAGTCTTTGACTTTTTCCACGGCCCAGGCCTGCAACGGCACATGGCCGTCGGCCGGGTCGGTCACGCGGCTCGGGGCGCGCGCGCTGCGAGGGCCGCGTGGGCCCCGTGGCTGGGCGCCGGGCTGGGCAGGCTGGTTGGGAGTCGGGCCTTGCGGATCGGTAAAGTTGCCGTGATTGCCGATGGTATTGGACCAGCTCCCTTGGACGTCGGGTTGACCATCGGGTGTTCTTGGGCCAGTCCAAGGACCCGATTTGACCTTCGTATAAGTCCTCTCAAACCGCCAGGGGTGGTGGCTCGAGCTCGATATGTTCAAGTCACCGGTTGATTGCGTGGCAGGCGGCTGCTGCGCGTCTGCCGCGAAGCCTGACAATGCCACGAGTGGCGCCGCACTCAACATCAGCGCCGACAGCGTCGTCTTGCGATTGGCCTTTGTGCGCTTCATGTCTTCTCTCATGCGGAATTACCGTATGGCCTGCGCCAAAGAGCGCGGCAAATCCCGCTGCGATCTCTCATGGGACAGTGAAACCAGGTGGCGCTCCATCGACAGGCGGTTTGCTATTGTCCGGTCTTGGCGGGTAGTACTGATTGAAAGGCAGCGTGGACCGATAATCTTCAATCAACTGAAAATTCTTCTCCCGGTGACGGTACAGAATCACGTCGAGACTCCACGGGCGGCTGAATACCTGCGCGTCCTCGAGCGTCGCTCTATACGCGATGGTATTGGGATCGAGAAATCTCCAGCGCTCGACCACGTGCAGATCAGGGCTGTGAAAGTCCCCGGCGCGGTCGAGCCAGGTCTTGTCGGTAAAATCCTGGACGTCCACGATCAGCGTATCGCCTTCCCAGCGACCACGAGAGTCACCCAGCAGCCAGCCGTCGGCGTCATCCGGATGCTCCGAGCCATTGGTATAGATGGTCCGGATCGACTGCCCGAATTGGAAGATGATTTTGAGGTCATTCGGGCGCTGGAAGACCTGAAACGGCTCACGGAAGTAGATGCCACGCGGCGTGCCTAGCGTCCATCCCTTGAGCCGGGGATCGGCAGTATTACGGGCTTCGAAATTCCGGTTTCTCTGCTCTAGAGCCTTCGGCAGATAGGGGATGACGTTGCCCTCCACGACGCCGGCGCTCGGCGGTGCATCCGAGCGGTCGGTATGAGGTTCCAGGCCATCATCGGCGGCGCTGGTCGTTTCCCAGATTCCCGAGAAATCGGGCTTGCCGTTGGGCAGACGCGGAATTCCCCCGCCGGCTGCCACAGCGACACTCGACATCAATACCAACGCCAATGTACCTGCCAGCGTGAGCAGCCACGCGCCGCCGCCACGGCGGCTGGCAATCCTTCCAGACATCGTTGGACGCCTCTTCACCTGATCGCCCGGAGACTCAATTCAGCGCGGATAGGCGCCCCACTCCGTCAACCCGCGCCGCCGGGCCCCCCACTTGGCGGCGGCGGCGGAGCATCGTTGGCACCGCCGATATTTCGGAGGACACGACCGTCCGGCAGGATCCCTCTGACCGCGTAGCCGAAGTTCTTTCCGCTCTTGGACCGATACCCGTAGATCGTCACCTCCGAGCCGACCGGGAATGTGGATTTCGTGATCCCATTCTCGTTGAGGCTGAACGGCGCTCCGAATTCGATACCCCAGTTGCTGATGGTTCCATCCGGATTCCTCACCGCAAGATACAGCCAGCTATGAGGGTTGACGAGATAGAACTTCGTCACGGTCCCCTTTATTACGATCGGCTTGCCAACTGTGTAGTCTGCCGCGAATGCGTGGTGCCCAAAGGCGGGGGCGCTCACCAGAAAATCAAGCACTGCTGCCAGCGCCACTGCGCCCCAGGTGACCCGTGCGGTAGAAATTCTCGGCATATCACACTCCTTGTCGATGGGCGCAGGAGTCGACGGCCGTCGTCGATGTAAATCGTGCGGAGCAAGCGGCTGCGCTTGCGCCCGTCGCCGGCCTACGCGAGCGCGACAGCGTCTTCCTGTTCCATCTCCGACGCGGATTCGCAGCCCAGCAGCCCAAAACGCTTCAGCTGCGCCCGCACCACGTTGCGAGAGACGCCCAGGCACCTCGCGGTGTGCACCTGGTTGCCGGAGCAGTGTTCGAAGGCGGTCGTCACCAGCAGCCGCTCGACCTTGTCGTAGACTGCGCCGTGCCCGCTCTCCAGCAGCCGACGCAGCCCCTGCTGCAGCCAGTGCGTCGCTTCGTCCGCGCCCCCGCCTTCCGGCAGATCGGCTCCCACGGCCCGCCCCACCGGCAGATCGCCCACGTCGAGCACGCCATTGCGGCACATCAGCAGGCCCACCTGCACAGCATTCTCCAGTTCTCGCACGTTACCCGGCCATGGATGCCCCTGCAGCGCCCGCGCCGCCGAGGCCGACAGCGCCGCGCCTCGCATGCCGAGCTTGCGCGCGTAGGTCTCGAGAAAGTGCCGGGCGAGTGGCAGGATATCCGCCGGCCGCTCCCGCAACGGTGGCAAGCGCAGCGCGGCGACGTTCAGCCGATAGTACAAATCGCGGCGGAACTGCCCCGCCTGCACGGCGGCCTCCAGCTCCACATTGGTTGCGGCGATCACGCGTACATCGACGCCAATCGGCTTGCGCGAACCGATGCGCACGACCTGCTTCTCCTGCAGCACGCGCAGCAGCTTCACCTGCAGGTGCATGGGCATGTCGCCGATCTCGTCGAGAAATAGCGTGCCACCGTGCGCCGCTTCGAACCAGCCCGCGCGCGCCTGCTGCGCGCCGGTGAAGGCCCCCGCCTCGTGGCCGAAGAATTCCGCGTCCACCAGACTCTCGCTGAAGGCGCCGCAGTTTACGGCGACGAACGGCCCGCGCGGCCGGCTGCGCTCGTGGATCTGTCGTGCCACCAGTTCCTTGCCGGTGCCGGTCTCCCCGATGATCAGCACGGTCACGTCGCTGGGCGCGATTCGCTCGAGCTGTCGCTGGATCGGCGGCGAGCACGGATCGCGCACGGGCTCATCAGCGCGCGCCGCCGGCCGCGCCTCACCGTTGTGCGGAAACGTCAGCAGATTGAATGCATGCTCCTGACCCATCTGAGCTCCTCGGCGCCGTAGCGCCGTAGCGCTGTAGCGCTGTAGTCGCTGAGTCGAAGGCTACGAGATGGCTCTCGTAGCGTCGAATAGCGATTTCTCATGCGCCCTAAAAATCCGCTATATAACTGAATTGTCACCAAATAGGCACCGCCGATATACGCCCACGACGTTGTCATGAGGTGCGCAGCGGATATGATCGACGCGTGGCCGCTGCTGTTTCCGGCGGCGCCGAGCATGTTCCAAACTTTCCGTTATGAAGCTCCAGCAGCTGCGCTATCTCGCGGCGATAGTGCAGAACGGTCTGAACATCACCGCCGCAGCCACCAGGCTGCGCACCTCGCAACCGGCACTCAGCAAGCAGATCAGGCTGCTGGAAGACGAGCTCGGCTTCGACATCTTCGTGCGCAGCGGCCGCACGCTCACCGACATCACACCGCCGGGACAGCAGGTGGTCGCGCACGCGATGCGCATGCTGCGCGAGGCGCAGAACATCAAGAGTATCAGCAGCGGGCTCAAGGATCGGGACCGGGGATCGCTCTCGATCGGCACCACGCACACCCAGGCCCGTTACGTGCTGCCATCCGTCATCGAACGCTTCCGCAACGCCTACCCGCGCATTCAGTTGCATCTGCATCAGGGCACCTCGGAGCAGATCGCCGAGCTGGCCAAAATGCAGCGCCTGGATTTCGCCATTGCGACCGGCTCGAAGGAGCTATTCGCGCAGCTGGTGCTGCTGCCCTGCTATCAATGGCACCGCCGCATCATCGTGCCGCTGCATCACCCGCTCGCCGAGGTCGCCAGACCGACGCTGGCGCAGCTGGCCGCCTTCCCGATCATCACCTATGTATTCAGCTTCACCGGCCCCTCTTCGCTGCATGAGCAATTCGCCGCGGCCGGGCTGACGGTCGACGTCGCGCTTACGGCGCGCGACGCCGATGTCATCAAGACTTATGTGCGCCTGAATCTGGGCGTCGGCATCGTCGCCGAGATGGCGGTCAATCCTGTTGATGACCCCGATCTGGCGTCGATCGACGCCTCGCACCTGTTTCCCATCCACACGACGTGGATCGGCTTCCCGCAGGGCGCATTACTTCAGCCCCACATGTTCGACTTCGTGCAGCTCCTGGCCCCGCACCTGAGTCGCCGTCTGGTGGAGTTGGCCTCGGACGCCGATGACGCGGAGGCCGTCGACACGTTGTTCAAGGACGTGCCTCTGCCGGTCCGTTCGGCGCAGAGCGTCTCCATCCGTCCCCGCGGCAGTCTGCTCACCGTGTGAAGCGAGTTCGCGAGCGACGAGCGACAGCGCGCGCCGGACCGGTTCAGCCACTGCCCGCAGCCCTGAGCGCCCGCGCGACGTCCTCCAATAGGTCGTCCGGATCCTCCAGCCCGATGGACAGCCGCACGGTACCGGGCCCGATGCCCGCCTGGCGCTGCAGCTCCTCGCCCAGATCGCGACTGCCGAGCAGCTGCGGCGGCATCACCAGCGATTCGGTCGAGCCGAGACTCGCCGTGATCGCGAACAGCTCGAGCGCCTCTGC
>JASHSK010000078.1 GCA_030038755.1 Gammaproteobacteria bacterium
TCAGCGCGCCATCAGTCGTCTCCAGGCTAGCCTAGCCAATCCGGAGCAGACCCCCCTAGAGTAGACCGAATGGCTGACATTGTAATGAACGAGCTGGATTTCGCCGACCGTGCACGCGGACGATCGTTGCGGCCGCTGCGAGCTCTGCTGCCCTTCCTGGCCCCCTACAAGCTGATCCTGGTAGCCGCCCTGGCGGCGCTGGTGATTTCGGCGGCGGCGCTGCTGATCCTGCCGATGCGGCTTGGGCAGCTGACCGATCATGGTATTGCAGCGCACACCGCGCATCTGGATAGCCGCTACTTCATCGGCTTCCTGGTGGTCGGGGTCATCTTCGGCGTATTTGCGACGCTGCGCTTCTTCCTGGTCACCTGGCTCGGGGAGCGGGTGGTCGCGGACCTGCGCAAGGCGGTCTACCGGCGCGTGGTCGGCATGGACCCGACCTTCTACGAGGTCACGCGCACCGGGGAGGTGATGTCGAGGCTGACCACCGACACCACGCTGGTGCAGGCGATCGCCGGGGTCAACCTGTCGATCGCGCTGCGCTCGGCGATCAATCTGATCGGCGCGCTGATCATGCTGTGGCTGACCAGCATCAAGCTCACCGGAGTGATCCTGATTCTCGTGCCGGTGGTCATCGGGCCGCTGATCGCGATCGCCCGCAAGGTGCGGCGGCTGTCACGCGTGGCGCAGGATCGGGTCGCGGACACCTGCAGCCTGGTGGACGAGACGCTCAACGCGATCCAGACGGTGCAGGCCTTCACGCTCGAGGAGTTGCAGAGTCGTCGCTATGGCGACGCCGTGGAGCGCAGCTTCGTCGCCGCGATCCTGCGCACCAAGGTGCGCGCGGCGCTGACCGGTTTCGGCACGATGCTGGTGTTTGGGGCAACCACGTTCGTCCTGTGGCTGGTGGCGCGCGCGGTGACCTCCCATCAGATGACCGAGGGGCAGCTGTACCAGTTCCTCTGGTACGCGGTGATCGTCGGCTCCTCGGCGACCTCGCTGACCGAGATGTGGGGTGAGGTACAGCGCGCGGCGGGTGCCATGGAGCGCCTCGACGAGATGCTGCACGCGGAACCCGTCATCAAGGCCCCGGCGAATCCGGCCCGACTCCCGGCGCGCTCGCGTGGCCGCATCAGCTTCGAGCACGTGCACTTCCGCTACTCCTCGCGGCCGGAGCACTATGCGCTGCATGACTATTCGCTCGAGGTCCACAGCGGCGAGACGGTGGCGATCGTCGGCCCCTCGGGAGCCGGCAAGAGCACCAGCCTGCAGCTGCTGATGCGCTTCTACGATCCGGAGCGGGGACGCATCTGCGTGGACGGCTGTGACATCGCGACCCTCGATCCGCTGGAGCTGCGGCGGCAGATCGGCCTGGTCCCCCAGGAGACCATGCTGTTCGGCGCGAGCGCACGCGAAAACATCTCCTATGGCCGCCCGGGCGCTTCTGACGAGGAGATCGAGGCTGCCGCGCGCGCCGCGGCGGCCGATGAATTCCTGCGCGCGCTGCCGAACGGCTACGATACGTTCCTCGGCGAGCGCGGTGCGCGGCTGTCCGGGGGGCAGCGCCAGCGTATCGCCATCGCGCGCGCGATCCTGAAGGACCCGCCGATCCTGCTGCTCGATGAGGCCACCAGCGCACTCGATGCGGAATCCGAGCGGCTGGTGCAGATGGCGCTGGCGCGGCTGATGCGCGGGCGCACTACGCTGGTGATTGCTCATCGGCTGGCCACGGTGCTCAGGGCCGACCGCACCGTGGTGCTGGAGGCCGGCCGTGTGGTGGCCGTGGGCAATCACGCGGAGCTGCTGCGCGCGAGCCCGCTGTACGCGCGATTGGCAGCGCTGCAGTTCGGAACCGCGGAGGCACGGGCTCTGGAGGTCGCCGCGGGGTAGGGCGCGCTCGTGGCCGCCATGATGCCGCAGCGCTGACGCAGCGATGACGCAGCAATGATGACCTCGCGATGCTGACGGGCGGCGACGCCCGGGTGATCGACAACGCGGCACGCAGCCGCTTCGAGCTGGCGCTCGATGCCGGTGCCACGGCCTTCATCGATTACGCCTATCGGGAGCGGATGGGCGGCGGCGGGCGGGTCAGAGTGCTGACACACGCGGAGGTGCCGGTGGAGCTGCGCGGGGCGGGCGTCGGTGCACGCCTGGCCGCCGGCGTGCTCGAGCTGCTGCGCGCGCGCGGTGAGAAGGTCGTGCCCGTGTGTCCCTATGTGGTGGACTTCATCCGCCGGCACCCGCAGTACGAGGACGTGGTGGCCCGGTGATGTCGTGGGCCCCCCGCAAGGCAACGCAGCGGTAATCTGCCGCTGACATAGTGGCGCGTCTCGCCCCGACTCGGGCGGCAACTCGACGAGGGGTGATGATGACGTTGCGCGTTTTACCGACACGCCTGCGCGGCGCGGCGCCCCGGCTGGCATGCATTGCAGGGCTGCTGCTGAGCCACGGGCCGGGGGCGGTCGCAGACTCGAGCGCCCCAGCGGACTCCCCGGCGAGCCCCACGGCGGACTCCCCGGCGAGTGCCCCGGCGGGCGCGGCCACCGGCACCGGCACGCAAGCCGTCACTGCGCAGCCCCCCGCGGCGGAGCGCTTTGCGATCCACGCGCAGACGACCTTCGTGCAGCAGGGCACGGACGGTTTTGCTTCGCCCTACACCGGGCCCAACAGTCTGACGCCCCTGACCACGCGCGAGACGTTCGATATCAGCCTGTACCTCGGGGCGCGGCTGTGGCGCGGGGCCGAAGTCTGGGTCGAGCCGGAGATCGACCAGGGCTTCGGACTCGACAATACCCTGGGGGTGGCGGGCTTCCCGAGCGGCGAGGACTACAAGGTGGGATCGAACACGCCGTACTTTCGCATGCCGCGCTGGTTCGTGCGTCAGACGATCGACACCGGTGGCGAACGCGAGGCGGTGCCCGGGGTCGCCGATCAGCTGGCCGGATCGCAGAGCGCCGACCGCTGGGTGTTCTGGCTCGGCAAGTTCTCGGTCACCGACGTGTTCGATACCAACCAGTACGCCCACGATCCACGCGAGGATTTCTTCAACTGGGCGGCCGTCGATGCGGGCACGTTCGACTACGCGGCCGATGCCTGGGGATACACCGTGGGTGCCGCGGCCGAGCGCTATATCGGCGCCTGGACGTTCCGCGCGGGCATCTTCGATCTGTCCGATGTCCCCAACAGCGAATCGCTCGAGTATGGCTTCGACGAGTTTCAGGTCGACACCGAAATCGAGAGACGCTATCAGCTGTTCGGGCAGACGGGACGCGTGCTGCTGACCGGCTTCGACAGCCGCGGCCGCATGGGACTGCTGGATGAGGCCATCGAGCTGGCGCAGTCGACCGGCACGCCGGCGAATGCCGCGAAGGTGCGTCAATACCGCGGTCGTATCGGGGTGAGCCTGGATCTGGAGCAGCCGATCACCTCCGATCTGGGTGTATTCGCGCGCGCCGGCAAGGCCGCCGGCAACGTCGAAGCCTACGAATTCACCGATATCGACCGCACCGTCGAGCTGGGCACCTCGCTCAAGGGTAGCCCGTGGCGCCGGCCCGATGACACCGTCGGCTTCGCCGCCATCGATGACGGCATCTCGGCCGAGCGCGAGGAGTACTTCAATCTCGGTGGCCGCGGCATCCTCTGCGGCGACGGCAAGCTGCCGCATCCGGGCGCGGAGCAGATCCTGGAAAGCTACTACAGCTTCGCGCCGCTCTCGTGGGCGCAGATCAGCCTCGACTATCAGTGGATCGATAATCCCTGCTACAACACGGATCGCGGTCCCGTATCGGTCGCGGCCGTGCGGCTGCACGCGCAGTTCTGAAGACTGCGGCGCGTCCTATGGCAGCGCCTGCAGGGCACCGAACGTTCCGGGCGAGCTCGCGTTCTGCAGCAGCACACCGGGCGCATTCGGAATGATGCCGTTCGCGGCCGATTGCGCCGGGCCGGTCGGCACGATGATGTCCACGAGGCCGTCGCCGTTGACGTCGGCGACCGCGATCTCGTTGGCATTGGGCGCCGAATAGCTGGTCGCCGCCTCAAACGTCCCGGGACTGGCGGCATTCTGCAGCAGGACGGTCACGCCGCTTTCGCTGCCGATCACGATATCGGGATAGCCGTCGCCGTTGACGTCGGTCACGACGATGGACTCGGCCTCGCACGCCCCCGGAGTCGCGTAGCTCACCGGCGCGGCGAATTGTCCCGGTGAGGCCGAATTCTGCAGCAGCACCGACACGGTCGGCGCCGTACAGCCGCTCGGACCGGGATCGGTGATCACCAGGTCGTTGTAGCCATCACCGTTGACGTCGGCGATCGCGACCAGATTGGCGCCATAGAGCTGATTGTTGGGCGTCTGCGTGAAGACGGAGACCGGCGCGGCGTAGGTCGTGTCGGCGGCGGCGCCCGTGTGGAACAGCACCTTCACACCGACGTTGTCCGTCAGGGCGATATCCGGGATGCCGTCGCCGTTGAGATCTCCGAGAGCTACCCAATTGGCGCCGCCGGAATACAGACCGACGGGGCTGGCGAATACCCCGGGGGAGGTCTGCAGAAACAGCGAGACCTGGAAGTCCGCCGATACGAGGTCGGGCATGCCGTCACCGTTCATGTCGGCGATCGCGACCTGCGAGGCTCCGGGAGAGTTCAGCAGTATGGGAGTCTGAAACGTTCCCGGGTTCGAGGCGTCGTTGAGGAACACCGCCAGCTGCGCATCATCGTAGCTGGCCGATACCACATCCGGCAGGTTATCGCCGTTCAGATCGGCGCTGGCCAGATAGAGCGGGTCATTGCCGTCGGCGGTCGTCAGCGGCGAGGCGAAGCTGCCCGCACCGGTGGACAGGTAGCTCTCGAGATTGCCGGCGTTGCCGTAGGAGTGATAGAGCACCGTGCTGGTGGCGATCACGGAGGTCTGTCCGTTGCCGTTGAAGTTGCCGGCGACCAGTCCCAGGGATACCGTCGTCGCCGCGGAGGGTGGAGGCGCGCTGGTGCATCCGCCGCCGCAGCCGCAATTCCAGCAATCATTGCCGCCGCAGCTCGCGAGCAGCGGGAAGGCGGCCAGCAGGGGCCAACTGCGCAGCCAGGTTCGCTGGCGCTCGCTCGAATAGTTCGACATACAGCCTCCCTACATCGATCTGATGCGCACGGGGCCCGCCGATGGCGGCTTGCGCCGGCGCGGGCAACTCCCGGGCCTGCTGGACAAACGCGCGAGCGGCAACGGGGCTGACAGCGCCCGGACCTGGCGCGGCGCGGTTCGCAGCGATTCAAGGCCTTACAGCGCTCGGGCGGCCCTCATGGCGGGCCGGCGGGTGCAGCCGCGGCAGGCTCCAGGACCGCCACCGGCAGGATGCGCGCGCGCATCCGCGCCGCGCTTGCTGTCGTGCGTGGACTGCCGGGCCGGGCTTTGAGATAGGGAGAAAGATACGCGTGGCTGACGCCCAGCCGATGCAGGTAGGGAACGAGCTGCGCGGCATGGTCGAACCCGAACTGATTGCTCAGCTGCAGGCGGTAGGTGGCGCGGGGGATCATGGCGTCTCAGCCGCGCAGGCAGCAGCGCACGCTCCAGGGCCCGAGGCTGCCCGTGGCGCTCGCAGATCCCTGCTGCCACAGCAGCCGCCCGGGCACATCGATGAAGCCGGCCGTGACTTGCCCGCGCAGGTTCACCGCCAGCGTCAGCTCGGTACCGCCGTCGGTGCGCCAGCGGGCGCTGGCCGCACCGCGGCCGAGAGCGTGGTATTCGCCCGCGTGCGTGAGGCGCGCCAGCAGCGGCACGATGTGGCGGGCACGCACCGCGAGCAGCGCCTGATACCAGCGCAGCGTCGCGGCGTGGTGCGGCTCGGCGAGGTGTTCCCAGTCGAGCTTGCTCGCCAGGAAGGTGCTCTCGGCCTGCGGATCGGGGATGCGCTCGCGCGCCGCGGCGTCACGGAAAGCCGCGAAGCGCGCGAACTGCGCCCGCCGGCCACGGCGCACGTTCTCGGCCAGCTCGGCGCCGAAATCGCAGAAGAACTGGAACGCTCGCGTGCTCTGCCACTCCTCACCCATGAACAGCATGGGTATCTGAGGGGCGAGCAGGTATACGGCCGTCACGGCGCGCAGCGCTGCGGGGGCGATCAGCGCGCCGAGCCGCTCGCCGAAGGCGCGGTTGCCGGTCTGGTCATGGTTCTGGATAAAGGACACGAAGGCCGTGGGCGGCAGATGTGAGCACGCTTCCCCGCGCGCGGGCCAGTCCGCGCCCATCGGCTCGCCCTGGAAGACGAATCCGTGCGACAGCGCGCGTCCGAGCTGCGTACCGTCGTCCGAGCCGTAGCAGGCGTAGTAGCCCTCGCTCTCGCCGCTCGCCGCCACGTGCAGCACGTGATGCACGTCGTCGTTCCATTGCGCGTCGTACAGCAGCGCGCGTCCGGTGGCGTCACGCGCCAGCCAGCGCGCTTCGTTGCGCTCGTTCTCGAGCACCAGGTGTACGGCGCGCGGCAGTGCGTGCGAGCGCACGCGGCGCGCGAGCTCTTCGAGGAACGCCGGACGGCTGTCGTCGATGATCGCGTGCACGGCATCGAGCCGCAGGCCGTCGAAGTGATACTCCTGCAGCCAGTAGAGGGCATTGTGGATGAAGAACTCGCGCACGCCGCGGCTGCCGGCGGCGTCATAGTTGATCGCCGCGCCCCAGGGGGTGTGGTGCTGCGCGTTGAAGAACTGCGGCGCGTACAGCGACAGATAGTTGCCGTCGGGACCGAAGTGGTTGTAGACCACGTCCAGCAGCACCATCAGCCCGTGCGCGTGCGCTGCGTCGATGAGCGCCTTGAGATCCTCGGGGCGTCCGTAGCTGCAATCCGGCGCAAATGGCAGCGCACCGTCGTAGCCCCAGTTGCGCCGGCCCGGAAAATCCGCCAGCGGCATCAGCTCGAGACCCGTCACCCCGAGGGCGACCAGATGTGCCAGCCGCTCGATGGCGGCGCGGAAGGTGCCGGCGGGCGTGAACGTGCCGACGTGCAGCTCGTAGAGGATGGCTTCGTGCCAGG
The DNA here is from genome assembly GCA_030038755.1 of Gammaproteobacteria bacterium. GTDB lineage: Bacteria > Pseudomonadota > Gammaproteobacteria > Steroidobacterales > Steroidobacteraceae > FEN-1191. The sequence continues at coordinate 7,008 of JASHSK010000078.1, forward strand.
GGCGGCCGCGCCAGTCCTGGTCGCGCCAGTGGTAGGCGCGAGGGTCGATGACCTCGCTGGGACCGTGCACGTCATCGGGTTGGAAGCGCGAGGCCGGATCGGGCACGAGCGTGCCGTCGGGTAACGCGTAGCGATAGCGACTGCCGGCGCCGGCCTGCGCGATGGTCAGGACATGCCAGCCGTCCGGCTCGGGCCGAAGAGCCAGCCGCCGATCCGTCCCGTCCAGCAGGAGATCGATGCGCTGGCAGCGCGGCGCCCACAGCCGGAAGCGCACGCCATCCGCCTCGCTGTCCGCGCGGACGAGCTGCGCTCCAAAGGGCATATCGTGCGCGCTACGGTCCAAGGGCGCGCATCGGGTCGCGGCGGCGACTGCGGTCAGCTGGGCGATTGCGCCGGCTGGGTCGGAGCGCCCTGTGGAGAGCCGCTGTCCTGCAGCGATTGCAGCGCCGGCGGAAATTTTTTCAGCTGCTCGCGGATCGCGAGCAGCTCGCGCTCGACCGTGATGCGGATGCCGCCGGGCTGGCGCATGGCGCGCTGGATTTCACCTTGGCGCTGCAGCAGCCGCTGCAGATCGGGTTGAGCGTCCATCAGCACCTCCGCTGGCCGCGCCGCCCGCCCGGCGAGCGCCCGCACTTACGGTCCGTCCAGACGATGCCTGCAAGATTCGGACCGCCGCTCCTCAAAGCGCGCGGAAGATGTCGTTGACCAGATCCTGGCCGATGCCCCAGCCCGCGCCCAGGCCCATGCCGCCGAGCATGGTGTTGAAGAATCCCCCACCGCCGCCAAAGGCCGGCGCGCTGAGCCACCCGCGCGGCTGTACGGCGGGTTGGGGATGAGTCTGCAGCTGCGCTTCCAGAGTCTGAATGTACTGCGCCATTTGCTGCAGCATCATCTGGGTGGACTGGCCGAAGGAGGCGATGCCCATGCCGAGCTCGCGCAGGTCCATGTTCAGCTCGCGGCCGCTGGCGTCGTCCTTGGCGTTGGCCTGAATCTTGGTGGCGAGCCCCTGCAGGCTCTGGGCGATGCCCTGCAGCTGCTGCTGCAACTGCAGTGTCTGCTGCTGCGCTAACTGATAGTCCATCATGTTCTCCTAACTGACCGCCATGTCGGACATTTTAGACCTTCGTGCTGCGGCTTGCGCCTCGCCGCGGCAGGGGCCGCGGCAGGGGCCGCGGCCAGGGGATCCGCCGCGCAGCCAGGGGCAGTAGAATTCGCGGCAATGCAACCACGCATCGGCACGGTACTACGCGCGCTTCTGCCCGCTGGCCTGGCCTGTCTGATCGCGACGGGCTGTGTGACCGCCTCGCACGGCGAGCGCGACGCCCGGCGCGTGTTGCGGCAGATGTATCTGGCCAGCGGTGGTCGTGCCTGGTCGTCGATGACCGGCGCCGAGCTCGTCGGGCAGTGTGACGTCGGAGGTTTGCAGGGCACCTTCCGCCAGGTCGTCGATTTCCGCGCAGGTCGCGATGTCCTGACCTATGACGTGGGGCCGCTGCGCGGCGCCTCGGGCACCTCGCGACTGCAGAGCTGGTGGATGGACGAGAAGGGCCTGGTGACCGTCGAACAGGCGCCGGACGCCCTGATCGATGCGGCCACGCAATCCTATGAGGATCGCAACGGCTGGTTTGACCCGAGCGGTGCCGCGGCCGTCGTCTACCGCGGCGTGCGGCACGAAGGCGCGCGATCCTACCAGGTGGTGCAGCTGCGGCCGCCCGACGGACGATTGCTCACGCTGTGGATCGATTCGGGTACGCACCTGCTGGAGCGCGTGGAGTGGTTCGACGCGAACCACCGCGACAACATCCAGTCCTTTTCCGATTACCGGCTGGTGGACGGCGTGGTCTATCCGTTCGTCGAGCACAGTTCCAGCGGCGATCCGGCGAGCGATGTGACCACGGTGATCACGGGCTTCGTGACACGCGCCGATCTGGGCGACCGCGAATTCGACGCGCCGCACTCCAAGGTGCGTGACGCGCAGCTGCTCACCGGGGGATCTTCGGCGACCATCCCGTTCAATCTGCGTGACGGCATGATCGTCGTGGACGTGTCGATCGACGGTGCGCCGCCGCTGCCGTTCGTGCTGGATTCGGGCGCATTCAACGTGATCACACCGCGGGCGGCGGCGCAGCTGCACCTGCGGGAGCAGGGCACCGTGATGGTGGATGGGGTTGGCAACCAGGAGGTCAGCGCCCACATGGCGGTGGTGCCCAGCTATCGGGTCGGCCAGGCGGTGCTGCTCGATCAGCGCTTCGCGGTCCTGTCGCTGCCCGCCGAGGTGACCGACCAGGGCGAGCAGCAGCCGCAGATCGCGGGCCTGCTCGGTTACGAGCTGTTCCGCCGCTTCATCGTGCGCGTCGACTATGAGCGTCGCGAGCTGACGCTGTGGTGGCCAACGGCCGGCCCGCCGGACGTCGCGGGGGCGAAGCTGCCCCTGATCTTCGACGGCCGGGATTGCTTCATCAGCGCAGCCGTCGATGGCGAGCCCGGGCTGTTTCGCGTCGACACCGGCGATGACGGATCACTGACGCTGTTCGGGCAGTTCTACCTGGATCACCGGCCGGCGCTGCAGCTGCCCGGCCTGCACAGCTTCCAGGATGGCGTGGGCGGCAGCGTACCGACGCTGCTGACGCGCATTCAGTCGCTGGCGATCGGCCCCTTTACGCTGGTGCGCCCGCTCACGCAGCTGCACTTCGCGCGCGCCGGAGCCTTCGCCTCGGCGAACGTCGCCGGCAACCTGGGTGTGGAAGTGCTGCGCAATTTCGTGCTCACCTTCGACTATCCGGACCGGGAGCTGTATCTGACCAAGTCCGGCCAGTTTGGTGCGCCGGCGCCCTACAACCGCTCGGGCCTGCTGCTGGATGTCGATGCGGATGGCCGCATCGTGGTGCAGGCCGTCGCCCCGTCCTCTCCGGCGGCGCTGGCGGGTGCACAGCGGCGCGATCGGTTGATGGCCGTCGATGGACAGCCGGCGACGGCGGGCCACTTCTCGCAGATCGTGCAGCTGCTGTCGCGCTCGGCCGGCACCCCCCTGACGCTCGATATCATGCGTCACGGGCAGATGCAGCGACTGCATCTGACGCTGCAGGAGCTGCTGCCGCTGACCGGCCCGCTGTCACGCCTGCCGTCGTGGGGCTACGGTGCCGCCCTGCTGCGCTGACGCCCGCCAGGGGCATCAGGGGCATCAGGGACATCAGGGGCGGCGTGGCGGCAGCGCGGCCGAATTGCTAGAATCCGCGACCGCTCGCTCTTGTCAACACGCTGTGCCCCCGGCCGGCGCTGTGCCGTCGGCCGGCAACAAGGGGGAATAAACTATGCGCCGCGTCTCTCTGCTACGCGCCACGGGCGTATTCATCGGGGCCGCCGCACTGGTGGCCGGTGCCGCGGACGCCCGTATCTCGACCAGTCCGCTCGCTACGCTCGCCAACGGCAATGCGCACCTGCTGTCCGCCGGCCCGCTCGCCTTCGGGCCCGACGGCATCCTGTTCGTCGGCGACTCAATCGGCGGCCAGGTCGTGGCCATCGATACGCATGACCGCCAGGCCGCGCGTGCCGCCAGGGTCGACGTGCAGGATATCAACGCCAAGATCGCCGCGATGGTCGGTATCGCACCCGATCAGCTCGTGATCAACGACGTCAAGGTCAATCCCGTCTCCAAGAACGTCTACCTGTCGGTGTCGCGCGGCCGCGGACCCGATGCGATGCCGCTGATCGTGCGCGTCGAGCGCGGCAGCGGCCAGCTGAGCGTGCTGCCGCTCGATAACGTGGCGCATGCATCGGTACAGCTGTCGGATGCGCCGGCGGCCGCGCCTGGAGCCGACCCGCCGAACGGCCGGCCAAGCTCCCGCATGATGACCATCACCGACATGGTCTACATGAACGGCAACCTGATGGTCGCCGGGCTGTCGAACGAGGAGTGGTCCTCGGCGCTGCGCTCGATTCCCTTTCCGTTCCAGCGCACGGCGGCAGAGGGCACCACGATCCAGATCTGGCACTCCTCGCATGGGCGCTATGAGACGCAGGCTCCGATCCGCACGTTCGTGCCGTACGACATCGACGGGCGCAACTACGTGCTCGCGGCCTATACCTGCACGCCGCTGGTGAAGATTCCCTTCAGTGAGCTGCATCCCGGCGCCCAGGTCCACGGCGCGGAGATCGCCGATCTGGGTGCGGGTAACCAGCCGCTGGACATGGTCCCCTATCGCCAGAACGGCCATAGCTACATCCTGATCAACAACACGTCGCGCGGCGTGATGAAGCTGCAGGCCGACGATCTGGGTGCCTACAAGCCCATCACGGCGCCGACCATCACGAATGTCGCCGGTGTTCCCTACCAGACCATCAGCGATCTGAAGGACGTACGGCATCTGGCGGCGCTGGACAGCTCGGACGTGCTGATCCTCACCGGAAAGAGCTCGGGTCCGCCCTGGCTGGCGAACCCGGTGGTCGGGCCGGTCAATCTGCAGACCATCCCGCTGCCGTAATTGCTCCGCTGCCGTCATTGCGCAGCAGCCAGATCGTCAGTGCCGCCGCCATCATCCTCGTCTCGGGGGTGCTCGCGGCGGCCGCTTCGGGAGCAAGCGCGCCTGCGGCGGTCGGTATCCGGTTCACGGGCAGGAGCTTCGCCGTCAGCGGCTGGACGCCACCGGCCAGTGCTCCGCGCGGCGGCTGGCCCACGATCTTCGCAGTCTATGCGAGCCCGGCCGGCGCCTCGGGCCCAGCCGGCGCGACGGCCGGCGCGGCGGGACTGCCGCCGCTACTGGGCAGCTATGCGATCGAGCACGGCACGCTCGTGTTCCAGCCGCGCTTTCCGCCCGCTGCGGGCCTGCAGTACGACGTGGTGTTCGCACCGCCGGGTGCGCCCGTGGTGCGCAGGACGTTCTACGGACCACCGCGGGATGTGACGCCATCGACGCGTGTCCTGCACATCTATCCCTCCGCCGCCGTCCTGCCCAGCAATACCCTGCGGCTGTACATCTATTTTTCGGCGCCGATGAGCCGCGGCGAGGCCGCAGCGTACGTACACGTGCTCGATGGGCATGGCCGGGCGCTGCAGGGAGTGTTTCTCCCCGGGGAGGAGCTGTGGGATCCGCGCTTCGAGCAGCTGACGCTGACCTTCGATCCGGGGCGCATCAAGCGCGGACTGACTTCCAATGAGCGCATGGGTCCGCCGATCGCCCCGGGCGCACGTTATACGCTGCTGATCGACAGCGCCTGGCAGGATGCGCGCGGCGCGCCGCTGGCCGAAGCCGCGCGCAAGGAATACCGCGGCGGCCAGGCGCTGCGTGCGCCGCCCGATCCACGGCAGTGGCAGGTGGCTGCCCCGGCGGCCGGGGCCGGCACGCCGCTGACGATCGATTTCCCGACCCCCATGAACTATCCGCTGTTGCAGCGGATGCTGAACGTCGTGGGTGCGCACGGCACGGTTGCCGGCAGCGTGAGCGTCGGGCGCGACGAGACGCGCTGGCGCTTCACGCCGCAGCGTCCCTGGCGCGCCGGCCGCTACCGGATCATCGTCGATCGGGGCCTGGAGGATGTGGCGGGCAATCACATCGATGAGTTGTTCGACATCGACGAGTTCCATCGCGTCACCGAGCACATCGTCACGCGCACGATTTCGCTGCCGTTCACAGTGCACTGACAGGCACGATACCGCCGTGGGATCGGGGCCCGAGGATATTTCCGGTCCTGACGTGCCGAGCTCAGGGCGCCCGGCACTCGAAGCTCGCGGCGGCATGCGGGTCGCCGCCGACGTAGTGCGCGTACTTCGGGTAGGGGCACAGCGGGCGCGTGACGCCCGGGAAGGCGCGGCCGTGCGCGATGAGGCGATCGGGCGCGACGCCGTGCTCGGTCCATTGCTGGATGGCCGTGAGCGCGTCGAAGTCGTCGGTCGCCGGACCGCCGCCGCAGTGGTTCATGCCGGGTACGAGAAACAAACGCGCCCAGGCCTGCGGCGGGCCGTCGTCGCGCGCGAGCTCGCCGTAGTAGCGGATGATGTCGTCGGCGGAGAACACCGGATCGCTCATGCCCTGGTAGATCAGCATGCGACCGCCGTGCGCCACGAAGCTGCTCATGAAGGTGGAGACGGCGTCATTGATCGCGGCGGTCTGCGCGACGGCCTGCGGGTCGCGGTCGAAATCGAAGTTCGCATCGCTCAGCCCGGGACGCGATGGCGTCAGGAAGTACAGCTGCATGGCGTTCAGGCCGAGAGTGGTGTTGAGCGCATTGGCGGTGGCCGTGCGCGAGGTGCCGAGCTTCCAGAAGCGCCAGCCGGGAGTGCCGATACCCGCGTCATACGGCCAGGGCGAGTAGAGCGCGTGTCCCGCGGAATCGTGCGCGCCGTCGAACACCGCGCGCAGCGCGGCAATCTTGGCACTGCTGAGGCAATCCTGATGCGCTCCCGCGGGGCATTGCAGCACGCCCGGGTCGAAGTGACAGGCGGCGATGTCATTGATCATGCCGTCGGCCAGGCCGTCGAGCGCATCGCACTGGCGCAACACCGCGTGTGAGACGAGGTGCAGCTCGGTCTCGGTGAAGGACTCGCTGAGAATCGGTTGGCCCTGGGCGTCGCGCGGTGCGACCTTGGAGAATTGATTCGTGTCCCAGACCTCGGCGATCGCGGCGGCGGAGAGGCGGAAGCCGGGATCGCCCGCAACCACCCCGTCGAAGTCGTCGGGGAAGCGCTGCGCGGCCATCATGCCCTCGCGGCCGCCGTTGGAGCAGCCGACGAAATAGGAGTAGCTCGGGCGGCGCCCATAGAAGCGCGTGATGAGATCCTTGGCAGCGATGCTCACCGTGCCGATCGCGGCATAGGCGTAGTCCAGGCGCGCCTGCTGATCGGCCGCGAAGCTCGCATCCATGCCTTCGTGGCCACTGTCGGTGCTTACCACGGCGAAACCCCGCAGCAACGCGGGTGGCGAGCTGCCTCCCGCGCTGCCGAGCGCGGGGGCGATGACGCCATCGAGACCGCCGCCACCCTGGTACACGAAGCGGCCGTTCCATGACGCGGGCATCCGCAGCTGAAAGCCGATCGCGTAGTGCCTGCCGTCCACGCCGGTACGCGAGTCGAGCGCGCCCTGCACCAGGCAGTGCGCGGGTAGCTGCAGTGGGGGTGTGGGTGGGGCGCCGGGTGCTCGCGGCAGCACCAGCGGACCGGCCGGCACGAGCCGGGCGCTGCTGATCGTCAGCTGCGGCGAGCGCAGATGCAGCAGCGCTGCGCAGTCAGCGGCGTTGGCCGCCGGCGCCCAGAGCGCCAGCACCGCGCACGCGGCGATGAGGGTTCGCATGATCATTGTCCTCCAATCAGGGCGACGCACGCCCCAGGGCGGGGGCCACAGGACCGACCGGCGGTAACAACGTGGCCAGCTGCGGTGGGCTTGCACCGCGCGTCCATCCATACGCGACGATGTGCTCGAGAATGGCCTCGACGTACGTGCGTGTCTCGTCATAGGGGATGTTCTCGATCCAGACGTCGGCATCCATCGGTTTGTCCGGCAGCCAGCGCGCCAGCGCATCGGTGCCGGCATTGTAGGCGGCCAGTGCCACGGCGAGGCGGCCATCATAGAGGTCGAGCAGCTCGCGCAGGTGCGCGGCGCCGAGCGTGACCGCGGTCGGCGGGTCGAACAGACTGGTGGCGTCGGGTGGCGGCAGGTGCCAGCGCTGGGCAACGTCACCGGCGGTGGACAGCTCCAGCTGCATGAGGCCACGTGCATCGGCGCGCGACACCGCGTCGGCGCGGAACAGGCTCTCCTGACGCATCACCGCGAGGATCCAGTCGGCCGGCAACCGCGTGCGCTGGCTGGCGGCGGCGATGAGGTCCGGGTAGGGACGCGGATAGCGCAGCCGCACGTCGTCCCACTCACCCGCCTGCGCGAGCGTCGCGATCGACTGCGCGTACCAGCCCCAGTGCGCGGCCAGCAGCGCCGCCTGGACCTTGACGGTGCCCGGGCTGTCAGCCAGAGCGGCGGCCCATTCCGCGACGGCATCGTCGTACAGGTCGCAGGCGAGCAGCTCGTGCGCGCGCACCAGCCCCGGGTCGGCGCCGAGCAGGCGCTGCACGCCCGGATCCTCGATGGTGGCGTGTGCGTTCAATTGATAGGGGCGATGCAGCCGGTCGGCGGCGAGATATCCGTAGTAGTCGCGCAGACCGGCGATGTCCGCGTACATCGGAGCTGCCGCCGCCGCGCCGTGCAGCGCCTCGACGGCGCGCGCGCGCCAGTAGCGCCAGCGTGGTTGCGCGGCGAGCGAATCGGGCATCTGCCCGATCCAGGTGAGCGCGTGCGCGTAATCGGCCGCCCACAATGCCGCACGCACCCGCCACTCGAGCAGGCGCGTGTCGATGCTGTCCGAGGCGGCGCCGGGCGACGGCGATGCCGCAGACGGCAGTGCCGCGGGTGGCGGCGCGGCCGGTGCCTGGAGGGGCGGTAGCGTCGTGAGGGCCGGCAGCGCGGCGAAGATCGGCAACGCGGCGGGGTTGTGATCGTAGGCCAGGCCGAGCGCTGCATCGCGCTGCAGGCGCAGCTGCAGTGCCGCCGTCATGTCAGGCCGCGCGAGCAGCGACGGGAGCAGCGCCGCCGCGGCAGCGGAGTCGTGCAGCGCCAGGCGCGAGAAACCTGCGTCCAGCGCCTCGGGCTCCACCGGGGTCGCCGGATGCGCGGCCAGTTCCTCGAGCGTCGCGCGCGGTGACTGCAGCAGCCGTGCCCACTGCAGCAGGGGAGCCAGCTCGTCCGGCGAGATCTCCCCGGCGGTGGCATCGGCCGCGAACTCGCGGGCGAGGCGCGCGTTGCCGGCAGCGAGCGCCGCGCGCATGCGCGCCGCATTCAGCGCCGGCGTCAGCAGCTGCTGCTGCCCCAGCCACGCAAAGACGCTATCGCACGCGGCGGGCTGCTCGATCGGCTGTTGCCACCAGGCGAGCGCTTCGGCGGCCAAGCCGGTGGTATCACCGGTCCCGAGCCGGCCCGCCAGGCGGTCGCAGATGAGCAGCGGGTCGGACAGGTGCAGCGCGCGCGGCAGAAACCAGTCCCAGCGCTGGCGATCGGCCAGGCTCTCGAGCCACTCGCGCCGCAGGGCGAGCGTCACGGGCTGGCCCGCGTGCGCCTGCAGGAAGCCGTCGATGACGGTATCGAGTCCGTCGCTCGGGGCGCTGTGCAGAGCGAATTGCAGCCGCGCGGCGATGAGATAGTCGTAGAGGATGTATGCGCGCAGCGCGGGCGGGTCATTCGCCGTCGCCGACGTCTGCGGCGGTTCCTGCGGCACACGCAGCAGAGCCTCGCGGAAGGCTTCACGTGCGTCCACGGTGCGGCTGTTCGCCCGGCTGCTGCGGATGGGCGAGGGGATGCCGCCACGTTGAGCCGAGCGCGTTACCTGCGGTGCCCGCTGGGGCGCTGTCTGCGGCAGGCTGTGGCAGCCGGGCAGCACCAGTGATGAGGCCGCGATGCCAAGGGCGATCGACAGGTGCGGGGCCCTGAACATGCGCGCAGTGTAACCGCGCGGCTCGGCGCTGGAGCGCCGATCACGGATCCAGGCGTGCCTGCCTGCGGTGTAACATTCGCGGCGACCCGCCCGCCCACCCGTGACGCGGGAGCCGGGCGGGCGGGGATGATCCTTCCGTCTGCAAACTGCGGCACAGTACAGCGCACCGCCGCAGAAGGAGCACGGGCATGATCGCGCATACGAGTCTTGCGGTGAGCGATTATCGGCGGTCCAAGGCCTTCTACATCCAGGCGCTCAAGCCGCTCGGATATACCAACAACATGGAGTATGGCGAGGCGGCGGGATTCAACGACGGCAAGAACACCGATTTCTGGATCGGTCGCAAGCAGACCGTCGTGCCCATGCACCTGGCTTTCGAGGCCAGGTCGCGCGAGGAGGTGCAGGCCTTCCACAAGGCGGCGCTGGCAGCCGGCGGCAAGGACAACGGCGGCCCCGGCTACCGGGACTACTGGCCCGGCTATTACGCGGCATTCGTCCACGATCCGGACGGCCACAACATCGAGGCCGTGTGGTACGACTACAGCAAGGTGAAGTGAGGCCGGTCGTGCCGCAGGAGCGGCGATGGCGGGTCAGGTTGCCGACGTTCTGCGCAGCAGCGCGGCGAATTCGTCGGGAGGTACGGGCGTGCTGAAATAGAAGCCCTGCATCTCATCGCAGGCGTGTTCACGAAGGAATGCCTTCTGCTGCGGGGTCTCGACGCCTTCGGCGACGATCGTGAGGCTCAGGGTCTTGCCCATCGCAATGATCGCCTGCGTAATCGCGCGGTCTTCGGCTTCTCGAGGGATCTCGCGGATGAATGACCGGTCAACCTTGAGGGTATCGATCGGCAGGCGCTTCAACTGAGCCAGCGAGGAGTAGCCGGTTCCGAAGTCGTCGATCGCCAGGCGCACGCCCAGTCTCTTGATGTCCGAGAGCATCCGCATGGCGCGCTCGGTATTGTGCATGATCATGCTCTCGGTGAGCTCGAGTTCCAGCAGATTGGGTGGAACGCCATGGTCGCTGAGCGCGCCGGCGATATCCGCAACGAGGCGATCGTCCTGCAGTTGCCGCATCGAGAGATTCACGCACAGCCGCACCGGGCGCAATCCCTCTCGCAACCACCGAGCGCTTTGTGCACAGGCCGTGCGCAGCACCCACCGTCCTATGGGGATGATCAGGCCGGTCTCCTCGGCCACCGGAATGAACTGCAGCGGCGCGACGGATCCCAGCTCGACACTGTCCCACCTGAGCAGGGCCTCGACGCCGGTGATGCTACCCGTCTCGATGTTCACCTGCGCCTGATATTGCAGCGAGAGCTCGTTGCGCTCCAGGGCCTGGCGCAGATGGGTCTCGATGGCGAGACGGCCGGCGCTGTGGGCACACAGGGACGATGAATAAAACTGATAGCTGTTCTTGCCCGCCTCCTTGGCGGCGTACATGGCCAGATCGGCGTTCTTCAGCGCCGTCTGGTCGTCCTGAGCGGCCTCGGGATGCAGGCATATGCCGATACTGGCGGTCACGCGGCAGTCCTGCCGATTGATCTCCACGGGGCGCATGGCCACCGACAGGATATGGTGCGCAAGCGTGGAGACCTGCGCCTGATCGGACACGTCCTGCAGCACCACGACGAATTCGTCTCCTCCGAGTCTCGCGACAATGTCGCTGCTGCGCACGCATGCTCGAAAACGCACGGCCATCTCCCGCAGGAGTGCGTCGCCCGCGTCGTGCCCCAGGGAATCGTTGATGATCTTGAAGCGATCCAGATCGATGAACAGGACCGCCACCTTCGATCCGCGTCGTTTCGCGCTCTCGGTCGCGAGCGCCAGCAGCTGCACGAACATCGCCCGGTTCGGCAGTCCGGTGAGTCCGTCATGTGTCGCCAGGTATTGGACCTGATCTTCGGCGATCTTGCGGGCGCTGATGTCCTCGACGATGGAGACGTCGTACATGCGCCGGCCTGCGTTGTCGCGGCGTACCGCCACGGTCAAGGCCACCCAGATCGCACTGCCGTCCTTGCGCAGATAGCGTTTCTCCATTTTGAACGAATCGATATCGCCCCTGCGCAGCCTGTCGCGCATCCCATCCGTGATGTCGATGTCGTCCGGATGAGAGACCTGCTTGACGTTCAGCTGCAGCAGCTCCGCTTCGCTGTATTCCAGCATCTGGCACAGCCGCGGATTGGCGTACAGAAACCTTCCGGAGTCGTCGACGTGCGCGATGCCTACTGCGGCGAGCGTCAGGGTCGATGCCAGACGCCGCACGCTGTCGCGCAGCTGCTCGGCTCCCAGGGCGTGATGCAGGTGGAGACTGACGATTGGACCCGCGGCGCGCAGCGTGTTCGCCGCGACGGCGGCGCTCTTCTGCGTCACGGGTCCCTCGAAGGCGATGAACCCGAGCAGCCGGGAGTCGGACCGAATCGGCAGAATCATGCCCGGGCCGGCCGGCCTCCACGCATCCGGCTCCCGGGAGGTCGACTCATCCGCGCCAGGATCACCGATCCACACGGGCTCGTCACCGAGCCAGGGCGGCGGTGGGGCGGTGATCACCGCCGCCGGGCTCCCGTCAGGGACCCGGTCCGGCCAGCGGGCGAGCTCGCTCAGCCCTGCAGGGGATTCCTCGACGCGCCAGCAAACGCCGCACGACCAGTGCAGTTCGGCGCAGATCGCGCGGATCGCGTCCCGCATCCCGCCCGTGCAGTCATTGGCTGCGAGGAACAGCTGGATGAGTCGGCGCTCGAAGTTCAGCTGCAGGGCCTGAGCGTCGGCGGGTCTGCGGGCTCTCCTCACGGACTTGGGACCAGCTGGGCGCGACATTGGCCTGGAACGCGCATTGATCCGTGTGCTCCTGCTCTCTATCCCTGGCTGGCCGAGCGTCTGCTGCCTGGCAGTTCGATGCATGCTAGAGTCATGGCGGGTTCCCGCGTGGTGAGTGCGTCTCAGTCGAGCGCGGTCAAATATGACCTTCATCACAGTCGCGTCCCGTCGTGCGCGACTTCGAGAGGCGAGTGGACCCGAGGTATCGAGCACGCTCGGGGGAGCGGAACAGATGAAGCATCTGCGAGCAAGGCGAGTCGTATTGATGCTGCTGTGCCTGCTGTATCTGCTCACCTATCTCGATCGAGTCAATGTCAGCACGGCGGCGGCGGGATTCGGTGCACAGTTCCATCTCAGCGACACCGAGATCGGCCTGGTGTTCTCCGCCTTCGCATACCCCTATCTGCTCTTCCAGATCATCGGCGGCTGGGTCAGCGATCGCTTCGGCGCGCGTTGGACGCTGATCGCCTCCGGTGTGATCTGGGCGGGCGCCACGATGTGGAGCGGAATGGCGGGCGGATTGGTCTCGCTGCTGTTCGCACGGGTGCTGCTCGGGTTCGGGGAAGGGGCCGCCTTCCCGGCGGCCACCGCGGCGATGTCGCGGTGGGTGCCGGCAGACAAGCGCGGCTATGCGCAGGGGATCACGCATGCTGCAGCGCGTATCGGCAATGCCGCCGCTCCGACGACGATCGTCATCGTGATGACGACCTACGGATGGCGCGCCTCATTCTATGCCTGTGCCGCCTTGAGCTTCCTGTGGGTCGCTGTGTGGGCGCTGACCTTTACCGAGCTTCCCAGGGACCACCCGCGCATTACGGCGCAGGAGCTTGCCGAACTGCCCGCCCCCCAGTCCGAGCGGCTCAGCGTGCCGTGGTGGCCGCTGTTCAAGCGCATGATGCCGGTGACGGTCGTCTACTTCTGCTACGCCTGGACATTGTGGCTGTTCCTGAGCTGGATTCCGCAGTACTTCCTGCACAGCTACAAACTCAACCTCAAGCAGTCGGCCGTGTTTGCTTCCGCCGTATTCTTCGCCGGAGTCGTGGGTGACACGCTGGGCGGCGTTCTGACGGATAAGCTGCTCAAGCGAACCGGTGACCTCAAGCGCGCGCGCAGCTGGATGGTCGCCGCGTGCATGCTGCTGACCACGCTGGCGCTGATTCCGTTGATGCTCGTGCATAGCCTGACCGCTTCACTGCTTTGTCTGTCCGGCGGCTTCTTCTTCGCCGAGATGACCATTGGTCCGATGTGGGCGATTCCAATGGATGTCGCCCCGGCGTATTCGGGAACAGCCAGCGGCATGATGAACACGGGTTCCGCGCTGGCGGCCATCATCAGCCCGGTGGTGGCCGGCTATCTGATCGATCGCTACGGCAACTGGCAGCTGCCGTTCCTGGTCACGATGGTGCTGATGGGCGTGACGGTGATCCTGGCGTTACGCATGCGGCCGCAGAGCCGCTTCGACGCGGCCGGGACCCCGCTCGGCGGCGCGGCTCGAGTGCCGGTGCAGTCCTGACGCCGGGGCCTGTCAGCCGCACCATACACGTACCCCACCCGGGCTCACCCGGACATTTCGATCGCGGCGCAGAGCGATCGTGGCGCAGGGCACGGCGTGTCGTATAGGATGACGACGGCATACTTCCCCGGCCCACGACCTTCACCAGCAGGTGCGGAATCGATGCAAAAAATCATGAACCGTCTCGTGACGGTGGTGGCAGCCACGGTCCTGTGCGCCGCCGGGCTGGTCAGTTTCGCCGCAGCACCCGGCGCGGCGTCGACGGACACCGCCGGGATATCACCTGGCGCCCTGGGCCCCGCCGTGCCCGCACCGACGCGCGACACGCTCGCGCGTGCCCGCCCGGTGACCGCCCAGCACGCGATGGTGGTGACCGCTCAGCACCTCGCGACCGAGATCGGCGTGGACGTTCTGCGCCGCGGGGGCAACGCCGTCGACGCGGCGGTGGCCATCGGCTACGCGCTGGCGGTCGTGTACCCGTGCTGCGGCAACATCGGCGGGGGCGGCTTCATGACAATCCACCTGGCCGACGGGAGGAACCTGTTCCTCGATTTCCGCGAGCGGGCGCCCCTCAAGGCCACCTACAACATGTTCCGCGATGCGCAGGACCAGGTCGTGCGCGGCCGCAGCACCAGAACCTATCTTGCCGTGGGCGTCCCGGGCACCGTGATGGGTCTGGAAGCGGCGCGCATGGCCTACGGCAGCATGAGCCGCCAGGAACTGATGGCGCCGGCCATCCGGCTGGCACAGCAGGGTTTCGTCCTCACGGACTCCGATGCCATGCAGCTGCGGTTCGCGGCGCGGCGCTTCGCGCAGTATCCGAATGTTGCGGCGATCTTTCTCGACCATGGGAAGCCGTATGCGCCCGGCGCACGCCTGCAGCAGCCGCAGCTGGCGCATACGCTGCAGCTGATCGCCCAGCAGGGACCGCGCGTGTTCTATCACGGCAGTATTGCGCGCGCGGTCGTGGCCGCGAGTGACCGCAACGGCGGCCTGCTCACGAAAAAGGATTTCGCCGATTACAGGATTCAATGGCAGCAGCCGGTGAGCTGCCAGTACCGGAGCTACGAGATCATATCCGCACCGCCTCCAAGTTCCGGGGGAACGACGGTCTGCGAGCTGCTGCAGATTCTCGAGCCCTACCCGCTGGCGCAGTGGGGTTATGCCTCGGCGCAGGTCACGCACCATCTGGCGGAGGCCGAGCGTTTTGCGTTCGCCGACCGCAACACCTACCTCGGCGATCCGGCCTTCGTCAGGAATCCGATCGCCATGCTGCTGTCGCCGCAACATGCCGCCGCGATCCGCGCGCACATCAAGCCCGACATGGCTGTTCCGGAAGATCAGATCGAGGCCAGTCTGGACACCGAGGGACAACACACGACGCACTACTCCATCGTCGATGCGCACGGTAACGCTGTCGCGGTGACGTATACGATCAATCTGTTCTTCGGCACCGGCCAGATCGCGGGCGACACCGGGTTTTTCCTGAACAACGAAATGGATGACTTCACCTCCAAGGTCGGGGTGCCCAACAGTTTTGGACTGGTTCAGGGACGGTCCAACCTGATTGCTCCGGGCAAGCGCCCGCTCAGTTCGATGGCACCGACCGTCGTCCTGCGTGGCGGGCAGTTATTCATGGTGACGGGCAGCCCCGGTGGATCGACCATCATCTCGACGACCCTGGAGAGCATCCTGAACGTCGTCGACTTCGGAATGAATCTCCAGCAGGCCGTTGACGCTCCGCGCATGCACGATCAGGGCGAGCCGAACGTGATCATGGTCGAGCCGGGATATCTGACGCCTTCGGTCCAGGCGGCGCTGCAGAAGATGGGCCATCAGATCCAGACGGGCCGCCCGTGGGGAACCGACGAGGCCATCCTGCGGGACCCGCTCAGCGGCATGCTCGAGGGCGCCAATGACGACCGCAGCAAGGGCGGGCTGGCTGCCGGATACTGATATGCCGGTTCCGGGCCTGCCGCCAGGCCCGTCAGTTGCGCGACTTAAGCGAACGCGGGAATGACCTCTTCTCCCAGGAGCTTCGTGGTGCGCATGGCTTCATCGAAACTCATGTCTCCGAACGCGACGTCGCACGTCAGGTAGTTTGCGCCGATCGATTCAACGTTTTGAGCCACGAAAGCGCGGAAGTCCGCGGCGGTCCCGGCGAAAGCCGCGCCGGCGTCGATCAGAGGGCCGATTTCGGGCGGCAGCCCCAGGGAAAATTTCACTCCGTGCTGATCCCACAGGAGCCGCATGTGCCCGAGCCACGATGCATAGGCGCGCTCCGCAGTGTTCAGCGCTCGAGCCCCGGTATCAGCCAATACGACGAGCCGCATCACGCCCATCAGCGGCAGGTCCGCAGCGGGTCTCCCGAAGCCCGCCCATTCGCACTTGTAGCGATCGATCACGGCGCGTGCTCCGTCAGTAGGGAGCAGCGTCACCATGTGAGCCCCTTCCAGGGCCGCCCAGTGCGCCGTATCGGGCGCGGTCACGCCGTACCAGAGCGGTGGGTGCGGCTTCTGCACGGGACGCAGCACCATCGGGACTTTCTCGAATCTGTAGAACTCGCCGCTGAAGCTCAGCTCATCGACGGTAAGTCCCCGCTTGATCAGCCTCAAGGCTTCTGGAAACTGACGCGGACCCGCTTCGGGAGCGACACCGTAGAAACGCACTTCTATCGGCGAAACACCGCGGCCGACACCCAGCTCGAGGCGCCCGCCACTCAACTGATCCAACATGCAGATCTCTTCGATCAGGCGGATCGGGTGATACAGCGGCAGGGAATAAACGAGCGGGCCGAATCGTAGCCGCTGCGTGCGCTGTGCAACGGCGGCCAGGAAGATTCCCGGCGATGGTGCGAGCCCCAGCGGAGTACCGTGATGCTCCGCGAGATGA
Source organism: Gammaproteobacteria bacterium (assembly GCA_030038755.1). GTDB lineage: Bacteria > Pseudomonadota > Gammaproteobacteria > Steroidobacterales > Steroidobacteraceae > FEN-1191. The sequence continues at coordinate 23,694 of JASHSK010000078.1, forward strand.
TAAGCATGGAAGCTCAGGCGGTCGTAGGCCTCGATCAGCTGCAGCCGCTGTGCGTATTGCTGTTCGAGCGGGACGTCCCCCTCGTCCATATGATCGAAAACCCCGAACTTCATTGCCAACACCCCCCTTGTCCAGACAGCCCCGCGAACAGCGTCGGCCCGTGGCCCGCCAGCCCGAGGTCGCATGGCGTAAGGGTATCGCCGATTTGGGAAAACAACAGGCGACGGATTAAAATCATCTTCCCGGCGAAAAACAGGATAACAGAGATGCCTATCCGGCAGACGACGTCGTTCGCGACCTTGGGGGTGGTAGTCGTATGCGTATGCGCACCCCTCATACCCGGGAAGCCCACGATGGCGCAGGCGTCGTCCGTGACGGCGGCGGCACGCTACGAGCGACGCGCCAAGGAGACCGTGCGCGCCTGGATCACGGCCTTCGGCGAGCAGGATGCCGACAAGGCCGCATCGTACTTCGAGGAAGACGTGCAGTTTCGCATGGAAGCTGCTCTCAATCGAAATATCGAGACGGGTCGGGAGAACGCACGCCAGCAGCTCAGCAGGTTATTTGCGCGGGTCTCCCGGGTGACTCCCGGAGGACCTGGACCTCAGGTGCAGGGCGGTACGGTCCAGCTGCTGCAAACCGAGGCGATCGGCGGATCGAAGGAGGTTCTCGTCATCACACGAAGGATCGACAACATCACTCTCAATGGCCGGCCGTTTCACCTGCCCGTTGGCAGCTTCTTCCGCGTGAATGCGCAGGATGGAAAGATCGAAGAGTGGCTGGACATTCCGCTCATAGAATTCAATCGGAACCCACCGCCGCCTGCGGGAAAATAGCGGGCGCCGGGTCGGCCTTCGGCCTGCCGTCAGATGTCGGGTGAAACCATATGAAGGTTCACGCCGCTCTGAAACGTGAGAGTCGACGAAGGTTCCTCGGCGAGTGCGGTGGAGTCGCGCTCGGGCTCTCGTCCTTCTCATTTGGTTCCTATTCCCGTGGCGAGTCGCCACCGGCACGCACAGCGGCCGTCACATCCGGCTGGAACGGATTAATCACCGATCTCCAGAGGCAGCTGCCCGCGCTGCTCGCGCAAACCCCAACGGTCCCAGCGGTGTCCATGGCGCTCGTGGCAGAGGCGAAGTTGCTATGGTGCGGAGCTTTTGGCGTCAAAGATTTCGAGTCCAGGGTGCCGGTGAGGGAGGACACGGTCTTTGAAGTGGGTTCGGTGAGTAAAACCGTTTTTGCATACGTCGTGATGAAATTGTGCGAGAAGGGTGTGCTCGATCTCGACACCCCGCTGACGAGGTACACGCCGGATCGCCTGATCAAAGGGGACCCTCGTCTCGATCTGATCACGGCGCGCCACGTACTGTCACATACCACCGGCCTTCAGAACTGGCGATCAGCTACGGATCCGTTGGCGATCCATTTCACCCCGGGAGAACGCTGGAGCTATTCGGGGGAGGGCTACAGCTATCTGCAGTCCGTCGTGAGCCATCTGGTTGGCCACGTGAATCCGGCTGACTGCATGACGGTCGACGATGTCAGAGTCTGTGCGACCGACTTCGACGCGTTCATGAAGACGCGGCTTCTCGTCCCGTTCGGAATGGCATCGAGCGGATACTTATACCGGGACGGCATGGCGAGACCGCATGACGACCGCGGCAAGCTGATCCCCGGCCGGCGGTCCACGCCGTTCACCGCTGCGCGGTACGGGGCGGCGGGCGGGCTGCAGACCACTCCGGCAGAGTATGCGAAATTCCTCATCGAGATCATCGACCCCGGGCCGAGCGACGAATATCGACTGAACGCCGTGAGCTTGAGGGAGATGATTCGCCCGCAGATCAGAATTTCCGATTCGTTGTCGTGGGGGCTCGGATGGGAGATTCAGCACACGACGGCCGGCGATGTGATCTCCCATGGAGGCGAAAACCCCGGTTATGAAGCGCTGGTTGCGGCGTCGGTGCGGCGAAAAGCGGGCTTCATCATCCTCACAAACGGGGACAACGGCTACGACGGCATCATTAAGAAGGTTGCCACCAGCGAAGCGATGCAACGCTTTCTTCCTGTGATGCTGGGTTAGGCCGCCCCCTGACCCTCGAGCCTTCGGCGCTCGACGGACTATTCGCTCCGCGCCCAGGGGACCTTAATATATCAGCCGGCCCCTCGTGGCGGGCGGCGCAGCGATGAACCTTCCCCCGACGACTCTACAGCGACAGGTCGCGCAGTTGGTACGCCAGGGCAACTGGCCCGCCGCCGCGCACGCCTGCGCGCAGCTGAACCAGGAATACCCGCGGTACGCCCCGGGCTGGCGCGCGGGCAGCGAGGTCGCCCTGGCACTGGGTCGCGCAGGCGATGCGCTCCAGTACATAGAGCGCGCATTGGCGATCGAGCCCCGCGACGCGCACTGCCTGATGCAGCGTGCGCAGTGCCTGGTGGCGCTGGATCGGCGGGTCGAGGCCGCCGGGGTCGCCGCCGCCGCGCGCCGACTGGCGCCCTCCAATGCGCCGTTGCTGGATGCGATCGGCACCGCGCTCAGCCGCGCCAACGATCACACCGGCGCACTGGAAGCCTATGATCGGGCGCTGGCACTGGCGCCGCAGGATGCGCGCCTGCTGTTCAACCGCGCTGCCGTGCGCCGCTATGTGGGAGCCCTGGCCGAAGCCGAGGCAGATTACGATCGCGTGATCGCGCTGAATCCGCGCGATTATGCGGCCTACAAGAACCGCTCGGACCTGCGCACGCAGACGGCGGAGAACAACCATGTGGAGGAGCTGCGGACGCTGCTCGCCACCGGCGATCTGCCCTGGCAGGGCGAAGTCCAGCTGCAGTACGCACTTGCCAAGGAATACGAGGACCTCGGCCGGTACGAGGAGTCGTTTCGGCACGTGCAACGGGGCGCCGCCCTGCGCCGGCAGCATTTGCGCTACGACATCGGGACCGATGAGGCCACGGTCGACTGGATCATCGAGGCATTTCCTCATGGCTCGGTGACCGTGGGCGGCGATGCCAGCATGGAGGCTCCGATCTTCATCGTCGGCCTGCCACGCAGCGGCACGACGCTCGTGGATCGCATTCTGGGCAGTCATTCGACACTGCGCTCGGCCGGCGAGCTGAACAGCTTTGCGTCGAGCGTGGTGGCGGGCGTGTCCGCGCGCAGCCAGGGCGCGAGGCCGGCACGCCGGGAGCTGGTCGCCGGATCGGCAAGACTGGATTTCGGCCTGCTGGGGCGCGACTACCTCGCGCGCGCGCGCGCCGCGGGCGCGAGCGAAGGCCGCTTCATCGACAAGATGCCGCTCAACTATCTGTATTGCGGATTGATCGCTCGCGCTCTGCCGAACGCCAGGATCGTGCATGTGTACCGCCATCCGCTGGCGGCCTGCCACGCCGTGCACAAGACCTTGTTCCAGGATGCCTATCCCTTTGCCTATGATCTGGCGGAGCTCGGGCGCTACTACGTGGCCTATCGGCGCCTGATGGCGCATTGGGAAGGCGCACTGCCCGGCCGCATCCATTCGCTGCAATACGAGGAGCTGGTGGCCGATCAGCCCGGTCAGACGCGCAAACTGCTGAGCTATTGCGGCCTGGAATGGCAGGAGGCCTGTGCGCGGTTCGAGCGCAACCCCGCGCCCGTGACCACCGCGAGCGCGGCCCAGGTGCGTCGCCCGCTGTACCGCTCCTCCGTGTCGCTCTGGCAACGCTATCGCCAGCAGCTCTGCGGACTCGCGCAGCAGCTGCGCGACGCCGGAATCCCGCTGGGAGAGCCGCCCCGGTCAATCGATGCTGATGATCGGTGAGTGCAACGCGGACACGATGTGCCATCCCGCCAGACGCTGCTGCCAATCCTGCGATTGCAGCATGGCGGTCGCGAGTACCGCCGGCTTCACGCCGCACTCGCCCAGCAATGCGATCCCGGCCAGCATGGAGATGCCGCTGCTGATGACGTCATCGACCAAAGCGACGCGGCGTCCTTGCAGCAGGGGTAGCATGCGCGGGTCGATATACAGGCGCTTTTTCTGCTCCGGCGTGGTGATGGAAGACAGCGGCACCGAAAGCTCCGACCGGTACCAGAATTTGGCGGAGGTGCCCAGGGGGACGTAACGGGTATGGCCGAGCTTCTGGGCGACGGCGCTGGTCAAAGTCAGGCCCAGTGTAGGCAGACCTACCAGCACCTCCGGCGTCCAGGCGGCGAGCTTTTGGGCCAGCGATGTTGCCAGCGCGTCCACCACCGTGAAGCTGGCCTGGTTGATGATGAGCGAGGCGACGGCGCGCTTGCCGTCCGGCAGAGGACGGATCGGCAGCAGCAGCATACGACCGTCCTCGAAACGCGCGGGATAGCCCCCGGCGGCGACGGCATCCGCCGGCAGGATTTCCTGCCAGAACGATTCCGGGTTCATGCGCGTCGATGCTCCCCGCGCGAGCCACGAGCCCGTCGGCCAGCCGCGGCAACCGCTGCCAACGTCATTTCGGCTCGACCGTCCAGTTTCGCTATGATCGGATCCAGCCTGGCCGTCATCGAGGCACCACGGCGCACAGCGCGCCGATCGCGTGGCATACAAGCGGGAATCAGCTCATGAACATCGCCAGTCGCTGGTTCGATCGGGCCCGAGTCACGGATGAGATTACCCTGCTTTGGGAGCCGCATGTCATCCCCTTTTTCCGCTGCAATATCTGGCACGTGAGAGGCCGTGACCGCGATCTGCTCATCGACACCGGCACTGGCATCGGCGGCCTCAGGACCGCCGCCGCGGATCTGCTGCAGAAGGCCGTTACGGCGGTCGCCACGCACGTGCACGCCGATCACATAGGGGGACATTACGAGTTTCAGGATTGTATCGTGCATCGCGCCGAGGCGGCCGGACTGCAGGAGCCCACCGAACGTCACACGCTGATCGGGGAGGACTTCGATCCCACCGATCTCAGCCGATTCTCCGTACCGGGCTACGCGTTTACCGTGGAGCCGATGATCACCGCCGTGCCGTTTGCAGGCTACGACCTGCGCTCCTATCGAGTACGTCCGGCACCCGTGACACGAGTGGTCGACGAAGGCGACATCGTCGATCTTGGAAACCGCCATTTTGAGGTGTTGCATCTGCCGGGCCATTCCCCTGGCAGTATCGGGCTGTGGGAGAAATCGACCGGCACGCTGTTTTCCGGCGATTCGATCTATGACGGGCCGTTGATCGACGAGTTCCCCAGCTCCAGCATCTGCGACTACGTCCGTACGATGCAGCGCCTGCGCGACCTTCCGGTCACCGTAGTCCATGCCGGCCATGAGCCGAGTTTTGGCCGCGAGCGCCTGCGGGTCCTGATCGACGCCTACCTGAGCCGACGGGGCGCAGCCGGCTGAAGCTTCGCGCCGGGCGCTCACGCGTCGCGGGGCGGCTGTGCCGGCCTTGACTCAAAAACTCGCGTTCCGCGCGTCCACTGCACTGCCTCAGTGCACTGGATCGTGCGGTTCGCGCGCCGCCCTCTCTAAAAATCAGCCGCTTATGACGCCCTGGCGTGCGCGGCCACTGGCAAATTTATTGCACCGGCCGACCGATCCTGCTCGACAGGCATGACGTCAATCGAGGGGGAATGAACCACGCCTGAGCGATAGATCCAAAGAAGCCGATAGGGGTTACCTGATGCGCAACCGTGCCTGCTCGAGCCTTCCGCTGGCGATGGACCGGTGCCACAGATTCTGGCGGCTGCGACAGGTGACGCCCGTGACGGCTGCCATATTGACGGCTCTGTATGGTCCGCACGCCGTGGCGGATTCGACCGTGATGAACTCCGTCATCGCCAACTCAACCGTTGCCGGCTCGACGGCCGCGACATCGGCCAACGCGCCGATCTCCGCCTCGGACTCCTCCGGTCCGCAGTCGGCCACCGCGACCGGAACGACCTTGCAGGAGGTCACGGTCACCGCGACTCGCCGGGAGGCCTCGGCCCAGAGCCTGCCGATGAGCATCACGGCGGTGCAGGGCGCCGCTCTCCAGCAGGCCGGCATCGAGGATATCGCCCAGCTGGCACAGTCGGTGGCCGGGGTGGATTTCACCGACAAGGGACCCTTCAGCGGTGTCGCCGGTGCCAATCTGATCATTCGCGGCCTGAACAGCGACGCGACCGGCTGGTTGCCGGGCGAGGCGACCCCGGACGCGCCTGCGGTGGCCACCTACGTGGACGATACGCCGCTGTTCGTGAACCTGCGGCTGGAGGATCTGGACCGGGTCGAGATCCTGCGCGGGCCTCAAGGCACTTTGTATGGTTCCGGCTCGCTCGGCGGCACCATCCGCTTCGTGCAGAACGCTCCGGACCCTTCCGGCTTCGACGCGAGGTTCCAACTGGGGGCCAGCGATACCGATGATACCGGCGAGCCGAACGAGGAGGCGCATGGGATGGTCAACATCCCTCTATCGGACACGCTGGCGATACGCGCCAATGGCTCCTGGACCTACGACGCGGGTTACATCAACCAACCAAATCTGTACGTTCTCAACTCCGCCGGAGTGCCCATTTCAGCGCAGCCCGGCAATGCGTTTGGCTCTCCGGTGACCTACGATCAGGAGCACACCAACGATTACGGATACCACACGGCCCATGTCGCCACCTTGTGGGAGCCCAATGAATCCTTCCACGCACAACTCTCCTACTACTACCAGCTCAGCACCGCTGGCGGATTTCCCTACATCGCACAGAATTCACTGGCCTATACGCAGCCGATTTCCCCGCTGACCCAATATCTGGGCCCGCCGAACGAACTGCAGTTGTACCCGGCCACCCTGCCGGGCGGTATCACCCGGCTGTCCAATGCGGACAATTTGCCGAGCAACACCCATGACGAGGTCAATGTCGCGGCTCTGACATTCGAGTACGACTTCGGATTCGCCACCCTGACCTCGTCGAGCTCCTGGTCGGATCACGAAGACAGGACCGTCGCCGACGAGACGGGCGAATACGTCAATTTCGGGTTCTATCAGTCATCGTATGGCCAGAACCCGCGCTCCTACGTCGTCGGAAACGAGGGCCTGGACGACAAGCCCTGGGCGCAGGAGCTCAGACTGACCTCGAAGCTCGGTGGCGTCGTCGATTGGCTGGCGGGCCTGTTCTACGAGAACGAAAGCACCTACATACTCGAGGACGACTACACACCGGGCTATCTGGATTACTACAACGCCTGCGAGCCGATCTACGGGCAGGGCAACGATGTCACCGCGTCCAAGTGCGGCTACGGAGAATCGCTTTACACGCCGGGGCCCACTCAGTACGTCGGCGGCCTGCCGGTCATCGCGGACCAGGCCTATATCAGTTCCTTCGATACCAGGTTCACCGATCTGGCGTTCTACGGCGAGCTGACCGTTCATCTGACGCATCGCTGGAGCCTGACAGGCGGCACGCGCCTGTTCCGCCAGACCGTGGAGGAAACGCAGGTGAATGCGGTGTTCTACCAGGGACCGGAGGACGTCACGAATCTGACGCTGGGAAACTCGTGGAGGAAAGCCCTGTGGAAACTCAATACGGCTTATCAGCTTGATCCGAACAACCTCGTGTACGCGACCTGGTCACAGGGCTTTCGCCGTGGCGGCGTGAACGCGTTGCCCGCGACCGAGTCGCAGTTCAGTCCGGTTTACGTGACCAATCCGGCGCTGAGACTCGTCGCCCCCGATACCGCCGACAACTACGAGATCGGTTTCAAGGGAACCGTGGACAACCGCTTCCGCTACTCCAGCGCCCTCTACGACATCCAATGGCACAACATCCAGGAAGGAGTGGATCTGACGCCGCTGGTGCTGCCCGGTGCGCTGAATATCGGCGACGGTTACAGCCGCGGTCTGGAGCTGGAGCTCGAGGCAATCCTCACTGAGCACTTCGCCGCGCACGTCGATTACACCTACGATCAGACGAAGTTCACTTCCGCGAGCCCGTTATTCAGTCTGCCCAATACCTCCATTCCGCCGGCGCCGACCGGCGGGCCGTTGCCCGGGACACCGCTGAACAGCGTCGCCGGAGGCGTGCAGTACGGGCATCTCAACTGGGCGGGGGGCGAGTGGACCTATGCCATCGACGCGCACTATCAGGGCCGCGTGCTTCCGGCGCTATCCGCGACCGTGCCCACCGTGCCCGGTTACGCGATGTTCGATACCCGGCTCAGTTATCAGCGCACGCACTGGCTCACGACGCTCTATTGCGACAACCTGACGAACAATCTGGGTATCACTTCCTACCAGGATCCGGCGTTGTTCGGGAATCGCGCGCAGGCGATCATTTCGCAGCCGCGCACGGTCGGGGTCACGATGGCGTACTCGTTCAAATAGCGTCGAGCACCGCAGGGTGACGGGGAGGGGTCCCATGAGCGCCGACGAGGACGTAATCCTTCACGGCAATGAAGTATTCGACGTCGAGCTGCGCGGTTTCGACCACATTCCCGAGCCCGAGCGCAATATGACCCTGCGCCAGATCGATCACCTGTGGGTCGGAACCAGTGTCAACCTGTTCTCCTTCGCACTGGGCGCGATCGCGATCACGCTCGGTCTGAACCTCTGGGAAGCCTTTGCCGCCTGCGTGGTCGGTGGCCTGACGTATGCCTACATGGCATGGGGCTCGATCGCCACCGTGCGTGCCGGACTGCCGGTCAGTACGCTGGCGCGCGCCGCCTTCGGCATCCGCGGGAATCTGCCGAATGCCCTGCTGTCCTGGATCGCCTCGGTGGCCTTCGAGGTCATCAATACCGTCTTTGGCGTTGAGGCCCTGCTGGCGCTGTTCGGCCTGCTCGGCTGGAATCATGCCGGCAACGCCGGGAAACTCGTGGCGGTGCTGGTGCAGCTGCTGCTGTGCGGCGGTATCGCGGTTCTTGGGCACGCCACCATGGTGTGGTTCCAAAGGATCTTCGCCGCGCTCGTGGGCGGCGCGCTGCTCGCGGTCATCGTCTTCACCGCCGACAAGGTGGATTGGGCGCATGCGTCCTCCTCACACGCGCACCTCGCATCGGCCGGCGTCGCTGCCGCGTTTCTCACGGCGTCGGCCGTGCTCGCTTCGAATCCACTGTCGTTCCTCTTCAACGGCCCTGACTGGGTGCGATATCTGCCCTCAACGACGCCGGCGCGACCGATCTTCGCGCATGTTTTCTGGGCAAGCTATCTGCCATCACTTGCGATGACGATGATGGGCGCCTTCTGCGCAACCCTTGGCGACATGACCGATCCGATCAGCGGCCTGAAGCCCTTCATGCCGGCGTGGCTGTTCGTGGTCTACATCGTGGCCGTGGTCGGCGGCTCCCTGGCCAACAACGTGCCGACCTATTACTCCTCCGGGCTCGCGTTACAGGCGATCGGACTGCGCCTGCGCCGCTACGCGGCCACGATGCTGGACGTGATCGTGTCGACCTCGATCACGCTCTATCTCCTGTTCGTACAGGATTTCTCCACGGCACTGAACGACTTCATCGCGCTGCTGGTTGTCTGGGTCGGCCCTTTTGGCGGCGTATGGATATGCGATGCGTACCTGCGGCGCGGTCGATACGATCCCGGCGCGATTCACAGCAAGGCGGGAGCGGCCGGGCGTTACTGGGGCTGGCGGGGCCTGAATCCCTGCGGCTGCATCGCCATCCTGGCCGGCATGGCCGCGGCAGCGATGACCATGAAATCGCCGCTGTTCGACGGCCCGCTCGCCACGGCTCTCGGGGGCGCGGATCTGAGCTGGATACTGGGATTTCCGACCTCGGCGTTGGTCTACGGGACGCTGGTCTTGGTGCGCGAGCGACGGGCCGCCGCGGGCCGCCAGCCCCTGTGGAGCGACTATGCGTAGAGACCGTCGTGCGCGCGCGCCCAGGTCGCTCTGCTGACCGGACCGCCCGGAGAGATCCGATGCTCACCCACCCCGCTCATCGCGCGCGTCGAGAGGATCTGATGCCCTCGGCTCTGCACCTGCTGCGTGCACGGCCTGACACGGTACATTGGGGCTACTTCGATGCCTCCCTGGCACCGGTGCTCAAGGTCCGCAGCGGCGACCTCGTGCAGGCAGAGGCGGTCAGCTCGCATGCCGGGGACGACCCGGATCTGATGTTCGACCCGGCCATAGAGGCCCTGTACCGCGGCGTGCCCGAGGCGCAACGCTCGCCCGGTCCGCACATCATGACCGGTCCGATCTTCGTCGAGAATGCGCGGCCGGGTGACATGCTCGAAGTGCGCTACCTGAGCATGACGCCGCGCTGCGGCTACGGCTCGAATTTTGCCGGACACTGGGGCTATCTGTATCGGGAGCTCGGCGGCAAGGAAAGGGTGACGATCTACCGCATCAATCCCGGAGGCAGTACCGCCGAGGCACTGTATGCGTACGACTTTCCGGGGAAATATACCGTCCCGGGCACGATCACACGCTGCCCCGCGTGCGACCGCCACCCGGCTCTGCCGGGCGTGCGCGTTCCGGTGCGACCTCACCTCGGAGCGGCCGGTGTTGCGCCGGATCAGCCGGGCCGCATCAGCACGGTTCCGCCCGGCAAGCATGGTGGCAATATCGACAACTGGCGCATCGGCGCAGGCGCGACCATGTATTACCCGGTGCTGGTGGATGGTGCGCTGTTTTCCGTGGGCGACCCGCACATTTCCCAGGGCGACGGTGAGGTTTCCGGGACGGCGATCGAATCCTCCCTCGACGTGCTGTTGCAGATCAACGTACGGCGCGATTTCAGCTTTCCCTCGCCGCTGCTCGAGACGCCGGACAGTTGGATCGTCCACGGCTTCGACGAGGACCTCAACGTCGCGATGCGAGCGGCAGCGCTCGACATGCTCAGGCTGCTGACGGAACAGCGGGGTCTCTCGAGGGACGACGCTTATTCCCTGATGAGCGTGGCCGCCGACTTTGCGGTCACCCAGGTCGTCGATCAGCGGCAGGGCGTGCACGTGAGAATCCCCCGTGCGGTCTTTGCCGCGGACGAGGCGTCCGACCGTCGATGAGCGCCTTGCTCTTTCATATGATTTCCGGGGCGCCCGAGCCCGTGGCGCCCTTCTCCCACGCCGCGGAGGTCGACGGGTGGGTACTCCTCACCGGCCAGATGCCGACCCATCCCGGCCGTCCGGAGGCTCCCCTGCCCGAGGGCATCGAAGCGCAGACGCGCCTGGTCATCGGCAACCTGCGCCGGGTGCTCGTCGGATTGGGCCTCGATCTGCGCCATGTCGCACGTGCCGGGGCGTACCTGACGCACTTCGAGGAGGACTACGAGATTTTCAATCGCGTGTATCGCAGCTATTTCGATCCCGGCCGGTTGCCTGCGCGCACCTGTATCGGTGTGACGGCGCTCGCCCGCGGCGCGCGGGTGGAGATCGACTGCATTGCGCGCCGTCCCTGAGCTGGCCGCAGGGCATCCTGACGTGGCCCCAGCGGCATCGCGAGCGCCTACGCGGATGATATGAGCACCGCAAACCCCGGCCCCCCCGAAGACGCCGTCATCGCCGGCAGCAATCCGGTGTTCGGCATCGAGATACGCGGTTTCGAGCATATTCCCGACGCCGAGCGCAACATGACGCTGCCGCAGATCGGTCCGCTCTGGCTGGCGATCAACCTGAACGTCCTGAGCATCATCCTTGGCTGCGTGGCCATCACGCTGGGCCTGTCCCTGTGGTGGGCGCTGCTCGCCTGCATCGTGGGTAACCTGCCCTTCGTCTATCTCGCCCTGGCCTCCGTCGGCACGGTGCGCGCCGGACTGCCGGTGACCACGTTGTCGCGTGCGGTATTCGGGATCCGCGGCAATCTCTTCAATGCCCTGTGTGCGTGGGTTGCCTCGGTAGCGTATGAGGTGATCTGCGCGGTGTTCGGCGTCTACGCGCTGCTGGCGCTGTTCAGGCTGACCGGCTGGCATGGCTCGCTCACGGCACAGAAGTATCTCGCGATCATCGTGCAGCTTGCACTGTCCGGCGGTGTCGCACTGTTGGGCCACGCCACGATGGTATTCCTGCAGCGCTACGCGGCATTCGTTCTGGGCGCGGTGCTGCTGATCGTGCTCCTGTATACCGCGAGCGAGGTCAATTGGGCGGCCGCCGCGGTGAGTCATGCGCGGCTGTCCCCCGCAGCGACGTTCGCGGCGTTCATGACCGCCTGTGGTGTGATCGCCTCCGAGCCCATCGGTTATCTGTTCAATGGCCCCGACTGGGTGCGTTATCTGCCCACTCACACTCCCGCACGGCAGATCTTCAACCGCGTCTTCTGGTGGACCTTCCTTCCCTCCGTCATCCTCACGGCGATGGGGGCGATGTGGGCCAGCTTGGGCAACATGGCCGATCCGGTCTCGGGACTGAAGCCGTTTCTTCCGGGATGGCTGTTCATCCTCTACGTCCTCGCGGTCATCGGTGGCGCCCTGGCGACCAACGTGCCGGTGTTCTACTCCTCGGGCCTGTCGCTGCAGGCTCTCGGCCTGCGGCTGAAGCGCTGGATAGCCACTCTGATCGACGTGCTGGTTTCCACGGCGATCGTCACCTTCATCGTGCTGGTGGCCGATTTCACCTCGGCCCTGAACGACTTCGTCGCGTTGCTGCTGGTCTGGGTCGGACCTTATGGTGCCGTCTGGATGTGCGACGGCTATCGGCGGCACTGGCTCTATGAAAGAGGCAGCGTGCACCGAGTGCCCGGTCAGGTCAGCATGAGCTCCCCGCGCCGTACGGTGACGGGCTGGATCGCACTGGGCACCGGCATGCTGGTCAGCGCATTGACGATGCGATCTCCGCTGTACAACGGGCCGATTGCAACGGCGCTGGGCGGCACGGATCTGAACTGGCTGCTGGGATTTTTCGTCTCCGGCGGCACTTACTTCGCTCTCACCGCGGTTCCCTCGCTGCGCAGGAAGCCGGCGGCGATGGCCGTCGATCAGCTCAATCAGCGCGTGGAACCCTACCCATGACCTCACAAACCAGTCCTATCCATCCCGCGGCCGTCATCGATCCGCAAGATTCCATACTGCTGGTCATCGACCTTCAGGAGGGATTCCTCAAGCGACTGACGCCGCAGCGGCGCGACAGCGTCATCGATCACTGCCGCTTTCTGGTCGAGGTGGCGTATCGTCTTGACGTACCCCTGTTTGCCACCGTCGAAGACCCCGAAAGGAACGGCGCGACCACCGATCGAGTCTGCGCCTGCTTCGAGCGCGACCTGCCGCAGCGCGAGAAGCGAATCTTCGGGCTCTGCAGCCAGAACAACCTTCGGGAGGCGATCCTTGCCCAGCCCAAACGCACCGCGGTGCTGGTCGGGATGGATACCGATGTCTGCGTACTGCATTCCGCTCTGGGTCTGCGGGCTGCGGGGTTTCGCTCGGTGATCGTCAGTGATGCCACCGAAGCGCCCGGAGCCGGGCACGAGCAGGGCCTGGCGCGAGCCGCCGCGCTGGGGGTGGAGATCGCCGGGACACGCGGCGTCTACTATGAGTGGCTCAGATCCATCGACGGGATCGCACTGGCGGAAGCGCCTCCGCAGATCGTGCCCCCCGTGGGAACCGTGCTCTGAGCGCGCAACCTCGGATGACCGCGCCCGCTGGCACGCGAGGCTGTGTAGTGCGTGCCGGTCAGCCATGAAAGCCCGACGAGTATCCCCATGCCCACGCTACCCTCTCTGATCGATCCGGCGGATTCTCTGCTGCTCGTCATCGACCTGCAGGAGGGTTTCCTCAACAAGCTGTCCGCTGAACGCCGTGAATCGACGGTCGATCACTGCCGCTTCATCGTACAGCTGGCCGCGCGGCTCGCGATCCCGATGTTCGTCACCGTGGAGGAACCGCAGCTCAACGGCATGACCGACGCCCGGGTGCATGTCTGCCTCGAGCCGGGGACCCCCGAGCGCGACAAGAGCGTGTTCGGACTGTGCGGCCAGGACAACCTGCGCGAGGCCATACTTGCTCAGCCCAAGCGTACCGCCGTCCTGATCGGCATGAACACCGATGTATGTGTGCTGCACTCGGCGGTGGGTCTGCTCGCGCACGGATTCCGCGCGGTGATCGTGAGCGATGCGAGCGAGGCGGCGGGACTCGGCCACCAACCCGGTCTGGCGCGCGCCGCTGCGCTCGGCGTGGAGATCGTGACGACGCGAGGGCTCTACTTTGAGTGGGTCCGATCGCTGGCGGGCCTGGCGCGCGCGGAAGCCGCGCCGCGTATCGCTCCGCCCGCCGGCACGATCCTCTGATCCGGCCGACGGCCGTTGCGGTGGCGGCCGGATTTCAGGGCATTCTCTCCACCCATTGCGCGCGTGAGCGTCCCGGCTCAAACGGGTCGCCGAAATATTGAGTCTCGTGCGCCACCTTCCCGTCGATGAACTCCATGATGCTGACGGTGTAAGATGGTTGCCCGTCATAGGTTAAAATATATTCGGTGACCCATAGATCGCGCGCTCCGATGATCCGGCGCACTTTGAAGCGCTTTCGGTTCGGCTGCGCTGCGCGAGACGACTGGATGTGATAGCGGCCACGGATTCGTTCACCCGATTGCGGATAGTCGAGCACGGCGTCCTCCCGGTAGATATCGTGCTCCACCTGAAAGTCGTTGGCGTCGGAAGCGGCCCAATGGCGATCCAGAGCCGCCCGAATCTCCTGGTCCTGCATGTCGAATCTCCTCGACCTTCGCCGTTCGATGGTGGGCCATCGTAGCGTATGGGTAATCGAATTCTCGTCCTCTACGGGTCCTATCGCAGTAACCGCAAAGGCATTCGATTGGCGCACTTCGCGGTGCGCAAGCTACGTAACCGCGGCGAGGACGCCGAGCTGATCGACGCAAAGACGATCGGCCTACCCATCCTGGATCGCATGCTGAAGGAATACCCGCCCGGCGGCGCTCCTGCGACCATGGAGAAACTCGGCGCCAAGATCCGCGAGGCGGATGCCTTCCTGTTCGTTGCCGGAGAGTACAACTGGGGTGTCCAGCCGGGACTCAAGAACCTGACCGACCATTTCCTCGAAGAGTGGTTCTGGCGCCCTGCGGCGATTGCGAGCTATTCGGCAGGTCGGCTATCGGGCACTCGGTCGGGCTATGCCTGGCACAACACGCTGTCCGAGATGGGAATGGTGGTCATCTCGAGTACGCTGGCCGTCGGGCCGATCGCCGAGACGTTGGACGAGGCGGGCGAGCCGATCGGTGAAGCCGGTGCCGTGCTCGAGCGTGCGTTTCCGCGGTTCGCCGACGATCTCGCATGGTGGACAGAGGCTGCGAAGGCCCAGCGCGCGAGACGGGCGCCGCCGTATTGAGGAAACCTTTTTGCGTGCTTCAGGAGCTTCCCACTCCCTTGTGATCGGGCGGGCACGCAGGGGAAGACTCAGTCCTCGATGGCCTCAACGCCAAGTTGCCTGAGTCGCTCAAGGTTTTCCTTCATGGTCCTGAGCTCCTCGGGTGAATGCGCGCGCCAATCCGTGACCTCACCGGTAACCTGCAGGGGGTCCCGGGAGCGGTATGACTTCGTCGGATTGCCCGGGTACTTCTTGTCCGTCAGATTTGGGTCATCTTCCATCGGCCCGGTTGGTTGCACCCTATAGATCCTGCCGGGGCCTTCGCCGACGGCAAGCTCCGCCCCCCAGGTAGCCGCGTCCAGGGTGGCGGTCAGGTAAACGTAAGCCGCCTTCCTCCTCTTGCCGTAGTTAGAATGATAGCCGGGCTCGATCAGGTCCCCAGGCTTCAGATTGGCCTTGGTGCCATGGTAGTAGGGGTTCGATTTCAGGTCATCGATGGCCGCCATTGACCCCTCAACCCTGTCCCGTTCTGGGAACGGGGCGCCCGTAGACTTCGATTTGCGCGACATCGGACCAGCCGCCCGGACCATGGCCGCTGCCAGGCTCGAGGTCGGCGAAGCCGATCTCATCCACCTTGGTCAGATCAACCGTATCCTGCAAAGTCCCGACCGTCACCATGCGCTTGATATCGAGCTTGAGCCAGCGCAAATCCGCGTACGAGAGCTCGCTCTCGAGCCAGTCGCGGTTCGTACCTGTTTCCTGGTCGCCGACCCACCACGTGCCGTCCGCAAGCTTCACGATCGGGCGTACGTGATGGAAACCCGACACCTTGGTGTTCAGGCGGATGCGCGCGAGGCCGCTCAGATCGGCAAAGTACCTCCTGTCGCGAAAGGCCACCGCG
>JASHSK010000079.1 GCA_030038755.1 Gammaproteobacteria bacterium
AGGTTCATGGCCGGACGCACACCGAGCAGCCGCACGCTGCGCACCGTTCCGCCGAATCCCGGATGGATGCCCAGCTGCACCTCGGGCAGCCCGAGGGAGAGCCGCGAATCGCCCAGCGCAACGCGGTAGCGACAGGCGAGCGCGAGCTCCAGGCCGCCGCCGAGAGCAAAGCCGTGGATGGCGGCCACCGTGGGGAACGGCAGGGCCTCGAGCGCCGCGCAGACACGCTGCCCGAGCTCGATGTGCGCGAGCGCATCGGACGCGGAAGTGAAAGCGGTGAACTCGCGGATATCGGCCCCGGCAATGAAGCCCGAGGGCTTGCCCGATCGGATCACCAGGCCGCGCAGTGGCGCGGTGGCGCTGCCCTCGGTCAGCGCGCTCAGCTGCTGCTGCAGCTCCCGCAGCACCGCCTGCGAGAGTGTGTTGGCCGAGCCACCGGGCTTGTCGAGCGTCAGGTAGCCGATGTTCTGCGCGTCGGACTGGAACTTCCAGGCGGGAGCTGGGCTCATGCTACCGCCTTGCCGTTGAGATGGAAGTCGCATACCAGGGGACGGTGGTCGGAAAAGGTGACCTCGGGAATGCGGAAGGAGCTCACCTCGATGGCGCCGCTGAGCAGGATGAAGTCCAGCTCGACGCGCGGATGACGCGCGGGGAAGGAGGGCAGGCCCTCGGTGTTGGCACTGCGCAGTCCCGCAGCCCGCATGAACAGGTAGATCTCGTGCGTCCCCCAGAACGTGTTGAAGTCCCCGGCGACGATGACCGGCTTGGGCGATTGCACGACCAGGTCATGCAGTGCGCGCAGCTGGTACTGGCGATGCCGGAATTTGAGAGACAGGTGCACCAGAAAGATGCATACATCGTCCAGCTCCAGCTCGATGATCAGCCGCTTGATGCCGGTATCGAAGTAATGGAATCGCTCTCCCGTGACACGCGGCGCGGCCAGCAGCGCATTGGCCTGTTTGCGCACGATCGGCACGAGCTGATTGATCGATCCGGCGCCGTACTTGCACTGGTGTGCCGTATAGTGGCCCACGGCGTTGGCGATGTAGGTCGCCTGGTTGAGCATGCCGGTGCGCACCGAGCCGGTATCGACCTCGATCAGGCCCACCACGTCCGGGTCCTCGGCGCGGATGAATCTCGTGATCTGTTCGAGCACGCGCCGGCTGCTGCGCAGATACCCGGCCCCGGGCATGGGAAGGTGAAACGCCGGGCCGGTGCCGGTCGCATAACGGATATTGTATAGAAGCAGTCTCACGCAGATGCCCTAACCCGCGGCGCCTATGCAGCCGCCGGGGGCGCACAGTACACTGCCTGCATGTCTCAGCGCGATCCCATCCGGGTCTTCGTGACGCACTGCTTCGAGGAAAGCGAGGACTATACCCGCGCGTTCGAATACCTCGAGAGTGCCCGCAACTTCTATTATCGCAATTGCAGCGCTCCGGATGTGCAGCTGGACTCCGCTGCGGAGGAGGCGCTGCGCGAGGAGCTCCGGCGTCAGATCGGACTGGCCGAGGTCGTGATCGCGCTTTCGAGTCTCTACCCGCGGCATCAGAATCTGCTGCTGTTCGAGCTCAATTTCGCCAAGGCCGGCGACAAACCCGTCGTGCTGCTGCCGAGCTTCGGCCACGAGCCCCTCGAGCTCAAGCTTCTCAAGGGACTGGTGGACGAGAGCGTGCCCTGGGACGAGCGGGCGTTGGTCGATGCCGTCAGGCGTCAGGCGCGCCACGAAGAGACCACGCGCTGGGACACGATCGAGTTCAAGCTCGACTAGCCCGGCGGATGGGCTGCGTGGCAGGCATCGTACCTGGGGCCGTGTCCGCGGTGGTGGACGGGTCGCTGCTGTTCAGCCGCCCACCACCAGCGCCCGCACGTTGCTGCGGCTGGTGGCATATTGGTGCTGCACACCGGCGAGCGTGCCATACAGCTTCACGACCAGCTCGGCGTAGTAGCAGGCCTCCTTGTTGGACAGCTTGCGCACGGATGCCCGCACGACGTCATCGCCGGGCAGAGGGTGCTCCCGGTGCAGCGCCTGGATCATCTCGGCGAACTCGGCACCCAGCGCCGGCAGATCCGACTCCTGAATGTCCGAGAGGTAGGTGCAATAGGCCGAGAACAATCGCTCTTTGATCGGTCCCTGGCCCGCCAGCGACAGTGCGGCGGCCTCCAGTCGCCCGCTGAGATCCGTCAGCATCTTTAAGCTCCGCCCGAGCGCTTCCAAAGGTAGGCCATACAACGCCGTTGCAGTGCGAACCTAAAGTGAAGTCTCAACAGTTTGATGGGAAGGAATTGATGTATCGTCAAAATCATGCCGCGGAAATATAGCGCTCCGCCGCCGCGTATGAATCGGTCGGATTTCACAGCTTTTAGCGCCAACCCGCATCCCGGTGACGCACGTGCCCGCGGCGGCAGCGCCCGCAGTGCCCGGGCGCGCGGGCTGCGCACGCTGCAGCACCAGAGCCTGCCCGCGGCCACGCGCTTTGCCATCGACACGGAGGTGTGGCTGCGTACGCTGGTGCTCGAGGGGTGGCCCGAAGGCGAGCCGCCTCCACCCGCCGGCTGGGCGACCAAGGACCAGGTGCATGATGAGGCCCTGGCCTGGTTCCTCGGGCAGCACGTGCGCCGGGCGCTCGCGCCGGCCTCGCGTGCCGGCGTCCCCTGTGAGGATCTGACGTTCTGGCTCGATTCGCGCCTGCTCGAGCGCGCACGACAACTCGCCCAGCGCAGCGGCATGCGCCTCGCCCATGTGATCGAAATGGCACTGGATGCCTACGTTGCCGCACACGTGCCCGCGCGGCTGATGGCATTTCGTCGTCGCGTGCAGCTCGGTGCGCAGCGTCTGCATCGGCAGCGCGCAGCAGCGGCGCGTCGGCGCTGACAAATCCGGCCTTTCCAGCGGCGCGTCCCATCGAACGCCGCGAAGTTGCGCGCCCGGGTTCTTCTGTTATTCTGGCTCGGGCGCCGATCTACAACCCCAAGGCCAGGCATGATCGTCGCAGAGGCGCTGACGCGCACGCGGCAGACCGACAGACCGGCACAGCGGCCCCTGATCCGGGTCGACGCCCCCGCCTTCGGTGGTGTTGTAATATTTACAGCGGCGTGCAGCCGCTCGTTCACGCCGCCCTCCATGCATACCGCCCGGCACCCGAAGGGGTTGTGACCTTTCGGCCACTACCGTCTCTTCTCTCTTCTCTGCGAGGAGCCGTCCCATGAGTACCGAGCCACCCGTCGTCCGCAGTCCGCGCCGCCACGCCGGCGGTGCGGTGCGCACCAACGGCGGCGACTCCGGCTCACAGCTGGATCTGCGCGAGCTGCTGCGCGCACTGCAGGCCGTACGCGACGGTGACTTTTCCGTGCGGCTGCCGAGCGATCAGACGGGGCTGGCGGGCAAGCTGGCCGACACCTTCAACGAAATCGTCATTTCCAGTCAGCAGATGGCCGGAGAGCTCGAGCGCGCCGGGCAGATCGTGGGCCGCGAAGGCAAGACCCGTCATCGCGTGACCATGAACCGGCGCGGCGGCTCCTGGGGTGCCATGGAGCGCTCGGTCAACACGCTGATCGATGACCTGCTGTGGCCGACGACCGAGGTGACACGCGCCATCACGGCCGTCGCGAAGGGCGACCTGTCGCAGACCGTGCCGCTGGAGGTCGACGGGCGCGCGCTCGGCGGCGAGTTCCTGCGCTCGGCCACCGTCACCAACGCGATGATTCAGCAGATGAGCACCTTCACCTCGGAGGTCACGCGCGTGGCGCGCGAGGTGGGCAGCGAGGGCAAGCTCGGCGGTCAGGCGGCCGTACCGGGACTGGCCGGCACCTGGAAGGAGCTGACCGATAGCGTCAATTCCATGGCCAGCAACCTCACCGGCCAGGTGAGAAACATCTCCGAGGTGACCATCGCGGTCGCCAATGGTGACCTGTCACGCAAGATCACGGTGGACGTGCGCGGCGAGATCCTGCAGCTGAAGGAGGCCATCAACACGATGGTCGATCAGCTGCGCTCGTTCGCCTCGGAGGTCACGCGCGTGGCGCGCGAGGTCGGCAGCGAGGGCAAGCTCGGCGGCCAGGCCGTGGTGCCGGGTGTGGCCGGCACCTGGAAGGACCTGACCGACTCGGTCAACGCCATGGCCACCAACCTCACCAGCCAGGTGCGCAACATCGCCGAGGTGACCACCGCGGTGGCGCGCGGCGACCTGTCGCGCAAGATCACGGTGGACGTCGAGGGCGAGATCCTGGAGCTGAAGAACACCATCAACACGATGGTCGATCAGCTCAACGGCTTCGCGGCCGAGGTCACGCGCGTGGCGCGCGAGGTGGGCACCGAGGGCAAGCTCGGCGGCCAGGCCGAAGTGCAGGGCGTGTCGGGTGTGTGGAAGGACCTGACCGATAACGTCAACTCCATGGCCAGCAACCTCACCGGCCAGGTGAGAAACATCTCCGGGGTGACCATCGCGGTCGCCAATGGTGACCTGTCGCGCAAGATCACGGTGGACGTGCGCGGCGAGATCCTGCAGCTGAAGGAAGCCATCAACACGATGGTCGATCAGCTGCGCTCGTTCGCCTCGGAGGTCACGCGCGTGGCGCGCGAGGTCGGCAGCGAGGGCAAGCTCGGCGGCCAGGCCGTGGTGCCGGGTGTGGCCGGCACCTGGAAGGACCTGACCGACTCCGTCAACGCCATGGCCACCAACCTCACCAGCCAGGTGCGCAACATCGCCGAGGTGACCACCGCGGTGGCGCGCGGCGACCTGTCGCGCAAGATCACGGTGGACGTCAAGGGCGAGATCCTGGAGCTGAAGAACACCATCAACACGATGGTCGATCAGCTCAACGGCTTCGCGGCCGAGGTCACACGCGTGGCGCGCGAGGTCGGCAGCGAAGGCAAGCTCGGCGGTCAGGCCGAAGTGCAGGGCGTCTCGGGTGTGTGGAAGGACCTGACCGATAACGTCAACTCCATGGCCGGCAACCTCACCGGCCAGGTACGCAACATCGCGGAGGTGGCCACGGCCATCGCGCGCGGGGACCTGTCGCGCAAGATCACGGTGGATGTGCGCGGCGAGATCTCGCAGCTGAAGGAGACGATCAACACGATGGTCGATCAGCTGCGCTCGTTCGCCTCGGAGGTCACGCGCGTGGCGCGCGAGGTCGGCAGCGAGGGCAAGCTCGGCGGCCAGGCGGTGGTGCCCGGAGTCGACGGGACGTGGAAGGACCTGACCGATAACGTCAACTCGATGGCCGGCAACCTCACCGGCCAGGTGCGCAACATCGCCGAGGTCACCACCGCGGTGGCGCGCGGTGACCTGTCGCGCAAGATCACCGTGGACGTGAAGGGCGAGATCCTGCAGCTCAAGGACGCCATCAACACGATGGTGGATCAGCTCAACAGCTTCGCCGCCGAGGTCACGCGCGTGGCGCGCGAGGTGGGCACCGAGGGCAAGCTCGGCGGTCAGGCCGAAGTGCAGGGCGTCTCGGGTGTGTGGAAGGATCTGACCGACAACGTCAATTCCATGGCCAGCAACCTCACCGGCCAGGTACGTAACATCGCGGAGGTGGCCACGGCCATCGCGCGCGGGGACCTGTCGCGCAAGATCACGGTGGATGTGCGCGGCGAGATCCTGCAGCTCAAGCAGACCATCAACACGATGGTCGATCAGCTCAACGGCTTCGCCGCCGAGGTCACGCGCGTGGCGCGCGAGGTGGGCACCGAGGGCAA
>JASHSK010000080.1 GCA_030038755.1 Gammaproteobacteria bacterium
CTGACGCCGGCACGGCAGCTGGCACCGGCACGGCAGCTGGCACCGGCACGGCAGCTGGCGCTGGCGCCGGGCCCACGGGACCCGCCGACCGCACCGTGGTGGACCGGGCGCGCGTATCCGCGGCGGCAGGAGGCGCGGCAGCGCCCAGCGAACGCCCGGGATCCACGGGTCGAAACGCGAGCATGCGGATCAGGCACATGCGAAAGCCGGTGCGGGCATCGGGCGCGAGCGCCAGATCCCGCCGCCCGAGGATGGCCGTCTGATAAAACAGCTGCACGTCCTCCGGATCCATCCGGGCGGCCAACCGTCCGAGCAGCTCAGGGTCGTGCAGCTCGTCGCCCTCATAGTCAGGCACGAGCTGCTTGAGCGCCACGCGCTCGAGCAGTGAGGCCAGCTGCTGCAGCAGCTGTGCGTAATCGGGTGAGCGCTCGTCCAGCTGCTGCGCGTACTCGAGCAGCGCCACACTCTCGGCGCCCGCCAGCAGTTCCGCCAGGCGCGCCACGTGCTCGCGCTCGACGGTGCCGAGCATGGCGCGCGCATCGGCCTCGAGGGCGCGCCCATCCCCGTAGGCAAGCAGCTGGTCGAGCAGCGACAGCGCATCGCGCAGGCTGCCGTTGCCAGCCTCTGCCACCAGCTGCACCGCCGCCGGCTCGAACTCGATCTTCTCGGCCTGCAGGATATGCGTCAGCCGCGCACCGATCAGCGCGAGCGGCAGCGCCTTGAGGTTGAACTGCAGGCAGCGCGACAGCACCGTGACCGGCAGCTTCTGCGGGTCGGTCGTCGCCAGCAGAAACTTCACGTGCGGCGGGGGCTCTTCCAGTGTCTTGAGCAGCGCATTGAAGGAATGCGCCGAGAGCATGTGCACCTCGTCGATGAGATAGATCTTGTAGCGGCTGCGCGTAGGGGCATATTGCACGTTGTCCAGCAGCTCGCGCGTGTCATCCACGCGCGTGCGCGAGGCGGCGTCGACTTCGATCAGGTCCACGCTGCGACCCGCGTCGATTTCCCTGCAGCTGGCACACTCCCCGCACGGCTCGGCGCTCACCCCGCGCTCGCAGTTGAGACACTTGGCGAGGATGCGCGCCACCGTGGTCTTGCCCACCCCGCGCGTCCCGGCAAAAAGAAACGCGTGATGCACGCGGCCGCTCTGCAGGGCGTTGGCCAGCGTGCGCAGCACGTGCTCCTGACCGGTCATCTCTGCGAAGCGACGCGGTCGCCAGGTGCGGGCCAGTGCAGTGTAGGTGCTCATCGGATGGCAGATTGTCTCATCAGGGCAGGAGGTGATCCGCACCAGTGCGGACTTCGGCACCCGACCGGACCCGTTACCGCTGCTCCCTTCCGGGCCTGACGGGGTTCACGGTAGGTCGTCGCGAAGAGACCGGCGCGGACCACCATTGACCTGGAGCAGACCGCGGACCCGCAGCGCCGGCAGGTCGGGACGAAGATCCTACCATATCGAGGTGCCCGCCATTCCCGCGCAAGGCCTTCGCCAGGCCCACCGCCGCCACCGGTGCGGCCTTACCGGTGACTCGCCTTGCTACGCCGGCGGAAGGCGTGCAGCAGCGGCTCAGTGTATCCGTTGGGCTGTCGTGCGCCTTCGAAAATCAGGGCGCGCGCTGCCTGAAACGCCAGGCTCTCCCGTTCGTGTCCCGCCATGGGGCGATAGACAGGATCGCCGGCATTCTGCGCATCCACCTTCGCCGCCATCCGCAACAGGGCGGCGTCCACCTCCTCCGCCGTACTCACTCCATGCGCCAGCCAGTTTGCCAGATGCTGCGAAGAGATCCGCAGGGTCGCGCGATCCTCCATCAGGGCGACATCGTGGATGTCGGGTACCTTGGAACATCCGATACCCTGATCGATCCAGCGCACGACATAGCCGAGGATGCCCTGGACGTTGTTGTCCAACTCCTCGCGGATCTCCTCTGCGCCGTAGCGGCGATCCGCCAGCGGGAGCGTCAGCAGGCTTTCCAGCGGTGGCGGCGCCCGATCTGCCAGCGCCGCCTGGCGCGCGAACACATCCACTTCATGATAGTGAGTCGCGTGCAGCGTCGCCGCCGTGGGCGAAGGCACCCAGGCCGTGCTGGCGCCGGACCGGGGATGGGCGATCTTTTGGGCCAGCATGTCCGCCATACGGTCGGGCATCGCCCACATGCCCTTGCCGATCTGCGCCCGGCCGGAAAAGCCGCAGGCGAGGCCGATCTGCACATTGCGGTCCTCATAGGCCTGCAGCCACACGCTCCCCTTCATCTCGCCCTTGCGGACCATCGCCCCCGCCTGCATCGAGGTATGGATCTCATCGCCGGTGCGATCCAGAAAGCCGGTGTTGATGAAGACGATGCGATCGCGGACCGCCGCGATGCTGGCTGCGAGATTGACTGACGTGCGCCGCTCCTCGTCCATCACGCCGACCTTGATACAGTGGCGCGCAAGCCCCAGCAGATCCTCCACCGCGTCGAACAGGCGATCGGTGAAATCTGCCTCCTGCAGCCCGTGAATCTTGGGTTTGACGATGTAGATCGAGCCTCTGCGGCTGTTGACGAGGCGGCCCGTGCGCTTCAGATCGTGCAGCGCGATCAGGCTGGTCACGACGGCGTCCAGGATGCCCTCCGGCGCATCGCGGCCGTCCGGCAGCCTGATCGCGGGCGTCATCAGCAGATGCCCGACGTTACGGATCAGCATCAGGCTGCGCCCGGGCAGCGTCCTGACGCCGCCGTCCGGTGAGGTATACGTCCGGTCCGGCGCCAACCTTCGCGTCAGCCGGCGGCCGGCCTTGTCGAAGGTCGCCTCGAGCGTGCCTTGCATCACTCCGAGCCAATTGGCATAGGCCGCGACCTTGTCCTGCGCATCGACGGCGGCGATGCTGTCCTCCAGATCGGCGATGGTCGTGACAGCCGCTTCCAACAGCACGTCCGCGACTCCCGCCCGGTCGCTTCTGCCGATCGCATGGGACCGGTCGATCATGAGCTCGATGTGCAGGCCATGATGGCGTAGCAGGATCGCCGCCGGGGCGGCGGCATCACCCCGATAGCCGGCCAGGGCGGCGGGGTCCGCCAGCGCCGGCCACAGTTGCCCGCCCCGGATCGCATAGGCCGCCACATCCGCGTGGCTGCCGGATGCGAGCGGCACGCTGCGATCCAGAAAGTTCCTGGCCCAGGCGATGACGGCCGCGCCGCGCGTGGGGTCGTAGCCAGACCCCGCCGGTGTGGCAATGAGCGCATCCGTGCCGTAAAGCGCATCGTAGAGGCTGCCCCAGCGCGCGTTGGCGGCATTCAGCAGAAAGCGCGCGTTGGACACCGGCACGACGAGCTGGGGCCCGGCAATGCTCCCCAGTTCCTCGTCCACATTGTCGACACCGATGCGGAAGGGCGCAGGCTCGGGGCTGATGTAACCTGTACGGCGCAGGAAATCCCGGTAGGCGTGGGCATCCCCGGGCGGTGCGCGGTGAGCTCGATGCCAGTCATCGATTTCGGCCTGCAGGGCATCGCGTTTCTCGAGCAGGCGGAAATTCTCCGGTCCGAACCTGGAGAATATTTCCGCCAGGCCTGTCCACAGCCTCTGCGCCGTGATGCCGGTCTGCGGCAGGGCCCGGTCCTCGATGAAGCGGACCAGTGGCTCTGCCACGGAAAGGCCCGCCTTGTCGATGAATGTATCCATGAGCCGGGCTGCCGCTTTTGCAGGAGTCATCGTAACATGGCGCTCGCCGGCACTCGCGCAGCATCGTCGATCGAAGCGGGGAGGACGGACAGTGGCAATCAACCGGCGCAATCTGATTCTCGCGGCGGGCAGCCTGGCGGCCAATGCCGCACCGGTCTTTACCGCGCCGGGGCGTACGCAAGCCGCGGAGCCACCGACGCGCTGGACCCTCGAGGCGGACGTCGTGGTGGTGGGCTCGGGCGCATCGGGATTTCCCGCCTCGATCGTGGCTCGCGAAGCCGGCAACTCGGTCATCCTCGTCGAAGCGCAACCTCATACGGGTGGACACGGCATCTGCAGCGGCGGCAACGTGCCGCTCGGTGGCGGCACGCGCCGCCAGAGGCAGTACGGGATCGAGGATTCGCCCGACCTCGTGTTTCGCGATCTCACCGACTGGTCGGTGGTCGAGGGGAATGGATCTGCCGACTACCGTTACAACGATCGAGAAATCATCCGCGCGTTCGCCGATAACAACGTTGCAACTTTCGATTTTCTCGAAGCGCATGGCGTCGTGTTCGTCGACGAGGCGCCCAACCCGCAGGGCGGGGAGAGTGTCGGCAATTCCGTGCCGCGCGAGAATCACGCCGCGGTGATGGATTGGCCGATGGTGCAGACCGGCAGGCCGGCCGATCCCGCGGTGCGAAGCAAGCTGTCCTCAGGCAACGGGCTCATCCTCCCGTTGGAGGCTGCGGCGCACAAGGCGGGCGTGCAGGTCCTGACCGGGCACCGCATGACGGAAGTCTACCGCCGCGAGTCGCGTTCGGGACCCGTGCTCGGCATCGCCGTCGATAACCAGGGTCGGCGCATCGATATACGCTCGCGCAGGGCAGTCATCATTGCGACCGGCGGGTCTAGCGGTAACGTCGATTTCCGCCGCATGTTCGATCCGCGGCTGACCGAGGAATATTGCGGCATCGCCGGTATGCCATGGTCGGATCAGGATGCTTCGGGCGAGATGGCTGCCATGGCGATCGGCGCCTCGCTGTGGGGCGCCTGTAATTACACCGGCGAATTCGGCTTCAAGATCACCAAAGCGGGCGCGATCGGCGCGCAGTACATCTATTCCAATCTGCGCTGGGAGCCTGGGAGCCCGGTGTTTCACCTGGCGCGCGCGATTGGGCTGCGAGTGCGGGACTGGCAGAATCTCATCCTTGTCAACATGCTGGGCCGGCGATTCTACGACGAGACGGCGCCACAGTACTCCGCCAACAACTATGACGTCGTGCAGCCCTACACCTATGCGAGCTGGCGCAATCTCAACGCCGTGCCTTACAAGCCGCGCGCCTTCATCGACGCGGCGCTGCAGGGGATTGGAGACGGCCATAACGGCGGCGGCCCGATCTGGGCGATTTTCGATTCGGCCGCGGCCGCCCGCGAGCAGTGGACACCCCGGCCGCCCTATGTCGATTACGACCAGGGGTTCTTTTTCAGTGCAAATTCGCTCGCGGATCTGGCACGCAGCATCAGGATGGAATATCAGCGTCTGCCGATGCAGCCGGAAACGCTGGAGGCGACGGTCCGGCGCTACAACGGTTTCGTCGATGCCGGCGCGGATGCCGATTTCGACAAGCCGAGCCCGCGCTACAAAATCGCCAAGCCGCCCTTTTATGCCGCCTGGGCGACGCCCGTCGTCCACGACACACGGGCGGGTCTGCGCATCAACGGCAAGGCCCAGGTCATCGACATGCACGGTGCGATCATCCCGCGTCTCTACGCCTGCGGCGAGGCGGCGGGCGGATTCAGCCAGCACGGCCTTGCGCGCGCGACCTGCCAGGGCTTCATCGCCGGCACCCACGCCGCGCGGGAGACGCAGGCATGAGCGGTCTCCCTGCGGCGCAGCTACGCGCGCTGTCGGTGGCGGCGTGCGCGATAGCGCTGGTTGCGTGCGGCGGCGGCTCCTCGAGCAATTCCGGGAGTAGCAGTTCCGGCAGCGGTAGTTCCGGCAGCGCAGGCATCTATACCGTCCTGTACTCCTTCGGGGCATCAGGCAGCGATGGTGTCAATCCGGGCGGCCTGATCCTGGGCAGCGACGGTAACTTCTACGGGACGACGTCCCGCGGCGGCAGCAGCGATGACGGCACGATATACAGGATCACCCCGGACGGCACCGAGACCGTCCTGTACGACTTCGGCAGTGTCAGCGGCGATGGTGAGAATCCCTATGCCGGTCTGATCCAGGGCAGCGACGGCAACTTCTATGGCACGACTTACTACGGCGGCACCGATACCTCCTGTAAAGGCGGATGTGGAACGATTTTCGAATTCTCGCCCGGCAGCGGCACCGAGACCGTCCTGTACGACTTCGGCAGCGTCAGCGGCGACGGTGAGAATCCCTATGCCGGAGTGATCCAGGGCAGCGACGGCAACTTCTATGGCACGACGTACTACGGCGGCATCGCTACCTCCTGCAGCGGATGTGGAACGATCTTCAAATTCTCGCCGGGCAGCGGCACCGAGACCGTCCTGTACAACTTCGGCAGCGTCAGCGGCGATGGTGAGAATCCCTATGCCGGAGTGATCCAGGGCAGCGACGGCAACTTCTACGGCACGACGACTTTCGGCGGCACCAGCAGCACCACTACCACCTGCAACGACGGATGCGGGACGATCTTCGAATTCTCGCCGGGCAGCGGCACCGAGACCGTCCTGTACAACTTCGGCCATGTCAGCGATGACGGCGCTTATCCGTACGCCGGCCTGATCCAGGGCAGCGACGGCGACTTCTACGGCACGACACCTTTCGGCGGCACCGGTACTGCCTGTAACAACAGGTGCGGAACGATCTTCGAATTCTCACCGGCCAGCGGCACCGAGACCGTCCTGTACGACTTCGGCAGTGTCAGCGGCGACGGTGAGAATCCCTATGCCGGGGTGATCCAGGGCGGCGACGGCAACTTCTACGGCACGACGCTCAACGGCGGCACCGCCGGCGACGGCGCGTTCTGGAAGATAACCCCATGATGGACTCTCGCCGAACGCACACCGCCCACAGACGCCTCCACAGACGCCTAGTCGCCGCCGCTGCCACCCCCGCCGCGGCGCGGCGGCTTGGAGGCTTCGCGGATGGCGTCCTGGTCGGGTACGATGCCGAGGCCGGGCACATCGGGAATGGTGAGAAAGCCGTCCACCGGCTCGGGCATGTTCCTGTAGATGATCTTGTCGAACGTCATCCAGGGCAGATGCCATTCGCAATAGCCGCCATTCTGCAGGCCGGCGTGCAAATGCATATTTTGCAGCGCCCCGGCCCCGGCGTTGGTGATATCGATATTGAAGGCCTGCGCCATGCCGGCGATTTTCGCCACCTGGGTATAGCCGCCGGCCATCATCACATTGGGTTGGATGTAATCCACGGCTTCGGCGAGGATCATGTCGCGATATTGATAGGCGAGGGTATCGTTTTGCCCGGCCGCAAGGGTAATACCGGTGCGCTTGCGTAATTCGGCCATGAGCTGCACGTCGTTCTGGGCGAGCGGCTCCTCGAAGAAGGTAATCCGGTACGGCATTATCCCGCGGACGAGGCGCTCCGCCCCCGGCAGATCGAAGCCGCAATTGCCGTCAACCATCAGATTGACGTCGTCTCCCACCGCCTTGCGCACCGCGGCGACGCGCTGGATGTCCTCCTCGATGATCGTGTCCATCGCCGCATCGTGGCGAGCCTCGATGGCGCCGTTGCCCACCACCATCTTGAGATTGACGATGCCTTGCGCCTTCATTGCCGTGGCGACGGCGACCAGCTCGTCGATGGTGAAATTGGCGGGACCGAAGGTCGCATAGACCGGAACCCTGGCCCGGGCCCCACCGAGCAGGGTGGCGACCGGCACCCCCAGCGCCTTGCCCTTGATGTCCCACACCGCGATATCGATCGACGACATGACATGGCCGGCCAGCCCCGTCTGCCCGCGGGGCGAGAGCATCCAGTAAAGCCGGTTCCAGATTTCCTCGTTGCGCAGCGCATCCATACCGATCAGCGCGCGGCCGGCGGCGCTGTTGATGATATAGGCCACCGCATTGGTATCGACGATGGCGGTCATGCCGGTGCCGATGGTGCCGTTTTCGGTCTCGATCTCGACATAACAGCCGCCCCCGCCCATCGTCTTCTTCACCCCGCCATAATCGAAATCGCCGCGAGTGAAGAGCGAGGAAGCCGTGACCCGCTTGATCTTGAAGCCGGTCTTGCCGGCATCCATATCGGGCTCGGCGGCGCGGCGCCCCTGGGCGTGCGCCGTCCAGCTTTGCGAAAGCGCGACCGCAGCGGCGCTGCCGCCGGCCAGACTCTGAAGAAATCTGCGGCGACCCGTGAGCGCGGCGTTGCCATCTTTTGCCATGGTGATATTCCCCGGGTTCAGTTCCCCGACGCCCTAATATTGCCCAGCTTGAATACCCACAGCGTGGTGCTGCCGTTCGCATCGGTAATCTCGGGAGTCAGTGCGCTGGCAAACGCGTCCATCGAGCTGCCGCCACCAGCCACCACGGCGACGTACTGCTCGCCGCCGGCGTCGTACGTGACCGGCGAGGAACTCGGCGCGGAGTTCAGCGTCGTCTGCCACAGCAGCTTGCCGGTCGCGGAGGCATAGGCATGGAACTCGCGATCGTGCGAGCCGCTGAATATCACCCCGCCGGCCGACGCCAGCGTCGAGCTCTCGATGGGCGCGCGCTGACGCAGCGTCCAGACGATCTTCCGGGTCCTGAGGTTGATCGCCTCGATGCGGCCGAATTTGCCGTCGCTGTCTTGTGGGGGGATCGGCGCGCGGCTTATATCGTCCCCGCCGGCGGCGACCTGCGCGGCAGTACGCGGCACCAGGTGGAAGTTCATGCAGTTATCGAGCAGCGGCACGTACAGGATGTCGGTGGTCGGATCGAACGAGGTCGAGATCCAGTTGCGAGCCCCATCGGTGCTCGGGCATATGACGTAGTTCTGTCCGGGCTTGGGATTGTCGAACGCGGGATTGACGGTCTTGGCGCCGGTCTTGGGGTCGATGTGCACCACCAGATTCTGCAGGCCGGCCTCCTGGGAGAACTCGTACTTGCCGTTGGTACGATCGAGCGCATCGAAGATGGCCAGCTTCCCGCCGGTGACCAGCAGTTTCGTGGGTCGACCGTTCACCGGCAGCGTGAGCAGCGACTGCTCGAAC